>NZ_JBJQMC010000017.1:0-112111 GCF_046486085.1 Escherichia sp. WS568
TTACCGACAAGAAGGGAAAGGGCCTTCCCGAGAGTGGTAAAGGAGAGGCCCTGGAAATACCCCACAGCCCCGAAAAAGAGCCAGTCAGTTGCTTAACTGACTGGCATTACGGCACATTGCCGGCGTTTTTTTTCGGACCTTGTGAGTCATTTTGATTAATGGTAGCGTCGTTTGTCAATGTAAGTTATTGATACATAATATTTATATATGATTAATCAACGGATGATTCACATGAAGAATACTAAATTACTGCTGGCGATTGCGGCCTCTGCAGCTTTACTGACAGGGTGTCAGAATACCCACGGTATTGATACCAATATGGCTATCAGCTCAGGTTTAAATGCCTATAAAGCAGCAACGTTAAGCGATGCTGATGCAAAAGCGATTGCCAATCAGGGCTGTGCCGAAATGGACAGCGGCAATCAAGTCGCAAGTAAATCCAGCAAGTACGGTAAACGTCTGGCAAAAATCGCCAAAGCATTGGGTAACAATATTAATGGCACGCCGGTCAACTATAAGGTTTATATGACCAGCGACGTCAACGCATGGGCGATGGCGAACGGCTGTGTTCGTGTCTACAGTGGCCTGATGGACATGATGAACGACAACGAAATTGAAGGCGTTCTGGGTCATGAACTGGGCCACGTCGCGTTGGGTCACTCGCTGGCTGAAATGAAAGCTTCTTATGCGATCGTTGCCGCACGTGATGCGATTTCCGCTACCAGCGGTGTGGCTTCCCAGCTTTCTCGCTCACAATTAGGTGATATCGCAGAAGGCGCTATCAATGCGAAATACTCCCGCGATAAAGAGTCCGAAGCAGATGATTTCTCCTTTGATCTGTTGAAGAAACGTGGCATCAGCACCCAGGGGCTGGTTGGCAGCTTTGAAAAATTGGCCAGCCTGGATGGCGGTCGCACCCAGTCCATGTTTGACTCTCACCCACCATCAACAGAGCGTGCGCAACACATCCGTGATCGTATCGCCTCTGGTAAGTAAATCATTGTCATCTTTCGGGCTGGTCTTCTGCCAGCCCGCTATAATTGCGCAATAAATCCCCATCTGAATACAGACAAAACTGGTTTTTGCACACAACGTTAACGATTTGTGGCGTCGGCGCGTATAATGCGCGCGGTTATGTTAACGGTACGCCTGTTTTAAGGAGATAAAGATGACGGCAATTGCCCCGGTTATTACCATTGATGGCCCAAGCGGTGCAGGGAAAGGCACCTTGTGTAAGGCTATGGCGGAAGCGTTGCAATGGCATCTGCTGGACTCGGGTGCAATTTATCGCGTACTGGCACTGGCGGCATTACATCACCATGTTGATGTTGCATCGGAAGATGCGCTGGTGCCGCTGGCATCCCATCTGGATGTACGTTTTGTGTCGACCAATGGCAATCTGGAAGTGATCCTCGAAGGGGAAGATGTCAGCGGCGAAATTCGTACTCAGGAAGTGGCGAATGCTGCCTCACAAGTCGCGGCATTCCCACGCGTTCGTGAAGCATTATTGCGTCGCCAACGCGCGTTTCGCGAATTACCAGGCCTGATTGCCGATGGCCGCGACATGGGAACGGTGGTATTCCCTGATGCGCCAGTGAAAATTTTCCTTGACGCCTCCTCGGAAGAACGTGCGCATCGCCGCATGCTACAGTTGCAGGAGAAGGGCTTTAGTGTTAACTTTGAGCGCCTTTTGGCCGAGATCAAAGAACGCGACGACCGCGATCGTAACCGAGCGGTAGCGCCACTGGTTCCGGCAGCCGATGCTTTAGTGTTGGATTCCACCACCTTAAGCATTGAGCAAGTGATTGAAAAAGCGCTACAATACGCGCGCCAGAAATTGGCTCTCGCATAAGCGACCGAATTTGCAGTACCCCCGTTGCAATGGAATGACAGCGGGTATGTTAAACAACCCCATCCGGCATGGAGCTAGGTGGACGTTAAATATAAACCTGAAGATTAAACATGACTGAATCTTTTGCTCAACTCTTTGAAGAGTCCTTAAAAGAAATCGAAACCCGCCCGGGTTCTATCGTTCGTGGCGTTGTTGTTGCTATCGACAAAGACGTAGTACTGGTTGACGCTGGTCTGAAATCTGAGTCCGCCATCCCGGCTGAGCAGTTCAAAAACGCCCAGGGCGAGCTGGAAATCCAGGTAGGTGACGAAGTTGACGTTGCTCTGGACGCAGTAGAAGACGGCTTCGGTGAAACTCTGCTGTCCCGTGAGAAAGCTAAACGTCACGAAGCCTGGATCACGCTGGAAAAAGCTTACGAAGATGCTGAAACTGTTACCGGTGTTATCAACGGCAAAGTTAAGGGCGGCTTCACTGTTGAGCTGAACGGTATTCGTGCGTTCCTGCCAGGTTCTCTGGTAGACGTTCGTCCGGTGCGTGACACTCTGCACCTGGAAGGCAAAGAGCTTGAATTCAAAGTAATCAAGCTGGATCAGAAGCGCAACAACGTTGTTGTTTCTCGTCGTGCCGTTATCGAATCCGAAAACAGCGCAGAGCGCGATCAGCTGCTGGAAAACCTGCAGGAAGGCATGGAAGTTAAAGGTATCGTTAAGAACCTCACTGACTACGGTGCATTCGTTGATCTGGGCGGCGTTGACGGCCTGCTGCACATCACTGATATGGCCTGGAAACGCGTTAAGCATCCGAGCGAAATCGTCAACGTGGGCGACGAAATCACTGTTAAAGTGCTGAAGTTCGACCGCGAACGTACCCGTGTATCCCTGGGCCTGAAACAGCTGGGCGAAGATCCGTGGGTAGCTATCGCTAAACGTTATCCGGAAGGTACCAAACTGACTGGTCGCGTGACCAACCTGACCGACTACGGCTGCTTCGTTGAAATCGAAGAAGGCGTTGAAGGCCTGGTACACGTTTCCGAAATGGATTGGACCAACAAAAACATCCACCCGTCCAAAGTTGTTAACGTTGGCGATGTAGTGGAAGTTATGGTTCTGGATATCGACGAAGAACGTCGTCGTATCTCCCTGGGTCTGAAACAGTGCAAAGCTAACCCGTGGCAGCAGTTCGCGGAAACCCACAACAAGGGTGACCGTGTTGAAGGTAAAATCAAGTCTATCACTGACTTCGGTATCTTCATCGGCCTGGACGGCGGCATCGACGGCCTGGTTCACCTGTCTGACATCTCCTGGAACGTTGCAGGCGAAGAAGCAGTTCGTGAATACAAAAAAGGCGACGAAATCGCTGCAGTTGTTCTGCAGGTTGACGCAGAACGTGAACGTATCTCCCTGGGCGTTAAACAGCTCGCAGAAGATCCGTTCAACAACTGGGTTGCTCTGAACAAGAAAGGCGCTATCGTAACCGGTAAAGTAACTGCAGTTGACGCTAAAGGCGCAACCGTAGAACTGGCTGACGGCGTTGAAGGTTACCTGCGTGCTTCTGAAGCATCCCGTGACCGCGTTGAAGACGCTACCCTGGTTCTGAGCGTTGGCGACGAAGTTGAAGCTAAATTCACCGGCGTTGATCGTAAAAACCGCGCAATCAGCCTGTCTGTTCGTGCGAAAGACGAAGCTGACGAGAAAGATGCAATCGCAACTGTTAACAAACAGGAAGATGCAAACTTCTCCAACAACGCAATGGCTGAAGCTTTCAAAGCAGCTAAAGGCGAGTAATTCTCTGACTCTTCGGGATTTTTATTCCGAAGTTTGTTGAGTTTACTTGACAGATTGCAGGTTTCGTCCTGTAATCAAGCACTAAGGGCGGCTACGGCCGCCCTTAATCAATGCAGCAACAGCAGCCGCTTAATTTGCCTTTAAGGAACCGGAGGAATCATGACCAAGTCAGAATTGATAGAAAGACTTGCCACCCAGCAATCGCACATTCCCGCCAAGACGGTTGAAGATGCAGTAAAAGAGATGCTGGAGCATATGGCCTCGACTCTTGCGCAGGGCGAGCGTATTGAAATCCGCGGTTTCGGCAGTTTCTCTTTGCACTACCGCGCACCACGTACCGGACGTAATCCGAAGACTGGCGATAAAGTAGAACTGGAAGGAAAATACGTTCCTCACTTTAAACCAGGTAAAGAACTGCGCGATCGCGCCAATATTTACGGTTAAGTTTTTACTCAAACTTGAACGCGAGAAAAGCACCTGTCGGGTGCTTTTTTCATTTCTCTAATCTGGAACTGGAAGCTGCCTCGCAGAGTTTTGAGCAGTTTTCACCCTATCGTTAAATTCTTCTGAACGTGCCTCGGGGAACGCAAAACACCCACCAGACAACCGTTCAACAAAGTTGCACACTTTCTATAAACAGGGAGGGTGCATGAAAATAACGACAGTCGGCGTATGCATAATTTGCGGAATTTTTCCGTTGCTGATTTTGCCCCAATTGCCAGGGACAGTAACCCTTGCGTTTCTGACTCTCTTCGCCTGTGTACTGGCATTTATCCCTGTTAAAACCGTCCGTTATATCGCGCTGACGTTGCTGTTTTTCGTTTGGGGCATATTAGCAGCAAAGCAAATTTTGTGGGCAGGAGAAACCTTAACTGGCGCGACGCAGGATGCAATAGTTGAGATCACTGCTACTGACGGCATGACCACTCATTACGGTCAAATCACTCATCTACAAAGTCGACGTATATTCCCTGCGCCAGGCCTCGTACTGTATGGCGAATATCTTCCGCAAGCGGTTTGTGCCGGACAAGTATGGTCAATGAAACTCAAAGTTCGTGCAGTTCATGGTCAACTTAATGATGGCGGCTTTGATAGCCAGCGTTATGCCATTGCCCAGCATCAACCGCTCACCGGCCGTTTTCTGCAGGCAAGTGTCATTGAACCGAATTGTAGCCTGCGTGCACAGTATCTGGCGTCATTACAAACAACGCTGCAACCCTATCCGTGGAATGCGGTTATTCTTGGTTTAGGTATGGGGGAACGGTTATCCGTTCCCAAAGAAATCAAAAATATCATGCGCGATACTGGAACGGCGCATTTAATGGCGATATCGGGATTGCATATCGCTTTTGCGGCGTTGCTGGCTGCCGGACTCATTCGCGGTGGGCAAGTTTTTCTGCCTGGGCGCTGGATCCACTGGCAAATGCCATTAATTGGCGGAATCTGCTGTGCTGCTTTTTATGCCTGGCTGACTGGGATGCAACCTCCTGCATTGCGTACCGTGGTGGCGCTTGCTACGTGGGGAATGCTTAAGTTAAGTGGGCGACAATGGAGTGGCTGGGATGTATGGATATGTTGTCTGGCGGCAATTTTGCTGATGGATCCTGTTGCCATTCTCTCGCAAAGTTTATGGCTCTCTGCCGCTGCGGTCGCGGCACTGATTTTTTGGTATCAGTGGTTTCCCGGTCCTGAGTGGCAACTGCCGCCGGTATTGCGTGCACTTGTTTCCCTCATCCATCTGCAACTGGGAATCACACTCCTGCTTATGCCCGTGCAAATCGTCATATTTCATGGCATTAGTCTGACCTCGTTTATTGCAAATCTATTTGCAATTCCCCTGGTGACATTTATCACGGTTCCGTTGATCCTCGCCGCTATGGTTGTGCATTTAAGCGGGCCGTTAATCCTGGAAGAGGGATTATGGTTTCTTGCCGACCGGTCTTTGGCTTTACTTTTCTGGGGGTTAAAGAGTTTGCCGGAAGGGTGGATCAACATTGCTGAACGTTGGCAATGGCTATCATTTTCCCCATGGTTCTTACTGGTGGTATGGCGATTAAACGCCTGGCGAACGTTGCCAGCAATGTGTGTGGCTGGAGGCTTGCTGATGTGCTGGCCGCTGTGGCAAAAACCTCGACCTGACGAGTGGCAAGTGTACATGCTTGATGTCGGGCAAGGGCTGGCAATGGTGATAGCCAGAAACGGCAAAGCGATTCTCTATGACACGGGACTGGCCTGGCCTGAAGGGGATAGTGGGCAACAACTGATTATCCCCTGGCTCCACTGGCATAATCTTGAACCGGAAGGCGTTATTCTGAGTCATGAACATCTGGATCACCGGGGAGGGCTGGACTCAATATTGCATACATGGCCGATGTTATGGATCAGAAGTCCGTTAAACTGGGAACACCATCAGCCCTGTGTGCGTGGCGAAGCGTGGCAATGGCAAGGATTGCGTTTCAGCGTGCACTGGCCTTTACAAGCTAGCAACGATAAAGGAAATAACCATTCCTGTGTGGTTAAGGTTGATGACGGGACGAATAGCATTCTTCTAACCGGTGATATTGAAGCCCCCGCTGAACAAAAGATGCTAAGCCGTTACTGGCAGCAAGTGCAGGCAACATTGCTTCAGGTACCTCACCATGGCAGTAATACCTCATCATCGTTGCCATTAATTCAGCGAGTGAATGGAAAAGTGGCACTCGCATCGGCATCGCGCTATAACGCATGGCGACTGCCCTCAAGCAAAGTTAAACATCGCTATCAACAACAGGGTTATAAGTGGCTTGATACTCCACATCAGGGTCAAATAACGGTCGATTTTTCAGCGCAAGGCTGGCGGATTAGCAGCCTCAGAGAGCAAATTTTACCTCGTTGGTATCATCAGTGGTTTGGCGTGCCAGTGGATAACGGGTAGAATATGCGGCTATTTCAACAAATGCTGGTTTTTTGAATGCATAACGACAAAGATCTCTCTACGTGGCAGACGTTCCGCCGACTGTGGCCAACCATTGCGCCTTTTAAAGCGGGTCTGATCGTGGCGGGCGTAGCGTTAATCCTCAACGCAGCCAGCGATACCTTCATGTTATCGCTCCTTAAGCCACTTCTTGATGATGGCTTTGGTAAAACAGATCGCTCCGTGCTGGTGTGGATGCCGCTGGTGGTGATCGGGCTGATGATTTTGCGTGGTATCACCAGCTATGTCTCCAGCTACTGTATCTCCTGGGTATCAGGAAAGGTGGTAATGACCATGCGTCGCCGCCTGTTTGGTCACATGATGGGAATGCCGGTTTCATTCTTTGACAAACAGTCAACGGGTACGCTGTTGTCACGTATCACCTACGATTCCGAACAGGTTGCTTCTTCCTCTTCCGGCGCACTGATTACTGTTGTGCGTGAAGGTGCGTCGATCATCGGCCTGTTCATCATGATGTTCTATTACAGTTGGCAACTGTCGATCATTTTGATTGTGCTGGCACCGATTGTTTCGATTGCGATTCGCGTTGTATCGAAGCGTTTTCGCAATATCAGTAAAAACATGCAGAACACCATGGGGCAGGTGACCACCAGCGCCGAACAAATGCTGAAAGGCCATAAAGAAGTATTGATTTTCGGTGGTCAGGAAGTGGAAACGAAACGCTTCGATAAAGTCAGCAACCGAATGCGTCTTCAGGGGATGAAAATGGTTTCAGCCTCTTCCATCTCTGATCCGATCATTCAGCTGATCGCCTCTTTGGCGCTGGCGTTTGTTCTGTATGCGGCAAGCTTCCCAAGTGTCATGGATAGCCTGACTGCCGGTACGATTACCGTTGTTTTCTCTTCAATGATTGCACTTATGCGTCCGCTGAAATCGCTGACCAACGTTAACGCCCAGTTCCAGCGCGGTATGGCGGCTTGTCAGACGCTGTTTACCATTCTGGACAGTGAGCAGGAGAAAGACGAAGGTAAGCGCGTGATCGAGCGTGCGACTGGCGACGTGGAATTCCGCAATGTCACCTTTACTTATCCGGGACGTGACGTACCCGCATTGCGTAACATCAACCTGAAAATTCCGGCAGGGAAGACGGTTGCTCTAGTTGGACGCTCTGGTTCAGGTAAATCAACCATCGCCAGCCTGATCACGCGTTTTTACGATATTGATGAAGGCGAAATCCTGATGGATGGTCACGATCTGCGCGAGTATACCCTGGCGTCGTTACGTAACCAGGTTGCTCTGGTGTCGCAGAATGTCCATCTGTTTAACGATACGGTTGCCAACAACATTGCTTACGCACGGACTGAACAGTACAGCCGTGAGCAAATTGAAGAAGCGGCGCGTATGGCCTACGCCATGGACTTCATCAATAAGATGGATAACGGTCTCGATACAGTGATTGGTGAAAACGGCGTGCTGCTCTCTGGCGGTCAGCGTCAGCGTATTGCTATCGCTCGAGCCTTGTTGCGTGATAGCCCGATTCTGATTCTGGACGAAGCTACCTCGGCGTTGGATACCGAATCCGAACGTGCGATTCAGGCGGCACTGGATGAGTTGCAGAAAAACCGTACCTCTCTGGTGATTGCCCACCGCTTGTCTACCATTGAAAAGGCAGACGAAATCGTGGTCGTCGAGGATGGTGTCATTGTGGAACGCGGTACGCATAACGATTTGCTTGAGCACCGTGGCGTTTACGCGCAACTTCACAAAATGCAGTTTGGCCAATGATCGAAAAAATCTGGTCTGGTGAATCCCCTTTGTGGCGGCTATTGCTGCCACTCTCCTGGTTGTATGGCCTGGTGAGTGGCGCGATCCGTCTTTGCTATAAACTAAAACTGAAGCGCGCCTGGCGTGCCCCCGTACCGGTTGTCGTGGTTGGTAATCTCACCGCAGGCGGCAACGGAAAAACCCCGGTCGTTGTCTGGCTGGTGGAACAGTTGCAACAGCGCGGTATTTGCGTGGGGGTCGTATCGCGGGGATATGGTGGTAAGGCTGAATCTTATCCGCTGTTATTGTCGGCAGATACCACCACAGCACAGGCGGGTGATGAACCTGTGTTGATTTATCAACGCACTGATGCGCCTGTTGCGGTTTCTCCCGTGCGTTCTGATGCGATAAAAGCCATTCTGGCGCAACACCCTGATGTGCAGATCATCGTAACCGACGACGGTTTACAGCATTACCGTCTGGCGCGTGATGTGGAAATTGTCGTTATTGATGGTGTGCGTCGCTTTGGCAATGGCTGGTGGTTGCCGGCGGGGCCAATGCGTGAGCGAGCGGGGCGCTTAAAGTCGGTTGATGCGGTAATCGTCAACGGTGGTGTCCCCCGCAGCGGTGAAATCCCCATGCATCTGCTGCCGGGTCAGGCGGTGAATTTACGTACCGGTACGCGTTGTGACGTTGCTCAGCTTGAACATGTGGTGGCGATGGCAGGGATTGGTCATCCGCCGCGCTTTTTTGCCACGCTGAAGATGTGTGGCGTACAACCGGAAAAATGTGTACCGCTGGCCGATCATCAGTCTTTGAATCATGCGGATGTCAGCGCGTTGGTCAGCGCCGGGCAAACGCTGGTAATGACAGAAAAAGATGCGGTGAAATGCCGGGCCTTTGCAGAAGAAAATTGGTGGTATTTGCCTGTAGACGCACAGCTTTCAGGTGATGAACCAGCGAAACTGCTTGCGCAACTAACCTCGCTGGCTTCTGGCAACTAGTTACGCCGCGGCAGCGTTCGATTGATGGAGTCATGAATGTCGCTGCCGCACCTCTCTCTTGCTGATGCGCGTAATCTTCACCTCGCCGCGCAAGGCCTGTTAAACAAACCCCGCCGTCGAGCGTCGTTGGAGGATATTCCGGCAACGATCTCCCGCATGTCCTTGCTGCAAATCGATACCATCAATATTGTTGCCCGTAGCCCATATCTGGTGCTTTTCAGTCGTCTGGGAAATTATCCTGCCCAGTGGCTGGATGAGTCTCTGGCGCGTGGCGAATTAATGGAATACTGGGCGCATGAAGCCTGCTTTATGCCACGTAGCGATTTTCGTCTTATTCGCCACCGCATGCTGGCACCTGAAAAAATGGGCTGGAAATACAAAGACGCCTGGATGCAGGAACATGAGGTGGAAATTGCACAGTTAATTCAGCATATTCATGATAAGGGGCCGGTACGTTCAGCCGATTTTGAGCATCCTCGTAAAGGGGCAAGCGGCTGGTGGGAGTGGAAGCCGCATAAACGACATCTGGAAGGTTTATTTACTGCCGGAAAGGTGATGGTGATTGAACGGCGCAACTTCCAGCGCGTTTATGATTTAACCCACCGTGTCATGCCTGACTGGGATGATGAGCGCGATCTCGTTTCGCAAACAGAAGCAGAAATCATCATGCTGGATAACAGTGCGCGTAGCCTGGGCATATTCCGCGAACAGTGGCTGGCAGATTACTATCGGCTGAAACGTCCGGCACTGGCGGCTTGGCGCGAAGCGAGGGCTGAACTGCAGCAAATCATTGCTGTGCATGTTGAAAAATTGGGCAATCTTTGGTTGCATGCTGATTTGCTGCCGCTACTCGAGCGTGCGCTGGCCGGAAAGCTCACTGCAACGCACAGCGCGGTACTTTCGCCTTTTGATCCTGTTGTCTGGGATCGCAAACGCGCAGAGCAGCTTTTTGATTTTAGCTACCGGCTGGAGTGCTATACCCCTGCGCCGAAACGCCAGTATGGCTATTTTGTTCTGCCGTTATTACATCGTGGGCAATTAGTTGGGCGAATGGATGCCAAAATGCATCGCCAGACAGGCATCCTTGAAGTTATCTCTCTGTGGTTACAGGAAGGCATTAAACCAACGACAACGCTGCAAAAAGGGTTACGTCAGGCGATTACTGATTTCGCTAACTGGCAGCAGGCAACGCGGGTGACATTAGGACGCTGCCCGCAAGGCCTCTTTACTGATTGCCGCACCGGCTGGGAAATAGACCCCGTCGCATAAATGATTATGATAAGATTTATGCATTCATAACCCGATCCATCTGGAGGAACTATGGATCATCGTCTGCTTGAAATCATTGCCTGCCCGGTTTGCAACGGAAAACTTTGGTATAACCAGGAAAAACAAGAACTTATTTGCAAACTGGACAACCTGGCTTTCCCGCTGCGCGATGGCATTCCAGTGTTGCTGGAAACGGAAGCCCGCGTGCTGACTGCTGATGAGAGTAAATCATGAGTTTTGTGGTCATTATTCCCGCGCGCTACGCGTCCACGCGTCTGCCCGGTAAACCATTGGTTGATATTAACGGTAAACCCATGATTGTTCATGTTCTTGAACGCGCGCGCGAATCAGGTGCCGAGCGCATCATCGTGGCAACCGATCATGAGGATGTTGCCCGCGCTGTTGAAGCCGCTGGCGGTGAAGTATGTATGACGCGCGCCGATCATCAGTCAGGAACAGAACGTCTGGCGGAAGTTGTCGAAAAATGCGCATTCAGCGACGACACGGTGATCGTTAATGTGCAGGGGGATGAACCGATGATCCCTGCGACAATCATTCGTCAGGTTGCTGATAATCTCGCCCAGCGTCAGGTGGGTATGGCGACTCTGGCGGTGCCAATCCACAATGCGGAGGAAGCGTTTAACCCGAATGCGGTGAAAGTGGTCCTCGACGCTGAAGGGTATGCACTGTACTTCTCTCGCGCCACCATTCCTTGGGATCGTGATCGTTTTGCAAAAGGCCTTGAAACCGTTGGCGATAACTTCCTGCGTCATCTTGGTATTTATGGCTACCGTGCAGGATTTATCCGTCGTTACGTCAACTGGCAGCCAAGTCCGTTAGAACACATCGAAATGTTAGAGCAGCTTCGTGTTCTGTGGTACGGCGAAAAAATCCATGTTGCTGTCGCCCAGGAAGTTCCTGGCACAGGTGTGGATACCCCTGAAGATCTCGAGCGCGTTCGCGCTGAAATGCGCTAATTTCACTTCACGACACTCCAGCCAATTTTGGGAGGAGTGTCGTACCGTTACGATTTTCCTCAATTTTTCTTTTCAACAATTGATCTCATTCAGGTGACATCTTTTATATTGGCGCTCATTATGAAAGCAGTAGCTTTTATGAGGGTAATCTGAATGGAACAGCTGCGTGCCGAATTAAGCCATTTACTGGGCGAAAAACTCAGTCGTATTGAGTGCGTCAATGAAAAAGCGGATACGGCGTTGTGGGCTTTGTATGACAGCCAGGGAAACCCAATGCCGTTAATGGCAAGAAGCTTTAGTACGCCCGGAAAAGCCCGACAACTGGCATGGAAAACCACCATGCTGGCAAGAAGTGGGACTGTCCGTATGCCGACTATTTATGGTGTGATGACGCATGAAGAACACCCCGGCCCCGATGTCCTGCTACTGGAGCGGATGCGTGGTGTTTCGGTGGAGGCACCAGCCCGAACACCAGAACGCTGGGAACAACTCAAAGATCAAATCGTTGAAGCCTTACTGGCCTGGCACCGTCAGGACAGTCGCGGTTGCGTCGGCGCGGTCGACAATACTCAGGAAAATTTCTGGCCCTCATGGTACCGGCAACATGTTGAAGTGCTATGGACCACGCTCAATCAGTTCAATAACACCGGTCTGACGATGCAGGATAAGCGGATCCTGTTTCGCACTCGCGAATGTCTCCCGGCATTATTTGAAGGCTTTAACGACAATTGTGTACTGATTCACGGTAACTTCTGTTTACGCAGCATGCTGAAAGATTCGCGCAGCGATCAGTTACTGGCGATGGTCGGACCGGGACTAATGCTTTGGGCACCGCGAGAATACGAACTGTTCCGACTAATGGATAATTCTCTGGCGGAAGATTTGCTCTGGAGTTATCTGCAACGCGCGCCAGTGGCGGAGTCGTTCATCTGGCGGCGTTGGTTGTATGTGTTATGGGATGAAGTTGCGCAACTGGTCAACACCGGACGATTTAGTCGGCGTAACTTCGATCTGGCATCAAAATCACTCTTGCCGTGGCTCGCCTGACGAACCTTTCAGCCATTGCCAGATCCGGCCAAGCGTTTCATAGCCAACGCGGTCGCTATGCATCAACCAAACCGGAGAAGGGATTGCCCGTTCCCACGGATTAAGCGGCGAGTCGATGGCCAACTGATTCGCCGGGGCTGGTAGCGGATTTAACCCTTCCTGCTGAAAAAAGATCATCGCCCGCGGCAGATGTGATGCGGAGGTCACCAGCAGGAAAGGGGCGTCACCAATCGCCTGTTTCACTGCCGCAGCTTCTTCTTCGGTATCTTTTGGCAAATCCAGGGTGATAATTTGCTCGCGCGGTACGCCCAGCGATTGCGCAACTCTGGCACCTACTTCCGCTGTACTCACCGTATTGGTTTTTGCTACGCCTCCCGTGAAGATCAGTTTTGATCCCGGATTTTCGCGCCATAAGCGAATACCTTCATTCAGGCGTGGCAGACTGTTATTGATTAAATTCGAACTCGGTGCCCACTGTGGGTTCCAGGTATAACCGCCTCCGAGCACCACGATATAGTCCACTTTTTGCGAATTATTCCATGTCGGATAGGTGCTTTCGATGGGACGCAGCAGGCGGTCGGCTACCGGTTGCAAACTCAATAACAAGAGCGCCAGCCACCCAATGCTAATAAAAATCTTCCCGGTTTTTTGAAAACGGCTAAACCACAGCAGCGCCAGGCCAGCGCCAATAATCAACAACATCAGCGGAAGTGGCAGCAACATATTGCCAATCACTTTTTTCAGTGTAAAAAGCATCCTTTCTGGTTCCTTTTTTAACCATATAGCAAGGGATCGCCAGCGATATTACACCAGACGGGTTCATTCTCGCCGTGGCTGTGACAAAATAGCGTCTTTATCAGAAAACGTCTTAGCCAACCGGTGGAGAAAGCAATGCAGGATCGCAATTTTGATGATATTGCGGAAAAGTTTTCCCGTAACATTTACGGCACCACCAAAGGGCAGCTTCGACAGGCTATTCTGTGGCAGGATCTCGATCGCGTGCTGGCGGAAATGGGCCCGCAAAAACTGCGTGTGCTGGATGCTGGCGGTGGAGAAGGGCAGACCGCAATCAAAATGGCTGAGCGCGGGCATCAGGTCATTTTATGCGATCTTTCTGCGCAGATGATCGACCGCGCAAAACAGGCGGCAGAAGCAAAAGGTGTGAGCGACAACATGCAATTTATACATTGCGCCGCTCAGGATGTTGCTTCGCATTTGGAAACGCCCGTTGATCTGATATTGTTCCATGCGGTGCTCGAGTGGGTGGCCGATCCCCGCAGCGTATTACAGACCCTGTGGTCAGTGTTGCGTCCAGGCGGCGTGTTGTCGTTAATGTTCTACAATGCGCACGGCTTGCTGATGCATAACATGGTCGCCGGGAATTTTGATTACGTGCAGGCGGGAATGCCGAAAAAGAAAAAACGGACGCTTTCGCCAGATTATCCACGCGACCCGGCGCAGGTTTATCTGTGGCTGGAAGAAGCTGGTTGGCAAATTATGGGTAAGACAGGCGTTCGTGTGTTTCATGATTATCTGCGCGAGAAGCACCAGCAGCGCGACTGCTATGAAGCATTACTTGAATTAGAAACGCGTTATTGCCGTCAGGAACCGTATATTACCCTGGGGCGTTATATTCATGTCACCGCGCGCAAACCGCAGAGCAAGGATAAAGTATGAGTGAATTTTCCCAGACAGTCCCCGAACTGGTTGCCTGGGCCAGAAAAAATGACTTCTCCATCTCGCTGCCGGTAGACCGACTCTCTTTTCTGCTGGCGGTTGCCACGCTGAACGGCGAGCGTCTGGATGGTGAGATGAGTGAAGGCGAGCTGGTGGATGCATTCCGCCATGTGAGTGATGCGTTTGAGCAAACCAGCGAAACCATCGGCGTGCGTGCCAACAACGCGATCAACGACATGGTGCGTCAACGTCTGCTGAACCGCTTTACCAGCGAGCAGGCGGAAGGGAACGCAATTTACCGTCTGACGCCGCTCGGCATCGGCATTACTGACTATTACATCCGTCAGCGCGAGTTTTCTACGCTGCGCCTTTCTATGCAGTTGTCGATTGTGGCGGGTGAGCTCAAACGCGCGGCAGATGCCGCCGAAGAGGGCGGTGATGAATTTCACTGGCACCGTAATGTTTATGCGCCACTGAAATATTCGGTAGCAGAAATTTTCGACAGTATCGACCTGACGCAACGTCTGATGGACGAACAGCAGCAGCAGGTGAAGGACGATATCGCCCAGTTGCTGAACAAAGACTGGCGGGCGGCGATCTCCAGCTGTGAATTGTTGCTTTCGGAAACTTCCGGAACGCTGCGTGAATTGCAGGATACGCTGGAAGCGGCAGGCGACAAATTGCAGGCTAATCTGTTGCGCATTCAGGATGCGACGATGACCCATGACGATCTGCATTTTGTCGATCGTCTGGTGTTCGATCTGCAGAGCAAACTTGACCGTATTATCAGTTGGGGCCAGCAATCCATCGACTTGTGGATTGGCTACGACCGCCACGTACACAAATTTATCCGTACCGCAATCGATATGGATAAAAACCGCGTCTTTGCTCAGCGGTTACGTCAGTCGGTACAAACCTATTTTGATGAGCCGTGGGCGCTAACTTATGCCAATGCCGATCGTCTGCTGGATATGCGTGACGAAGAGATGGCACTGCGCGATGAAGAAGTGACTGGGGAACTTCCTGAGGATCTGGAGTACGAAGAGTTTAACGAGATCCGCGAACAGCTGGCGGCGATCATTGAAGAACAACTTGCCGTGTACAAAACCAGACAAGTGCCGCTGGATCTTGGTCTGGTGGTACGCGAATATCTGTCACAGTATCCGCGTGCACGTCACTTTGACGTTGCGCGCATTGTTATTGATCAGGCGGTACGTCTTGGCGTAGCGCAAGCAGATTTCACCGGACTGCCAGCGAAATGGCAGCCGATTAATGATTACGGAGCCAAGGTACAGGCGCATGTCATCGACAAATATTGAACAAGTGATGCCGGTTAAGCTGGCGCAGGCGCTGGCGAATCCGTTATTTCCGGCGCTGGATAGCGCCTTACGTTCAGGCCGCCATATTGGCCTCGACGAACTGGATAATCATGCATTCCTGATGGATTTTCAGGAATATCTGGAAGAGTTTTACGCGCGTTATAACGTTGAGCTTATTCGCGCACCGGAAGGGTTCTTCTATTTACGCCCACGTTCCACCACTCTTATCCCGCGTTCCGTCTTGTCGGAACTGGATATGATGGTCGGGAAAATCCTCTGTTATCTCTATCTCAGCCCGGAACGGCTGGCGAACGAGGGGATTTTCACCCAGCAGGAACTGTACGACGAACTGCTCACCCTGGCCGATGAAGCGAAACTGCTGAAACTGGTGAACAACCGTTCAACCGGTTCAGACGTTGACCGCCAGAAGTTGCAGGAGAAAGTACGTTCTTCGCTCAACCGTCTGCGTCGTTTGGGTATGGTGTGGTTTATGGGCCACGACAGCAGCAAGTTCCGCATTACCGAATCGGTGTTCCGCTTCGGAGCCGATGTGCGTGCTGGCGACGATCCCCGTGAAGCACAGCGTCGCCTGATTCGTGATGGCGAAGCAATGCCGATTGAAAATCATCTGCAACTCAACGATGAAACCGAAGAGAATCAGCCAGATAGCGGAGAGGAAGAATAATGATTGAACGCGGTAAATTTCGCTCACTGACGCTGATTAACTGGAACGGCTTTTTTGCCCGAACTTTTGACCTTGACGAGCTGGTCACGACGCTTTCTGGCGGTAACGGGGCGGGTAAATCCACCACCATGGCGGCGTTCGTTACGGCGCTGATCCCCGACCTGACCCTGCTGCATTTCCGTAACACCACGGAAGCCGGGGCCACCAGCGGTTCGCGCGATAAAGGTCTGCACGGTAAGCTGAAAGCGGGTGTCTGTTATTCGATGCTCGACACCATTAACTCGCGCCACCAGCGCGTGGTGGTCGGTGTGCGTCTGCAACAGGTTGCCGGACGCGATCGTAAAGTGGATATCAAACCGTTTGCCATTCAGGGTTTACCGATGTCGGTGCAGCCGACACAACTGGTGACCGAAACCCTGAGCGAACGTCAGGCGCGCGTGCTGCCGCTTAACGAGCTGAAAGACAAGCTCGAGGCGATGGAAGGCGTGCAGTTTAAACAGTTCAACTCCATTACCGATTACCACTCGCTGATGTTCGATCTGGGCATCATCGCGCGTCGTCTGCGCTCAGCGTCTGACCGTAGTAAATTCTATCGTCTGATCGAAGCTTCGCTGTACGGCGGGATCTCCAGCGCCATTACGCGCTCTCTGCGCGACTACCTGTTGCCGGAAAACAGCGGCGTGCGGAAAGCGTTCCAGGACATGGAAGCGGCGCTGCGCGAAAACCGCATGACGCTGGAAGCGATTCGTGTCACCCAGTCGGACCGCGACCTGTTTAAGCATCTGATTAGCGAAGCCACCAACTACGTGGCGGCGGACTACATGCGTCACGCCAACGAGCGCCGTGTCCATCTCGACAAAGCCCTGGAGTTTCGTCGCGAGCTACACACTTCGCGTCAGCAACTGGCGGCTGAGCAGTACAAACACGTCGATATGGCGCGTGAGCTGGCAGAGCACAACGGTGCCGAAGGCGATCTGGAAGCAGATTATCAGGCGGCCAGCGATCACCTGAACCTGGTGCAAACCGCACTGCGTCAGCAGGAGAAGATCGAACGCTACGAAGCGGATCTCGATGAGCTGCAGATCCGTCTGGAAGAGCAAAACGAAGTGGTGGCAGAAGCCATCGAACGCCAGGAAGAGAACGAGGCTCGTGCGGAAGCTGCCGAACTGGAAGTGGACGAGCTGAAAAGCCAGCTTGCTGACTACCAGCAGGCGCTGGACGTCCAGCAAACGCGCGCGATCCAGTATAACCAGGCGATTGCTGCGCTTAATCGTGCCAAAGAACTGTGCCATCTGCCGGACTTAACCGCCGACAGCGCCGCCGAATGGCTGGAAACCTTCCAGGCGAAAGAGCTGGAAGCGACCGAAAAAATGCTCTCTCTTGAGCAGAAAATGAGCATGGCGCAAACCGCGCACAGCCAGTTTGAGCAGGCTTATCAGCTGGTGGTGGCAATCAACGGCCCGCTGGCGCGTAACGAGGCGTGGGATGTCGCTCGCGAACTATTGCGCGAAGGGGTCGATCAGCGTCACCTGGCAGAGCAGGTTCAGCCGTTGCGGATGCGCTTAAGCGAACTGGAACAGCGTCTGCGTGAGCAGCAAGAAGCTGAGCGTCTGCTGGCAGATTTCTGCAAACGTCAGGGCAAGAATTTTGACATTGACGAGCTGGAAGCTCTGCATCAGGAGCTGGAAGCACGCATTGCCTCTCTTTCCGATAGCGTGTCTAACGCCCGTGAAGAGCGGATGACACTGCGCCAGGAGCAGGAACAGCTGCAGTCTCGCATTCAGAGTTTGATGCGGCGTGCGCCGGTTTGGCTGGCTGCGCAAAACAGTCTCAACCAGTTGAGCGAACAGTGCGGCGAAGAGTTCTCCTCCAGCCAGGATGTCACCGAATATCTGCAACAGTTGCTGGAGCGTGAGCGCGAAGCCATTGTTGAACGCGATGAAGTAGGCGCGCGCAAAAACGCCGTCGATGAAGAGATCGAACGTTTAAGCCAGCCAGGTGGTTCTGAAGACCAGCGTCTGAATGCGCTGGCGGAGCGTTTTGGCGGCGTGCTGCTGTCAGAAATTTATGACGACGTTAGCCTGGAAGATGCGCCGTACTTCTCAGCGCTGTATGGCCCGTCACGCCACGCCATCGTGGTGCCAGATCTGTCACAGGTAACCGAACACCTGGAAGGCTTGACCGATTGCCCGGAAGATCTCTATCTGATCGAAGGGGATCCGCAGTCATTCGATGACAGCGTGTTCAGCGTTGATGAGCTGGAAAAAGCGGTGGTGGTGAAAATCGCCGATCGTCAGTGGCGTTATTCACGTTTCCCGGAAGTGCCGCTGTTTGGTCGTGCTGCGCGTGAAAGCCGTATTGAAAGCCTCCATGCCGAGCGTGAAGTGCTTTCCGAACGCTTCGCCACGCTCTCCTTTGATGTACAGAAAACCCAGCGTCTGCATCAGGCGTTCAGCCGCTTTATCGGCAGCCACCTGGCGGTGGCGTTTGAGTCTGATCCGGAAGCCGAAATCCGTCAACTGAACAGCCGTCGCGTCGAACTGGAGCGGGCGTTGAGTAATCATGAAAATGATAACCAGCAGCAGCGTATTCAGTTTGAGCAGGCGAAAGAGGGTGTTACGGCGCTGAACCGCATTCTGCCGCGTCTCAACTTGTTGGCTGATGACAGCCTGGCGGATCGCGTCGATGAAATCCGCGAACGTCTGGATGAAGCCCAGGAAGCCGCGCGTTTTGTTCAGCAGTTCGGTAATCAACTGGCGAAACTGGAACCGATCGTTTCGGTATTGCAGAGTGACCCGGAACAGTTCGAACAATTAAAAGAAGATTACGCGTACTCTCAGCAGATGCAGCGCGATGCCCGTCAGCAGGCGTTTGCCCTGACGGAAGTGGTGCAGCGTCGTGCGCACTTTAGCTACTCTGACTCGGCAGAAATGCTTAGCGGTAACAGCGATCTCAACGAAAAACTGCGTGAACGTCTGGAACAGGCGGAAGCGGAGCGTACCCGCGCGCGTGAAGCGTTGCGCGGACACGCAGCGCAGTTGAGTCAGTACAACCAGGTGCTGGCTTCGCTGAAAAGTTCTTACGACACCAAAAAAGAGCTACTCAACGATCTGCAACGTGAATTGCAGGATATCGGCGTGCGTGCTGATAGCGGGGCAGAAGAGCGGGCGCGTATTCGCCGTGACGAGTTGCACGCGCAACTGAGCAATAACCGTTCACGCCGCAATCAACTGGAAAAAGCGCTTACCTTCTGCGAAGCAGAGATGGACAACCTGACCCGCAAACTGCGCAAGCTGGAGCGGGATTACTTTGAGATGCGCGAGCAGGTAGTGACCGCGAAAGCGGGCTGGTGTGCAGTCATGCGCATGGTGAAAGATAACGGTGTTGAGCGCCGCTTACACCGTCGTGAGCTGGCTTATCTCTCCGCTGATGATTTGCGTTCCATGTCGGATAAGGCGTTAGGTGCGCTGCGTCTGGCGGTGGCGGATAACGAACATCTGCGCGACGTGCTGCGGATGTCGGAAGATCCGAAACGTCCGGAGCGTAAAATTCAGTTCTTCGTGGCGGTTTATCAGCATCTGCGCGAGCGTATTCGTCAGGATATTATTCGTACCGATGATCCGGTTGAAGCTATCGAGCAGATGGAGATCGAACTTAGTCGTCTGACTGAAGAGTTAACGTCCCGCGAACAGAAACTGGCGATCAGTTCCCGCAGCGTGGCGAACATCATCCGTAAAACCATTCAGCGCGAGCAGAACCGTATCCGTATGCTCAACCAGGGCTTGCAGAACGTATCGTTCGGTCAGGTGAACAGCGTGCGCCTCAACGTGAACGTGCGTGAAACGCATGCCATGCTGCTGGATGTGCTCTCTGAACAGCACGAGCAACATCAGGATCTGTTTAACAGCAACCGTCTGACCTTCTCGGAAGCGCTGGCGAAACTGTATCAACGTCTTAACCCGCAGATTGATATGGGGCAGCGCACGCCGCAGACCATCGGTGAAGAACTGCTGGATTACCGCAACTATCTGGAAATGGAAGTTGAGGTTAACCGTGGTTCCGATGGCTGGCTGCGCGCAGAATCTGGCGCTCTGTCGACCGGTGAGGCGATTGGTACCGGTATGTCGATTCTGGTGATGGTGGTACAAAGCTGGGAAGATGAATCTCGCCGCCTGCGCGGTAAAGATATCTCTCCTTGCCGCCTGCTGTTCCTCGATGAAGCAGCGCGACTGGATGCTCGTTCCATCGCCACGCTGTTTGAATTGTGTGAGCGTTTGCAAATGCAGCTCATCATCGCAGCGCCGGAAAATATCAGCCCGGAAAAAGGCACCACCTATAAACTGGTGCGTAAAGTCTTCCAGAATACCGAACACGTTCACGTAGTCGGTCTGCGTGGTTTTGCACCGCAACTCCCTGAAACGCTTCCAGGAAGTGACGAAGCGCCTTCCCAGGCGAGCTAAGATTGAGGCGGCAGCGATGCCGCCTTTTCTATTTCTGAAAACTCCGTTTCTGCACTAAAAAAATGCCACATTCTGGCGCGCTTTTCTTTAAACTTCTTTACATTAGGTTATGTAAAAACGTATCGGCGTTTATATACTGAAGATAAGCCTGATGAGTAACAGGCTTGCTCGTCATACTTTCGTGAGTATTGGCGTTGTACAGGCAAGTCGTAAAATAACAGCCTGGCTATTCAGAGTATGATAAAAACAGGGGGCAAGGGATGTTGCTTAATATGATGTGTGGTCGTCGGCTGTCGGCAATCAGTTTGTGCGTGGCCGTAACATTCGCTCCACTGTTCAATGCGCAGGCCGATGAGCCTGAAGTAATCCCTGGCGACAGCCCGGTGGCTGTCAGTGAACAGGGCGAGGCACTGCCGCAGGCGCAAGCCACGGCAATTATGGCGGGGATCCAGCCATTGCCTGAAGGTGCGGCAGAAAAAGCCCGCACGCAAATCGAATCTCAATTACCCGCAGGTTATAAGCCGGTTTATCTTAACCAGCTTCAACTGTTGTATGCCGCACGCGATATGCAACCCATGTGGGAAAACCGTGATGCTGTTAAAGCCTTCCAGCAACAGCTGGCAGAGGTGGCGATTGCCGGTTTCCAGCCGCAGTTTAATAAATGGGTAGAGTTACTGACCGATCCTGGTGTTAACGGGATGGCACGCGACGTCGTGCTCTCTGATGCGATGATGGGCTATCTCCATTTCATTGCAAATATTCCGGTCAAAGGCACTCGCTGGCTATATAGCAGTAAACCTTATGCGCTTTCAACGCCGCCGCTTTCGGTGATTAACCAATGGCAGCTGGCGCTGGATAAAGGTCAATTGCCGACGTTTGTTGCAGGTCTGGCACCGCAGCATCCGCAATATGCAGCGATGCATGAATCGTTACTGGCCTTACTCAGTGACACCAAACCGTGGCCCCAACTGACCGGCAAAGCAACGTTGCGCCCAGGGCAGTGGAGTAACGACGTACCGGCGTTGCGCGAAATATTGCAACGCACAGGCATGCTGGACGGGGGGCCGAAAATTACTCTACCTGGCGATGACACGCCAACTGACGCGGTAGTCAGCCCATCCGCTGTTACTGTTGAAACAGCAGAAACTAAGCCGATGGACAAGCAAACGACGTCTCGTAGTAAACCTGCGCCTGCCGTTCGTGCCGCCTACGATAATGAACTGGTGGAAGCCGTTAAACGTTTTCAGGCATGGCAAGGATTGGGAGCAGATGGCGCTATTGGCCCGGCAACGCGTGACTGGTTAAACGTAACGCCCGCCCAGCGTGCTGGCGTGTTGGCACTCAACATCCAGCGATTGCGCTTGCTGCCAACAGAGCTTTCTACCGGGATCATGGTTAACATTCCGGCCTATTCGCTGGTCTACTATCAGAACGGCAATCAGGTGCTGGATTCGCGAGTCATTGTCGGTCGCCCCGATCGCAAAACGCCGATGATGAGCAGTGCACTTAACAACGTAGTGGTAAACCCGCCGTGGAACGTACCACCAACTCTGGCACGCAAAGATATTCTGCCGAAAGTGCGCAACGATCCGGGATATCTCGAAAGCCATGGCTATACGGTGATGCGCGGCTGGAACAGCAGAGAAGCGATTGACCCATGGCAGGTTGACTGGTCTACAATCACGGCCTCGAATTTACCGTTCCGCTTCCAGCAGGCTCCAGGCCCACGGAACTCGCTGGGGCGCTATAAATTCAATATGCCGAGTTCAGAGGCCATTTATTTGCATGACACGCCGAACCACAATCTGTTCAAACGTGATACACGCGCATTGAGCTCAGGCTGTGTGCGAGTGAATAAAGCTTCCGATCTGGCGAATATGCTGTTGCAGGATGCAGGATGGAATGACAAACGTATTTCTGATGCGCTGAAGCAGGGCGATACGCGTTACGTCAATATTCGGCAGTCGATTCCGGTGAATCTCTACTACCTGACGGCCTTTGTTGGTGCAGATGGTCGTACCCAGTATCGTACAGATATTTACAATTATGATCTGCCTGCGCGATCCAGCTCGCAAATCGTATCGAAAGCGGAACAATTAATCAGGTAAATGAAGTAGTTCGGGGAAATCAGTTGTCGTAATAATTAGCATGATCGGGGGCGATTCTCTGCAGCCCCCGTCACTGCTGGGGTTGAGTCATCTTGACGTCAGCTTTACTGACGGTTAAGGTGCCTCTTGTGCGCCAGAAGTGCATATAAACGATAACATTGACCTGTAGACTTGATTATCATGGACAAATTCGACGCTAATCGCCGCAAACTGCTGGCGCTTGGTGGCGTTGCACTCGGTGCCGCCATCCTGCCGACCCCGGCGTTTGCAACACTCTCTACCCCACGCCCGCGCATTTTGACACTCAATAATCTTCATACCGGAGAGTCAATCAAAGCGGAGTTTTTCGATGGCAGAGGCTATATTCAGGAAGAATTGGCAAAACTTAACCATTTTTTCCGCGATTACCGCGCGAACAAAATAAAGTCCATCGACCCAGGATTGTTCGATCAGTTGTATCGCCTGCAAGGGTTATTAGGTACCCGCAAACCGGTGCAACTCATTTCCGGTTATCGTTCCATTGATACCAACAATGAACTACGCGCCCGCAGCCGTGGAGTAGCGAAGAAAAGCTATCACACGAAAGGGCAGGCGATGGATTTCCATATTGAAGGTATCGCGTTAAGCAATATTCGCAAAGCCGCGTTATCTATGCGCGCAGGTGGTGTAGGATATTACCCACGTAGTAACTTTGTGCATATTGATACCGGGCCAGCACGGCACTGGTAGTAATCGCTTAACGAAACAGGGGCAGTATGAACTATCGTATTATTCCGGTCACCGCATTCTCCCAGAACTGTTCATTGATCTGGTGTGAACAAACCCGACTGGCCGCACTGGTCGATCCTGGCGGCGATGCGGAAAAAATCAAACAGGAAGTTGATGCCAGCGGCCTGACACTGATGCAGATCCTGCTGACTCATGGTCATCTGGACCACGTTGGCGCAGCGGCGGAACTGGCGCAACATTACGGCGTGCCGGTTTTTGGCCCGGAAAAAGAAGATGAGTTCTGGCTGCAAGGCTTGCCTGCGCAAAGTCGTATGTTTGGTCTGGAAGAGTGCCAGCCGCTGACGCCAGATCGTTGGCTGAACGAAGGCGATACCATCAGCATAGGGAATGTGACTTTACAGGTGTTACATTGCCCTGGGCATACGCCGGGTCATGTCGTGTTTTTTGATGAGCGGGCAAGGCTGCTGATTTCTGGCGACGTTATTTTCAAAGGCGGAGTAGGGCGCAGTGACTTTCCGCGTGGCGATCATAATCAACTGATTTCTTCAATCAAAGATAAATTGCTGCCCCTGGGGGATGACGTGACATTTATTCCGGGTCACGGACCATTATCAACTCTTGGTTACGAACGCCTGCATAATCCCTTCCTGCAAGACGAAATGCCCGTCTGGTAAAGACGTATAAAAAAGCCCGCTTTCACAGCGGGCTTCGTTTAACTAGCCTTTACAGCACGGCCACAATCGCTTCGCACAGCGGAGCCATGTTATCTGGCGTCATCCCGGCCACGTTCACACGACCAGAAGCCACTGCATACACGCCAAACTCTTCACGCAGACGCAGTACCTGTTCTTTCGTCAGGCCACTGAAGGAGAACATACCGTTCTGTTTGATGATAAAGCTGAAGTCGCGGTTTGCCCCTTTTTCCTGCAGCGTATTGACGAACAACTGACGCATACGCTGAATACGCTGGCGCATATCAGTCAGCTCTTGTTCCCAAATCGCACGTAACGCATCGTTGCTCAGGATGGTGGCAACAACAGAAGCGCCGTGTGCTGGTGGGTTAGAGTAGTTAGCGCGAATCGCCGCTTTCATTTGGCTGAATGCGCGATCAACGGTCTCACTGTCAGCAGCAACCAGAGTACAAGCGCCAACACGCTCGTTGTACAGGCCAAAGTTTTTAGAGTAGGAACTGGCAACAATCAGCTCTTTATGCATAGCAGCGAAAGCGCGCAGTCCTTCAGCATCTTCTTCCAGACCACGGGCAAAACCCTGGTAAGCGAAGTCAAACAGCGGTAACCAGCCTTTCTCAACGGAAAGTTGTGCCAGTGTCTGCCATTGTTCCAGCGTAGGGTCGATACCGGTTGGGTTATGGCAGCAGCCATGGAACAGCACTACGTCGCCAGCCTGAGCTTCGTTCAGGCTGTTAATCAGTGCATCGAAGTCAAGGGTGTGATTTTCCGCATCATAATAAGCGTATTCACGAACTTCCAGACCTGCAGAGTTAAAGACGCTCTTATGGTTCGGCCAGCTTGGGTTGCTCACCCACACACGCTTAACGCTGGTATTTTTTGCCAGGAAATCGGCAGCCACGCGTAGTGCGCCAGTGCCACCCGGAGTCTGTGCCGTGCGAGCACGTTTGTCATTGATCAGGGCGCTACCTTTACCAAACAGCAGTTCCTGAGTGCAGCGACCAAATTCAGGGATGCCGTCAATGCCGAGGTAATTTTTGGTGGTTTCATTTTCGAGCAAATACTGTTCAGCCTTTTTCACGCTGGTCAGTACCGGGGTTTTGCCCGTCTCATCTTTATAGACACCAATCCCGAGGTTAATTTTGCCGGGACGTTCATCGGCACGAAACAGATCGGCCAGGCCCAGAATCGGGTCGGCAGGAGCGGCGGTAATGTTCTCAAACATGACGAGGTTCCATTATGGTTACAGAAGGGAAGTCCGCTATCAGGGTAACGGGAGATTTACAAAATTCCAACTATTACTGATGAAAACGCAGGCTGTTTTTGCAAGACGTGAGATTGCTCTGGAAGGCATAAAAAAAACAGGACCAACGTCCTGTTTTTTCGGCATTTAACAAAGAGGTGTGCTATTAGAACTGGTAAACGATACCCACAGCAACGGTGTCGTCTGAACCTACGCCCAGTTTGTTGTCAGAATCGATCTGGTTGATGATGTAGTCAACATAGGTGGACATGTTTTTGTTGAAGTAGTAGGTTGCGCCCACTTCAAAGTAGTTCACCAGATCAACATCACCGATACCTTCTACGTCTTTCGCTTTAGATTTGGTGTAAGCGATGGACGGACGCAGACCGAAATCGAACTGGTATTGCGCAACTAACAGAACGTCTTGCGTTTTGTTGGCGAAGCCGCCTTCAATTGGCGTAGCGTTACGGGTTTCACCGTAGTTCGCTGCCAGGTAGATGTTGTTCGCGTCATACTTCAGACCAGTTGCCCACTGTTCAGCTTTTTTACCCTGACCGCGGAATTCGGCTTCCTGGGCGTCGGTACGGTCTGCTGCACCGTAAGCACCTACGATACCAAAGCCTTCGAATTCGTAGCTGATAGAGCCACCGACGCCGTCGCCGTTGGAACGCTCAGGAATACCAGCACGTTCGTTTTTGCCCAGGTACTGAACGGCAAAGTTCAGGCCGTCAACCAGACCGAAGAAGTTGGAGTTACGATAGGTAGCAACGCCGCCTACACGACCAACGAAGAAGTCATCGCTGTATGCCGTGTCACCGCCAAACTCAGGCAGCATATCGGTGTAACCCAGTGCGTCGTAAACCACACCGTAGTTACGACCGTAGTCGATAGAACCCGCATCAGCGAATTTCAGACCTGCGAATGCCAGACGAGTTTTGTTACCTTTCTGGGCATCAGCGCCTTCAGAGTTGTTACCCTGGAAGTTATATTCCCACTGACCGTAGCCGGTCAGATCGGAATTGATTTGTGTTTCCCCTTTAAAACCAAGACGGGCATAAGTTTTGTCGCCGTTTCCGCCGTAACTGTTTACACCATTGTCTTTAGAAAAATAATGCAGACCGACAGCTTTACCGTACAGATCTACTTTGTTGCCATCTTTGTTATAGATTTCTGCAGCGTTTGCAGTACCTGCTACTAACAGAGCAGGGACGATCACTGCCAGAATATTGCGCTTCATCATTATTTATTACCCTCATGGTTTTTTTATGACACCTGCCACTGCCGTCAATAAGTTCTGTCAATAAAAATTTACGGAACTATTGATGAGAGTTTGGTGTCTTTATGTGTCTGCAGGCATCTTTCCATTCAAACTAACGTTTCGCTACCGTGAAAGTGCTACAAAGATAAAGATTTGGTTTCAAAAAGAAAAAATATGTAACCAAAAGTAAAATTTAAGGAACTTTGTGAACACCGTCATATTTCCATAGAAGCGTGATGATATTTACAGCAATTTTTATCTATTTATATGATTTCCTTATATTTAAATTAACTAAAAGGAAATTTTGTTTCTGATGGAAACTTTATCGACCTGGCACTAAATCCTCGTTCAGACATCCAGAACGCCAAAAAATAGTATGAAAATTGTGCTATCAGCTAAGAAAAAACTAATCCGCAATAAGAATGCGGATTATTTTTTGTGCGCAAATGTTGCAGTGTAATATTTCGTAACAGGATGATCGTTATGGCGGGGTTGCAAATAGATTGCTTGACTTAACAAACAGATAACTTGACAGAAAGGATAAAAAAAGAGCCAGCGGGCGCTGGCTCTTGAAGACGCTAAATTAGAAGCTGGCGTTACGCGGAGTACGTGGGAACGGAATCACATCACGCACGTTTTGCACACCAGTTACGTAAGCAATCAGGCGTTCAAAACCAAGACCGAAACCTGAATGCGGAACAGTACCGTAGCGACGCAGATCGCGATACCACCAGTAATCTTCTTTATTCAGGCCCATTTCCAGCATACGCTCGTCCAGCACGTCCAGACGTTCTTCACGCTGGGAGCCACCAATGATCTCACCGATGCCCGGAGCCAGAACGTCCATAGCCGCAACGGTTTTACCGTCTTCGTTAAGGCGCATATAGAACGCTTTAATATCTTTCGGATAGTTTTTAACCACTACCGGTGCTTTAAAGTGTTCTTCCGCCAGATAACGCTCATGCTCAGAAGAGAGATCAACGCCCCAGTAAACCGGGTTTTCAAACTTCCTGCCGCAGTTTTCGAGAATGGTCACTGCGTCGGTGTAATCCACCTGCGCAAAATCGGCTTCAATGAAGCGTTCCAGACGTGAAACGGCATCTTTATCTACGCGTTCAGCGAAGAATTTCATGTCGTCAGCGCGTTCTTCGAGAACCGCTTTGAAGACATATTTCAGCATGGCTTCAGCCAGACCCGCGATATCGTTCAGGTTAGCAAACGCCACTTCCGGCTCCAGCATCCAGAATTCCGCCAGGTGACGGCTGGTGTTGGAGTTTTCAGCACGGAAAGTCGGGCCGAAGGTATAAATTTTGGATAATGCGCAAGCGTAGGTTTCGCCGTTCAACTGGCCAGATACGGTCAGGAAAGACTCTTTACCAAAGAAGTCTTTGTCGAAATCCACTTTGCCCTGATCGTTACGCGGCAGGTTTTCCAGATCCAGCGTAGAAACGCGGAACATTTCGCCAGCCCCTTCGGTATCAGACGCAGTAATCAGTGGCGTTGAAACCCAGAAGAATCCCTGCTCGTTAAAGAAGCGATGCAGCGCCTGCGCCAGCGTATGGCGAACGCGCGCGACGGCACCAATCAGGTTTGTGCGCGGACGCAGGTGAGCGACTTCACGCAGATACTCAATGCTGTGGCGTTTTGCCGCCATCGGGTAAGTGTCTGGATCTTCAACCCAACCAGCAACTTCAACCTTGCTGGCCTGAATTTCAAATTGTTGCCCCTGGCCCGGCGACGCCACGACTTTACCCGTCACAATGACCGAGCAGCCGGTGGTCAGACGCAGGACGTCTTCATTGTAGTTGGGCAGAGAATTATTGATGACAGCCTGTACAGGATCAAAGCAGGAACCGTCATAAACGGCGAGGAAGGAGATGCCAGCTTTTGAATCTCGGCGGGTACGTACCCATCCGCGCACGGTGACTTCGCTGTCAACGGCTACGCGGCCCTGGAGTACGTCGGCTACAGGCACAACGCTCATAATATTCTCTCTGTTAATAGTCGGAAAAAATAAACACTTGTCCACCCGTAAATGGGGGGATACCTATGTTACCTGGCATCTGCAATCAGACAAGCAGAATTCGCAAATGCAGCGAAAGATTTCGGAATTAAAGGTAAAAAAGGGAGCCGATTAGCTCCCTGATGATATTAACTGGCTTTTTTAATATGCGGAAGGTCGAATGCTTTGCGCAGTGCCCGAACAAACGCTTTATCGTGGCAGATAGTTTTGCCAGGGCTGTCAGAAAGTTTCGCCACCGGTTTACCGTTACACTCAACCAACTTAATGACAATATTCAGGGGTTTTACCTGGGGGATATCGCAGGTCAGGCGAGTCCCAATACCAAAACTTAATTGCACGCGGGAAGAGAAATGGCGGTATAGCTCAACCGCTTTGCGTAAATCCAGATTGTCAGAGAAAACCAGCGTTTTACTCTGTGGATCAATTCCCAGCTTCTCATAATGTGCAATGGCTTTTTCACCCCATTCAACCGGGTCGCCAGAGTCATGACGCAGGCCCTGATAGCGACTGGCGAACTCGACACCGAAATCACGCAGGAAAGCATCCATAGTGATGCAGTCGGTTAATGCAATGCCAAGTTGGTCGGGATACTCTTCCAGCCAGGCAGCAAGTGCAGCTCGCTGGCTGTTGGCTAGATCCGGGCTGATTTGCTGATGCGCCTGGAACCATTCGTGTGCCTGTGTTCCCATCGGCGTGAGGGAAAGCCGGCGCGCCAGATCATAGTTGCTGGTGCCCACGAACCAGGATTCCTGTTGCAGACGCTTAACGATGGTTTCTTGTACTTCGCGAGAAAAACGGCGGCGGGTGCCAAAATCCATCAGATGGAAGCGCGACATATCAAGACCGGCGGTTAATGCCGAGAAGTCGACTAATTTGCTTTCCAGCGTGTCGAGGGCTTGCGCAACGTCGGTCTGCGGTGAGCGATAGCGATGTACCATTTCACTGATAACCGCCAGCAAAGGAACTTCCCAGAGGATGACTTCACGCCACGGGCCGCTTAAACGAATATCCAGCTTGCCATTATCGTTGGATACGGTGACTTGTTCCGGGTTAAAGCGGAACTCGCGTAACCAGTTAAGATAGTCGGCCTGAAAGAAAGGCAGGGCAGAGAGCCACTGATATTCATCATCCTGCAGGCGCAGGTGCTGCATCGCCTGAACCTGTTCACGAATAGCATCGGCATAAATACCCAGCAGATCGTCACCTCGGCAACGAAACTCCGCCGCGACATGCACATCGTAATAGTGATGAAACACGGCTTGCTGCATATGCAACTTATAAGCATCTGTATCCAGCAACGAGTGCAGAACAGGAGAAGCGAATTGTGTCATAGGTGCGCAGTAGCGTCCTCGTACAGGAGCGTTTAGTACAATAAACATCTTCAGGAACTGCTGGAGTATACCTTGTTTCGCAATTTATTGAACCCCGATCACACCATATGCCACCTTTCTGGTCGATGGCATTACGCGGTGTATGTTATAAAAATGTAGCAATAAAGGCGTTTGTACCTGAAAAGATGAAGATTCTGCATAGCGCGATTTACGCAACAGGAATAGACTGAACACCAGACTCTATAAAAGATGCTAAAGGTTATTTATGACTCAACAGCCACAAGCCAAATACCGTCACGATTATCGTGCGCCGGATTACCAGATTACTGATATTGACTTGACCTTTGACCTGGACGCGCAAAAGACGGTCGTTACCGCGGTCAGCCAGGCTGTCCGTCATGGTGCATCAGATGCTCCGCTTCGTCTTGATGGCGAAGATCTTAAACTGGTTTCTGTTCATATTAATGATGAGCCGTGGACCGCCTGGAAAGAAGAAGAGGGCGCACTGGTCATCAGTAATTTGCCGGAGCGTTTTACGCTTAAGATCGTTAATGAAATTAGCCCGGCGACGAATACCGCGCTGGAAGGGCTTTATCAGTCAGGCGATGCGCTTTGCACCCAGTGTGAAGCCGAAGGTTTCCGCCATATTACGTATTATCTCGACCGCCCGGACGTGCTGGCGCGTTTTACCACCAAAATTATTGCCGATAAAACCCAATATCCCTTCCTGCTTTCCAACGGTAACCGCGTTGCGCAAGGCGAACTGGAAAACGGACGTCACTGGGTACAGTGGCAGGACCCGTTCCCTAAACCGTGCTACCTGTTTGCGCTGGTGGCAGGCGACTTCGACGTGCTGCGCGACACCTTCACCACGCGTTCTGGTCGCGAAGTTGCGCTGGAGCTGTACGTCGATCGCGGCAACCTTGATCGTGCGCCGTGGGCGATGACCTCGCTGAAAAACTCCATGAAATGGGATGAAGAGCGCTTCGGCCTGGAGTATGACCTCGACATCTATATGATCGTCGCGGTGGATTTCTTCAATATGGGCGCAATGGAGAATAAGGGTCTGAATATCTTTAACTCCAAATATGTGCTGGCCCGCACCGATACCGCCACCGACAAAGATTACCTCGATATTGAACGCGTTATCGGCCATGAATATTTCCATAACTGGACCGGTAACCGAGTGACCTGCCGCGACTGGTTCCAGCTCAGCCTGAAAGAAGGTTTAACCGTCTTCCGCGATCAGGAGTTCAGCTCTGACCTTGGTTCTCGCGCGGTAAACCGTATCAACAACGTGCGCACCATGCGCGGATTGCAGTTTGCGGAAGACGCCAGCCCGATGGCGCACCCGATCCGCCCGGATATGGTCATTGAGATGAACAACTTCTACACCCTGACCGTTTACGAGAAGGGCGCGGAAGTCATTCGCATGATCCACACCCTGCTGGGCGAAGAAAACTTCCAGAAAGGGATGCAGCTCTATTTCGAGCGCCATGATGGCAGCGCGGCAACCTGCGACGACTTTGTTCAGGCGATGGAAGATGCGTCGAATGTCGATCTCTCTCATTTCCGCCGTTGGTACAGCCAGTCCGGTACGCCGGTTGTGACCGTCAAAGACGACTATAATCCGGAAACCGAGCAGTACACCCTGACCATCAGCCAGCGTACGCCTGCTACGCCGGATCAGGCAGAAAAACAGCCGCTGCATATTCCGTTTGCCATCGAACTGTATGACAACGAAGGCAAAGTGATCCCGTTGCAAAAAGGCGGTCATCCGGTGAATTCGGTGCTGAACGTCACCCAGGCGGAACAGACCTTTGTCTTTGATAATGTCTACTTTCAGCCGGTGCCTGCGCTGCTGTGCGAATTCTCTGCGCCAGTGAAACTGGAATATAAGTGGAGCGATCAGCAACTGACCTTCCTGATGCGCCATGCGCGTAATGATTTCTCCCGCTGGGATGCGGCGCAAAGCCTGCTGGCAACCTACATCAAGCTAAACGTCGCCCGTCATCAGCAAGGGCAGCCGCTGTCTCTGCCGGTGCATGTGGCTGACGCTTTCCGCGCGGTGCTGCTCGATGAGAAGATTGATCCGGCGCTGGCGGCAGAAATCCTGACGCTGCCTTCTGTCAATGAAATGGCTGAACTGTTCGATATCATCGACCCGATTGCTATTGCCGAAGTACGCGAAGCACTCACTCGTACTCTGGCGACTGAACTGGCGGATGAGCTGCTGGCTATTTACAACGCGAATTACCAGAGCGAGTACCGTGTTGAGCATGAAGATATTGCGAAACGCACTCTGCGTAATGCCTGCCTGCGCTTCCTTGCTTTTGGTGAAACGCATCTGGCTGACGTGCTGGTGAGCAAGCAGTTCCACGAAGCGAACAATATGACCGATGCGCTGGCGGCGCTTTCTGCGGCGGTTGCCGCACAACTGCCATGCCGTGATGCGCTGATGCAGGAATACGACGATAAGTGGCATCTGGACGGTCTGGTGATGGATAAATGGTTTATCCTGCAAGCCACCAGCCCGGCGGCGAATGTGCTGGAGACGGTGCGCGGTCTGTTGCAGCATCGCTCATTTACCATGAGCAACCCGAACCGCATTCGTTCGTTGATTGGCGCGTTTGCGGGCAGCAACCCGGCAGCGTTCCATGCCGAAGATGGCAGCGGTTATCAGTTCCTTGTGGAAATGCTTACCGACCTCAACAGCCGTAACCCGCAGGTGGCATCGCGCCTGATTGAGCCGCTGATTCGCCTGAAACGTTACGATGCCAAACGTCAGGAGAAAATGCGCGCGGCGCTGGAGCAGTTGAAAGGGCTGGAAAATCTCTCTGGCGATCTGTACGAGAAGATCACCAAAGCACTGGCTTGATAAATAACCGAATGGCGGCAATAGCGCCGCCATTCGGGGAATTTACCCCTGTTTTCTCAGGCGAATTTCAGATTCACCACGCTGCATCACCCTTTGCAACACTTCCGATTCCAGCTCCGCTAATCGCACCGACCCTAATCGACGCGGACGGGGGATATCCACTGTCAAATCCAGACCAATTTTTCCCTCTTCAATTAATAACACCCGGTCAGCCATTGCTACCGCTTCGCTCACATCATGCGTCACCAGCAAAACGGTAAAACCGTGCTTCTGCCAAAGCGACACAATCAAATCCTGCATCTCGAGTCGCGTTAAAGCGTCCAGCGCACCGAGTGGTTCATCAAGTAACAATAAACCCGGTCGATGAATCAGCGCCCTTGCCAGCGCCACACGTTGTTTCTGCCCGCCAGAAAGTGCGGCAGGCCATTCCCCGGCGCGATTCTCCAGTCCTACCGCAGCCAGAGCCTGACGCGCCGCATCGCGCCACTGGCCTTTAAGGCCTAACCCAACGTTATCAATCACCGATTTCCACGGCAGCAGACGCGCGTCCTGAAACATCATTCGCGTATCATCCTGAATCTCAGCCAGCGGTGTGGTGCCCGCTAACACGTCGCCTGCGGTTGGCGTTTCCAGACCTGCCAGCAGGCGCAGCAGGGTACTTTTGCCACCACCGCTGCGGCCCACCACCGCCACAAACTGACCTGCCGGAATATGTAAATCCAGTTGGTTCAGGACGATATTTTCCGCGTAATGTTTGCTTACTGCATTGAGCAACAATGGTGTGCCCTGGTTCAGACGAGCAGTATTCATACCGTGGCCTCCTTCAAATGATAAGCCGGGTTCCAGCGCAACCAGAGACGCTCTAACAGCTGCGCGCTGACGTCAGCAAGTTTGCCGAGCAGGGCGTAAAGAATAATAGCGACTACCACCACGTCCGTTTGCAGAAACTCCCGCGCATTCATCGCCAGATAACCAATGCCGGAATTGGCAGAAATAGTTTCGGCAACGATCAGCGTCAGCCACATCAGGCCCAAAGCAAAACGCACACCGACCATAATTGAGGGCAGGGCACCAGGCAGGATCACATGGATAAACAGCGGTATGCCGGATAATCCATAGCTACGTGCCATCTCCACCAGCCCACGGTCGATATTACGGATGCCATGCCAGGTGTTGATATAAATGGGGAATAGCGTACCGAGCGCCACCAGAAAGATTTTTGCGGATTCATCAATGCCAAACCACAAAATCACCAGCGGGATCAGCGCCAGATGCGGCACGTTGCGCAACATCTGAATGGAGGTATCCAGCAGCCGTTCTCCCCAGCGCGACAGCCCGCTAATCAGTCCCAGAATCAACCCCAGCGATCCGCCAATTGAAAAGCCAATCAACGCCCGCCAGGAGCTGATCGCCAGATGCTGCCACAATTCGCCGCTGGCAGAGAGCGTCCAGAACGCCATCACCACTCCTTCCGGTGAGGGCAAAATACGCGTCGATAGCCAGCCAACCGAGGAGGCCAGTTGCCACACCGCCACGATGCCCACCGGTAAAAACCAGGGGGCAACGCGCAATAACCACTTCTTCACTGGCGTTGCCATCATCGTGTTCCTTAGCTTTGCGCGACGTTACGGGGGATAAAATCATTCGCCACCGCTTCGCCTTGCGGATTCAGCGGTTGTGGCTGGGGAATTTCCGGGATGGCGACATCCAGATGTGGGAACAGTAACTCGCCGACCCGATACGCTTCTTCCAGATGCGGGTAGCCCGAAAGCACAAAACTGTCGATGCCAAGTGCAGCGTATTCGTTGATTCGCGCGGCGACCGTAGGACCATCGCCCACCAGCGCCGTCCCGGCACCGCCGCGCACTAAGCCAACACCCGCCCATAAATTGGGGCTAATCTCCAGATTGTCGCGCTTGCCGTTATGTAGCGCCGCCATTCGCTGTTGTCCTACGGAATCCGTTCGGGCGAATGCGGCCTGTGCTTTGGCGATAGTTTCATCATCAAGATGCGAGATTAACCGCTCGGCGGCCTGCCACGCTTCGCCGTTGGTTTCACGAACAATCACATGCAGACGAATACCGAAACGAATTTTGCGTCCATGCGCGGCAGCTTTCGCCCGCACTTGTTCGATTTTCTCTTTTACCAGTTCCGGTGGTTCGCCCCAGGTGAGGTAGAGATCAACTTGTTCTGCCGCCAGCTCCTGGGCGACATCTGACGATCCGCCAAAGTAAAGCGGAGGATACGGCTGTTGAATCGGCGGGAAGAGCAGTTTGGCTCCGCGTACATGAATATGTTTGCCGTTGAAATCCACTGTCTCGCCAAGCAACAACCGCCGCCAGACTTGGGTAAATTCTGCCGAGGCTTCGTAACGCTCGCTATGATCAAGGAACACGCCGTCGCCTGCCAGTTCTTGGGGATCGCTGCCTGTGACCAGGTTAAACAACGCACGTCCGTTAGAGAGACGGTCAAGCGTGGCGGCCTGGCGGGCGGCAACGGTAGGCGATGTCACACTGGGGCGCAGGGCGACAAGAAACTTCAGCCGTTGTGTCACCGGGATCATCGACGCCGCCACCAGCCACGCATCTTCACACGATCGCCCCGTCGGGATCAGCACACCGGTATAGCCCAGACGATCCGCCGCTTGCGCAATTTGTTGCAGATAACCGTGATCAACCGGACGTGAACCTTCTTCCGTTCCCAGATAATGCCCGTCACCGTGGGTCGGTAAAAACCAGAACATATTCAGACTCATAATTGTTTTCCTTCCAGTTGAGTGGGTTGCCAGATGCGCTGGCGAATATCGACTTTTTTCGGCACCAGACGGTTTTCATAAAACAGATCTGCCGTTTGCTGCTGTAAGGCGGCAACTTCAGCGCTCAACGGTTTGATGGTGGTGGGAGGACGATGATCCAGATACGAGGCAATAACCGGTGCCGGTAAGCCCATCGTTTTTGCCAGTAAAGCGATGCTTTGTTCGCGCTGGCTGCGGGTTAACGCATCGGCCTCACTAAAGGTTGCCAGTACGCCCTGAATAAAAGCGCCGTTTTTTTCTGCATACGGACGGGCTGCCAGATAAAACGATCCGGTTTGATTGAGATCGGTGCCGTCTTTCAACACCCGCACGCCGCCCTGTAATAATGCAGCGGAGTAGTAGGGATCCCAGATAGCCCAGGCGTCAACGTTACCTTGCTGGAACGCGGCGCGGGCATCGGCAGGCGTCAGGTAAGTGGGCTGGATATCCGTGAATTTAAGCCCGGCCTGGCGTAGTGCGCGTAGTAAAAGATTGTGCGAGCTGGAACCTTTCTGAAAGGCAACTTTATGACCTTTAAGATCGGCTACGGTTTTGATTGGGCTGTTATCTGCCACCAGAATCACTTCGGCTTTGGGCTTCGGCGGCTCGACGCCCACGTACACCAAATCAGCCCCGGCAGCCTGGGCAAAGATTGGCGGAATATCCCCGGTACTGCCGAGATCAATACTGCCAACGTTTAACGCCTCCAGCATCTGTGGGCCAGCCGGGAACTCCACCCAGGAGATTTTTGTTTGCGGATAGCGTTTTTCCAGTAATTGGTGGCTTTTTGCCAGCACCATACCAATACTGCCTTTCTGATAGCCAATTCGTAACGCCTCTGGCGAAGACTCCGCGGCAACAGCAAGTGTAGAGACGCTAAGTAAACCCGCCAGCACCAGTTTAATGAGCTTACGCATGGGCATTACCTCGCAGAGACAGTAGGTCAGGAACCTGAACATCGCGGCGGTGCAACGCCTGACAGAAAGTTTCTAGCGCGGTATCAAGACGGGTTTGCAGATTTGGCGTGAATAGCGGCTTGTGCTGGTAATCAATCACCTGCGAGTCATCGGCAAACACGCCGTGCAGGATCTCCTGGGCTTTCAACGCACTTAAAACTGGATTTAGGGCATAATCGACCGCCAGTAGATGAGCCACGGTGCCGCCCGTCGCCAGCGGCAACACGACTTTGCCTTGCAGCGCGCGTTCTGGCAGCAGGTCGAGGAGCGTTTTCAGTGCACCGGAATAGGCTGCTTTATACACAGGCGTGGCGACAATCAGCCCATCAGCCTGTTGCAGCTGTTCGGTGAAGGTCTTGAGTGCCGGACTATCGAAACGGGCATAAAGCAGATCTTCCGGGGCGAAGTTTTGCAGATTCCAGTGATAAATCTCTACATCCAGGCCATTTAGTTTTTCCCGCGCATATTCCAGCAAGGAGCTGGAGCGAGAAGGAAAGCGAGGACTTCCTGCCAGGGTGATGACACGCATACTCTCTCCTTATAACCAATTGTTCTTGTTTTGTTAACATTGATAACAATTCGGTCAGTCTGTCGGAGAGACAAGAGAATGCCAAATATAAATTTTGTGTATCTTTTTCTGAAAATGAACTAAGGATTGAGGGATATATATCACGTGTATTTATTTATTGGATATTCAATAGATGTTGAATCAATGAATTACTCGTTCAGGTAATAAAGAAAGATTCATGGAATCTATAAATAAAAGATTTGTCACGTATTGAGTAAACACTACTGGTTTAAATGGCGGTCATTTGTTGTTATTATTAAGTCCAATGTCATTTGCAGGCATTATCATATTTACGAAAAAATCAGGATGATAACGATGAAAAAAAATGTATTGGCGGCGTTTATAACTGTGATATGTACAACTTCAAGTGTTATGGCGGCTGATGATAATGCCATCACGGATGGCTCGGTTACGTTTAATGGTAAAGTCATTGCTCCTGCCTGTACGCTGGTTGCTGCGACGAAAGATTCCGTGGTGACTTTACCAGATGTTAGTGCAACGAAGTTGCAAAGTAATGGTCAGGTTTCTGGGGTGCAAACTGATGTGCCAATTGCATTAGAAGATTGTGATATTACCGTAACAAAAAATGCAACGTTCACTTTTAATGGCACAGCGGATACTACGCAGATTACAGCGTTTGCTAACCAGGCCTCATCTGAGGCTGCTACAAACGTGGCCCTGCAAATGTATATGAATGATGGTACAACGGTCATTACGCCAGACACAGAAACCGGGAATATTTTGTTGCAGAGTGGAAATCAAACGCTAACTTTTAAAGTAGATTATATCGCTACGGGTAAAGCGACGTCAGGTAATGTCAATGCGGTAACAAATTTCCATATTAATTATTATTAATATCAGCCATTAATTTTTAATTAATTAATACCCTTCCAGTGTCCTGGAGGGGATATTCATTTTTTTAAGAGTGACTATTTATGAAAACTTGCATAACAAAGGGAATTGTGACCGTAAGTTTAACGGCAATATTACTCAGCTGTTCGTTCACATGGGCGGCAGGTAAAGGTGGGGTCGGACTTGCAGCAACACGTCTTGTTTATTCGGAAGGTGAAGAGCAAATTTCACTGGGTGTACGTAACACCAGTCCGGATGTTCCTTATCTGATTCAGTCATGGGTGATGACACCAGATAATAAAAAGTCAGCGGACTTTATTATTACACCACCGCTATTTGTGCTGAATCCGGCAAACGAGAACCTGCTACGCATTATGTACATTGGCGCGCCGTTGGCGAAAGACAGAGAAACTCTTTTCTTCACCAGCGTACGGGCAGTCCCTTCAACAACGAAGCGGGAAGAAGGCAATACCCTGAAGATTGCCACACAAAGCGTCATCAAACTTTTCTGGCGACCAAAAGGTTTAGCGTATCCCTTAGCCGAGGCTCCGGCGAAACTACGTTGCACTTCGTCAGCTGACATGGTTACGGTCAGTAACCCAACACCTTATTTCATTACCCTGACAGACCTGAAAATAGGTGGAAAAGTAGTTAAAAATCAAATGATTTCCCCCTTTGATAAATACCAATTCTCTCTGCCAATGGGTGCCAAAAACAGCAGCGTAACGTACCGAACTATCAATGACTACGGGGCGGAAACGCCGCAACTCAACTGTAAATCGTAATTCGTCTTCATTTAAGAGAGCGAGATGTATAGAACTCAACGACAACACAGCCTGTTAAGCTCTGGTGGAGTGCCATCGTTTATTGGTGGGCTGGTGGTGTTTGTGTCGGCAGCGTTCAATGCACAAGCTGAAACCTGGTTCGATCCAGCCTTTTTCAAAGATGATCCCTCAATGGTGGCTGATTTGTCTCGTTTCGAAAAAGGGCAAAAAATAACGCCAGGGGTTTATCGAGTCGATATTGTTCTGAATCAGACAATTGTAGATACGCGCAACGTCAATTTTGTTGAGATAACGCCAGAGAAGGGGATTGCCGCCTGTTTGACGACTGAAAGCCTGGATGCAATGGGCGTGAATACTGATGCGTTTCCGGCTTTTAAACAACTGGATAAACAAGCGTGTGCGCCATTGGCGGAAATTATTCCGGATGCCAGCGTAACTTTTAATGTGAATAAACTCCGTCTGGAAATTTCAGTACCGCAAATCGCCATCAAAAGTAACGCTCGTGGTTATGTCCCCCCTGAACGTTGGGATGAAGGGATCAACGCGCTATTACTGGGATATTCATTTAGCGGGGCTAACAGTATTCATAGCAGCGCAGGTAGTGATTCTGGCGACAGCTATTTTCTGAATTTAAACAGTGGCGTTAATTTAGGCCCATGGAGATTGCGCAACAATTCAACATGGAGTCGCAGTAGTGGCCAAACCGCAGAATGGAAGAATCTCAGCAGCTATTTGCAGCGGGCGGTGATTCCATTAAAAGGCGAACTGACCGTCGGTGATGATTATACGGCAGGCGATTTTTTTGATAGCGTCAGCTTTCGTGGCGTGCAGCTGGCGTCAGATGACAACATGCTGCCAGACAGCTTGAAAGGGTTTGCGCCAGTGGTGCGTGGTATCGCCAAAAGCAATGCACAGGTAACGATTAAGCAAAATGGTTACACCATCTATCAAACTTATGTTTCGCCTGGCGCTTTTGAGATTAGTGATCTCTACTCTACGTCGTCGAGTGGTGATTTGTTGGTTGAAATCAAAGAAGCTGACGGTAGTGTCAATAGTTACAGTGTGCCCTTTTCCAGCGTGCCATTACTCCAGCGTCAGGGACGCATCAAATATGCGGTGACGCTGGCGAAATACAGAACCAATAGTAATGACCAGCAAGAAAGTAAATTTGCTCAGGCCACGCTGCAATGGGGTGGGCCGAGGGGAACGACCTGGTATGGCGGAGGGCAATATGCTGAATATTACCGTGCCGCTATGTTTGGTCTGGGTTTTAACCTCGGCGATTTCGGAGCAATTTCGTTCGACGCGACCCAGGCTAAAAGTACGCTGGCAGACCAAAGTGAACATAAAGGGCAGTCATATCGTTTTCTGTATGCCAAAACGCTCAACCAATTGGGCACCAACTTTCAATTGATGGGCTACCGCTATTCGACGTCGGGTTTCTACACCCTTTCCGACACTATGTATAAACACATGGATGGCTACGAATTTAATGACGGTGATGATGAAGATACGCCAATGTGGTCGCGTTATTACAATTTGTTTTACACAAAACGTGGCAAACTGCAGGTCAACATCTCCCAGCAATTAGGCGAGTACGGTTCGTTTTATTTAAGCGGTAGCCAGCAAACTTACTGGCATACCGATCAACAGGATCGGCTATTACAGTTTGGCTACAACACGCAAATTAAAGATCTCTCGCTGGGGGTTTCCTGGAACTACAGTAAGTCCCGTGGTCAACCTGACGCTGACCAGGTGTTTGCACTTAATTTTTCCCTGCCGCTCAATCTGTTGCTCCCCAAAAGTAATGATAGCTATACCAGGAAAAAAAATTACGCCTGGATGACCTCTAATACCAGTATCGATAACGAAGGGCACACTACACAAAACCTGGGTTTAACGGAGACACTACTCGATGACGGTAATCTGAGCTACAGCGTGCAACAGGGATATAACAGCGAGGGGAAAACGGCTAATGGTAGCGCCAGCATGGACTACAAAGGGGCGTTTGCAGATGCTCGAGTGGGCTACAACTACAGCGATAACGGCAGTCAACAACAACTGAACTACGCTCTTTCAGGCAGTTTAGTTGCCCATTCGCAGGGTATTACGTTGGGTCAATCATTGGGTGAAACTAATGTCCTGATTGCCGCGCCAGGCGCCGAAAATACTCGTGTGGCGAACAGCACCGGGCTGAAAACTGACTGGCGTGGATATACCGTTGTGCCTTATGCCACTTCTTATCGGGAAAATCGAATTGCACTTGATGCGGCGTCGTTAAAACGTAACGTGGATCTTGAAAATGCCGTAGTAAACGTGGTTCCCACCAAAGGGGCATTGGTTCTGGCGGAGTTCAATGCCCATGCGGGGGCTAGGGTATTAATGAAAACATCAAAGCAGGGTATGCCGCTGAGATTTGGTGCAATGGCAACACTGGATGGCGCACAAACAATTAGCGGTATCATTGATGATGATGGTTCGCTCTATATGTCTGGTTTGCCGGCGAAGGGAACGATAACTGTACGCTGGGGCGACGCTCCCGATCAAATTTGTCATATCAGTTACGAGCTTACCGAACAACAAATTAACGCTGCGATTACGCGGATGGATTCAGTATGCGAATAATTTCAGGGGATAGTAGTGTGTTAAGACTCCGGCTTCTTTTGACTGCTGTTTTAATGCTGTGGGGATTTCATGCCGCCGCTTATACCGGGCAGTGTCATACCACTCAGGGGAATCCGTATATTGGCGTCAATTTTGGCGTTAAAACCCTGGAGGAGGAAGAGAATACGGCTGGAAAAGTCAAAGATGAATTTTATCAGTGGAGTGAATCGAATGATTATTATGTTTCCTGCGATTGCGATAAAGACAATGTCAGAAGTGGTCTATGGGCATTCGCTGCGGATTCTCCGTTAGTTTATTTGGGCGACAACTGGTACAAAATTAACGATTATCTTGCCGCAAAGGTGCTATTAGGAGTGAAAGGTAACACACCTTCGGCCGTACCTTTTGAAAATCTCGGTACAGGAAGTGATACCCGATGGCATATTTGCGATCCCGGTGGTCAACGTTTGGGCGGCAAGGGGGCAAGCGGCAATAGCGGAAGTTTTTCACTGAAAATATTGCAGCCGTTTGTCGGTTCGGTCGTCATTCCTCCTATGGCGCTGGCGCGACTATATGAGTGTTACAACATACCCGCAAGTGATTCCTGCACGACTACAGGTACACCGGTTTTAGTGTATTACCTGTCTGGTACGATTAATTCACTTGGCTCATGTTCTGTCAATTCTGGAGAGACAATAGAGGTTGATTTGGGGGATGTATTTGCTGCCAATTTCCGTGTTGTAGGGCATAAACCGCTTGGATCCAGAACGGCAGAACTCTCAATTCCAGTCAGGTGTAATACCGGAAACGCAGAGCTGGTTAATGTTAATTTGAGTCTGACGGCAACCAGTGATCCCGATTATCCTCAGGCAATCAAGACATCACGACCAGGTGTCGGTGTTGTGGTCACCGACAGCCAAAACAACATTATTTCGCCTGCCGGTGGCACACTGCCGCTATCCATCCCTGACGACGCGGACAGCTTCGCTCGAATGAATGTTTATCCGGTCAGCACGACAGGTGTACCACCGGAAACCGGGAGCTTTGAAGCCACAGCAACGGTGAGAATAAACTTTGACTGATATGTGAACGTATGAAAAAGAACACAATATTTCAAGTCGTTATCTTATCATTCACTTTGCTTTATATGCATGTCGGGATAGCTGGACCTGAACAAGTCAGTATGCATATTTATGGTAATGTGGTCGATCAGGGCTGTGATGTTGCCACCAAAAGTGCATTACAAAATATTCATATTGGTGATTTTAATATCAGTGATTTTCAGACCGCGAATACCGTAAGCACTGCTGCTGATTTGAATATCGATATCACCGGTTGTGCCGCTGGTATTACTGGCGCGGACGTCCTTTTTAGCGGCGAGGCTGACACCCTTGTGCCGACACTGCTCAAATTAACTGACACAGGCGGAAGCGGTGGTATGGCAACGGGGATTGCTGTGCAAATTCTTGATGCGCAAAGTCAGCAAGAAATCCCGCTCAATCAGGTCCTACCTCTTACGCCCTTAAAAGCCGGGGATAACACACTCAAATATCAACTTCGTTATAAGTCCACAAAGGCGGGAGCAACGGGCGGTAATGCGACGGCGGTTCTCTATTTTGATCTGGTTTACCAGTGAAGGAGTGATGTTGAAACAGATAATCTGGATTCTGTTCTTACTGGGATTAACGGGGGGCTGTGAGCTATTTGCCCATGATGGCACGGTCAACATTAGCGGATCGTTTCGCCGTAATACATGCGTGCTGGCACAGGATAGCAAGCAAATCAATGTGCAGTTAGGCGACGTCTCGCTGACACGTTTTTCTCATGGGAATTATGGCCCGGAGAAATCGTTCATCATTAATTTGCAGGATTGCGGAACAGATGTCAGCACGGTTGACGTCACCTTTTCAGGAACCCCCGACGGAGTACAGAGCGAAATGCTGTCCATTGAAAGTGGTACGGATGCAGCCAGTGGGCTGGCAATTGCAATTCTGGATGATGCGAAGATATTGATTCCGCTTAACCAGGCGAGTAAAGACTACAGCCTACATAGCGGTAAGGTGCCATTAACTTTTTACGCGCAATTGCGACCTGTCAATAGCGATGTGCAGTCGGGTAAAGTGAATGCCAGCGCGACATTTGTACTTCATTATGACTAATACGTGGAACAGATTGGCGCTCTTGATTTTCGCCGTTTTATCGCTGCTGGTGGCGAGTGAATTGCAGGCAGGAGTGGTGGTCGGCGGAACGCGATTTATCTTTCCGGCAGACAGAGATTCGATATCTATTTTATTGACTAATACCAGTCAGGAATCCTGGCTTATTAACAGTAAAATCAATCGCCCAACGCGTTGGGCTGGGGGTGAAGCGTCGACAGTACCAGCACCATTACTGGCCGCTCCGCCACTTATTCTCCTGAAGCCCGGTACTACAGGCACATTGCGCTTGCTGAGAACGGAAAGCGACATCTTGCCCGTGGATCGCGAAACGCTATTTGAGTTAAGCATTGCCAGCGTGCCATCCGGCAAAGTTGAAAATCAGAGCGTAAAAGTGGCGATGCGCTCGGTATTTAAACTGTTCTGGCGACCCGAAGGTTTGCCGGGCGACCCGCTGGAAGCTTATCAACAATTACGCTGGACACGGAATTCGCAGGGTGTACAACTCACTAACCCAACGCCTTACTACATTAACCTGATTCAGGTGAGCGTAAATGGTAAAGCGTTAAGTAATGCGGGAGTTGTGCCACCTAAAAGCCAGCGTCAGACAAGCTGGTGTCAGGCTATAACACCGTGTCATGTCTCCTGGCGGACGATAAATGATTACGGCGGGTTGAGTGCAAAGAAGGAGCAAAATCTGCCCTGAAACAGGCTCGGAAAACGTTTGCGCTTTTTTTGCCACAGGTCAATTCCCTTTTGGTCCGAACTCGCACATAATACGCCCCCGGTTTGCACACCGGGAATCCAGGAGAGTTCATGTACTACCCCTTCGTTCGTAAAGCCCTTTTCCAGCTCGATCCAGAGCGCGCTCATGAGTTTACTTTTCAGCAATTACGCCGTATTACCGGAACGCCGTTTGAAGCACTGGTGCGGCAGAAAGTGCCTGCGAAACCTGTTAACTGCATGGGCCTGACGTTTAAAAATCCGCTTGGTCTGGCAGCCGGTCTTGATAAAGACGGGGAGTGCATTGACGCGTTAGGCGCGATGGGTTTTGGATCTATCGAGATCGGTACCGTCACGCCACGTCCACAGCCAGGTAATGACAAGCCGCGTCTCTTTCGTCTGGTAGATGCCGAAGGTTTGATCAACCGTATGGGCTTTAATAATCTTGGCGTTGATAACCTCGTAGAGAACGTAAAAAAAGCCCATTATGATGGCGTCCTGGGTATTAACATCGGCAAAAATAAAGATACGCCGGTGGAGCAGGGTAAAGATGACTATCTGATTTGTATGGAAAAAATCTATGCTTATGCGGGATATATCGCCATCAATATTTCATCGCCGAATACCCCAGGACTACGCACACTGCAATATGGCGAAGCGCTGGATGATCTCTTAACCGCGATTAAAAATAAGCAAAATGATTTGCAAGCGATGCACCATAAATATGTGCCGATCGCAGTGAAGATCGCGCCGGATCTTTCTGAAGAAGAATTGATCCAGGTTGCCGATAGTTTAGTTCGCCATAATATTGATGGCGTTATTGCAACCAATACCACGCTCGATCGTTCTCTGGTTCAGGGAATGAAAAATTGTGATCAAACCGGTGGCTTAAGTGGTCGTCCGCTTCAGTTAAAAAGCACAGAAATTATTCGCCGCTTGTCACAGGAATTAAACGGTCGCTTACCGATCATCGGTGTTGGCGGCATTGACTCGGTTATCGCTGCGCGTGAAAAGATTGCTGCGGGGGCCTCACTGGTGCAAATTTATTCTGGTTTTATTTTTAAAGGTCCGCCGCTGATTAAAGAAATCGTTACCCATATCTAATTATTTCTTCGAATTCCTCTTTATAAGATAATCAGGGCTTTATTTTAAGCCCTGGTTGTTTTATATTCATCACTGTTGCTTATTTAGACATTTTGTACTTTTATTGTTGAGGTTATTAAGCGAAGCGACAATGGATTGTGTTGCTGCGGTTTTATAGGGTAGGGGAGAGGCAAATGCGAATTAAACCAGACGATAACTGGCGTTGGTATTACGATGAAGAGCACGATCGAATGATGCTCGATTTAGCCAATGGTATGCTATTTCGCTCACGTTTTGCGCGCAAAATGTTGACTCCAGATGCCTTTTCTCCCGCAGGCTTTTGCGTTGACGACGCCGCGCTCTATTTCTCATTTGAAGAAAAATGCCGCGATTTTAATTTATCTAAAGAACAAAAAGCCGAACTGGTGCTTAATGCGCTGGTAGCAATTCGTTATCTCAAACCGCAAATGCCGAAAAGCTGGCATTTTGTTTCCCATGGTGAAATGTGGGTGCCCATGCCGGGCGATGCGGCCTGCGTTTGGTTGAGCGACACTCACGAGCAAGTCAATTTGCTGGTCGTTGAATCTGGCGAAAATGCCGCACTATGCCTGCTGGCACAACCCTGCGTTGTTATAGCGGGTCGCGCGATGCAGCTGGGCGACGCCATCAAAATCATGAACGACAGGCTGAAACCGCAGGTTAATGTTGACAGCTTCAGCCTCGAACAGGCAGTTTAACGCGTCAGCTTAAGTGCAGTCTTCGGTACACAACTACAGCAAAGAATAGTGCCATCATCACCCATTGCTGATTTTTTCAGCGGCGTGACTTCGCCTTCTAAAAGCTGAACACGGCAACTTCCACAAATGCCCGCGCGGCAAGAATAAGGGATACGAATTCCCTGATTTTCTAATTGCTCCAGCAGCACCTGTTGGTTATTTCCACGAAATGCCTGTCCCTGCCAGTCAATATCTACGTTTGCGTCCGGTTGTTGCGTGATGTTGGCAGTATCATCGGCGGCACCTGCGCCGTAAATTTTAGCTGGAGCCGTTGCCAGAATTTCCACCTCATCGCCAACGCGAATCACGCCGCTATTACGGGCAATTAAATTCTGACCAAAATCGACATCGCCGTTATCCTGGGCAGTACGGAAAGATTGCAGCGTTTTTAATGGTTCGCCTGCCGGATGTTTTTGCCCTTTTTCTGGGCTGACGGTGGTGAAAATACAGCGGCTACAAGGCTTAACCACATCAAACACGACATCACCAATGCGAATCACTTTCCAGCTATCTTCTTCCCAGGCCGATGCACCGGAAACCACCAGATTGGGGCGGAATTGCTCCATTTTTACACTGGCCGGACAACGTTGTTGGAGATCACGTAACGAGGCCTCGTTAGCAAGAAGGTAAGGATAACCATCAGCAAATGACAGGGGTACAGTGTTGTGGCGTTTCACGCGCCGGGTCATTTGTGGCCCCACCCAGCGTAATTGCACTTCGCGGGAGAAAAATCCACTTAGCCATTTGTTGATCGCGTCTGGCGCAATTCGCGCGGTAAAATGTGTGCCCCAAACTTCGGTTGGTGCGTCTTGTGTGGCGAAATCAGCAAAACGAACATATGCACTACTGCCATCTGGTGCGGTGAGATGCAAGCCATCATGCACGGGTGAAGGAGTAAACCGTACCATTAGCGGAAACTGGCGAGCGGTAATAAACGTACCGTCAGGTTCCGTGATCATAAAGATGCGATCGAAGGCCAGACCACTGACATCTGCCAGGGTATGTGTAAGACCAATGCCGCGCATCGATTTAACAGGATGAATAAAAAGCCGGGTTAATGTCGCCACGGTGCGGTCCTCAAATGAAAATAAGCCCTCAACTTTATGACATGACGCGCTTATTAGCTATAATGCGCAACAATTTTCTTAGAGTAAAAGTGACGATATGAATTCTCTGTTTGCCAGTACGGCCCGTGGGCTGGAAGAGCTGTTAAAAACTGAACTGGAAAACCTGGGGGCCGTTGAATGCCAGGTGGTTCAGGGTGGGGTCCATTTCAAGGGCGACACACGGCTTGTTTACCAGAGCCTGATGTGGAGCCGCCTGGCCTCGCGTATTATGTTGCCGCTGGGCGAGTGTAAGGTTTACAGCGATTTAGACCTCTATCTCGGTGTTCAGGCGATCAACTGGACAGAGATGTTTAATCCTGGCGCGACCTTCGCTGTCCACTTCAGTGGTTTGAATGACACCATACGCAACAGTCAGTACGGTGCGATGAAAGTGAAAGACGCGATCGTCGATGCTTTCACGCGGAAAAATCTGCCGCGTCCAAATGTTGATCGCGATGCGCCGGATATCCGCGTTAACGTCTGGCTGCATAAAGAAACTGCCAGTATCGCCCTTGATCTCAGTGGTGATGGTTTACATCTGCGTGGCTATCGCGATCGTGCTGGTATTGCGCCGATCAAAGAAACCCTGGCAGCCGCGATTGTTATGCGATCCGGCTGGCAGCCAGGAACACCGCTGCTCGATCCGATGTGTGGTTCCGGTACGTTGCTGATTGAAGCGGCGATGCTGGCGACCGATCGCGCACCAGGCTTGCACCGTGGACGTTGGGGCTTTAGCGGCTGGGCACAGCATGATGAAGCCATCTGGCAGGAAGTGAAAGCAGAAGCGCAAACTCGCGCCCGTAAAGGCCTGGCGGAGTACAGCTCCCATTTCTACGGTTCGGACAGCGACGCACGGGTGATTCAACGTGCGCGCACTAACGCCCGTCTTGCGGGGATTGGTGAACTGATCACCTTTGAGGTGAAAGATGTCGCGCAACTGGCCAATCCGCTGCCGAAAGGGCCGTACGGTACAGTGTTGAGCAACCCGCCATACGGTGAACGTCTGGACAGCGAACCGGCGCTGATTGCGCTGCATAGTCTGCTGGGCCGAATCATGAAAAACCAGTTCGGTGGCTGGAATCTCTCTTTGTTTAGTGCCTCGCCGGATCTGCTCAGCTGCCTGCAGCTGCGTGCAGACAAACAGTACAAGGCGAAAAACGGCCCGCTGGACTGCGTACAGAAAAACTACCATGTTGCCGAAAGCACACCAGACAGCAAACCGGCGATGGCAGCGGAGGACTACGCCAACCGTCTGCGTAAGAACCTCAAAAAATTCGAGAAGTGGGCTCGTCAGGAAGGAATTGAATGTTACCGCCTGTATGACGCCGATCTGCCGGAATATAACGTTGCCGTTGACCGTTATGCCGACTGGGTGGTGGTGCAGGAGTATGCGCCGCCAAAAACTATTGATGCGCACAAAGCGCGTCAGCGTCTGTTCGATATTATCGCTGCAACCATTTCGGTACTGGGGATTGCGCCAAACAAACTGGTACTGAAAACCCGTGAACGCCAGAAGGGCAAAAATCAGTACCAGAAACTGGGCGAGAAGGGCGAGTTTCTCGAAGTCACCGAATATAACGCTCACTTGTGGGTGAACCTGACGGATTACCTCGATACCGGTCTGTTCCTCGATCACCGTATCGCCCGTCGTATGCTCGGTCAGATGAGCAAAGGCAAAGATTTCCTCAACCTGTTCTCTTATACCGGCAGCGCCACCGTGCACGCGGGATTAGGCGGTGCACGCAGCACCACCACCGTGGATATGTCGCGTACTTATCTGGAGTGGGCAGAACGCAACCTGCGTCTGAATGGCTTAACCGGGCGTGCGCATCGCCTGATTCAGGCCGATTGCCTGGCGTGGTTGCGTGAGGCAAATGAACAGTTCGATCTGATCTTTATCGATCCGCCAACCTTTTCTAACTCAAAACGAATGGAAGATGCGTTTGATGTTCAGCGCGATCATCTGGTGCTGATGAAAGATTTGAAACGTCTGCTGCGTGCAGGTGGGACGATCATGTTCTCGAACAACAAACGCGGCTTCCGTATGGATCTCGACGGCCTGGCGAAACTGGGACTGAAAGCACAAGAAATTACGCAAAAAACGCTCTCCCAGGATTTCGCCCGTAACCGCCAGATCCACAACTGCTGGCTGATTACCGCAGCCTGAAAGGAATAGTAATGTCATTAATCAGTATGCATGGCGCATGGCTGTCGTTCAGCGACGCGCCGCTTCTCGATAACGCAGAACTGCATATCGAAGATAACGAACGTGTTTGTCTGGTAGGTCGTAACGGCGCAGGCAAATCGACGTTAATGAAGATCCTCAACCGTGAACAGGGGCTGGATGACGGTCGCATTATTTATGAGCAAGATTTGATTGTAGCTCGTCTGCAACAGGATCCGCCGCGTAACGTTGAGGGTAGCGTTTATGATTTCGTTGCCGAAGGCATTGAAGAACAAGCGGAATATCTGAAACGCTATCACGATCTTTCGCGCCTGGTGATGAACGACCCGAGCGAGAAAAATCTCAACGAACTGGCGAAGGTTCAGGAACAGCTGGATCACCACAACCTGTGGCAGCTGGAAAACCGCATCAACGAAGTGCTGGCGCAACTGGGATTAGATCCTAATGTTGCGCTGTCGTCGCTTTCCGGCGGCTGGTTGCGTAAAGCGGCATTAGGACGCGCGCTGGTGAGCAATCCGCGTGTATTGCTGCTCGACGAACCGACTAACCACCTGGATATTGAAACCATCGACTGGCTGGAAGGGTTCCTCAAAACCTTCAATGGGACAATTATTTTCATTTCCCACGACCGTTCGTTTATCCGCAATATGGCGACGCGCATTGTTGATCTCGATCGCGGCAAGCTGGTGACCTATCCAGGGAATTACGACCAGTACCTGCTGGAAAAAGAAGAAGCCCTGCGCGTGGAAGAATTACAAAATGCCGAGTTCGATCGCAAACTGGCGCAGGAAGAGGTGTGGATCCGCCAGGGGATCAAAGCGCGCCGTACCCGTAATGAAGGCCGCGTACGCGCCCTGAAAGCAATGCGCCGTGAACGTAGCCAGCGCCGTGAGGTCATGGGGACGGCAAAGATGCAGGTGGAAGAAGCCAGCCGCTCCGGAAAGATCGTTTTCGAAATGGAAGACGTTTGCTACCAGGTTGACGGTAAGCAACTGGTGAAAGATTTTTCTGCCCAGGTTCTACGTGGCGACAAAATTGCCCTGATTGGCCCGAATGGGTGCGGCAAAACCACGCTGCTGAAACTGATGCTCGGTCAGCTTCAGGCGGACAGCGGGCGTATTCACGTTGGCACCAAACTGGAAGTGGCTTATTTCGATCAGCACCGTGCGGAACTGGATCCCGATAAAACGGTGATGGATAACCTTGCCGAAGGTAAGCAAGAGGTGATGGTTAACGGCAAGCCACGCCACGTATTGGGCTATTTGCAGGACTTCCTGTTCCATCCGAAACGGGCGATGACGCCGGTACGTGCGCTTTCTGGCGGTGAGCGGAACCGCTTGCTGCTGGCGCGTTTGTTCCTCAAACCAAGCAACTTATTGATTCTTGACGAACCGACCAACGATCTTGATGTCGAAACGCTGGAACTGCTGGAAGAACTGATCGACAGCTACCAGGGCACGGTATTGCTGGTAAGCCACGATCGTCAGTTTGTCGATAACACCGTTACAGAATGCTGGATCTTCGAAGGCGGCGGTAAAATTGGTCGTTATGTCGGCGGTTATCATGATGCCCGTGGTCAGCAAGAGCAGTATGTGGCGCTCAAACAGCCTGCGGTGAAAAAAACCGAAGAAGCCGCCGCGGCAAAAGCAGAAACTGTAAAACGCAGCAGTAGCAAACTAAGCTATAAATTGCAGCGCGAACTGGAGCAGCTACCGCAATTGCTTGAAGATCTGGAGGCGAAGCTGGAAGCCCTACAGACGCAGGTGGCGGATGCTTCCTTCTTCAGTCAGCCCCATGAGCAGACACAAAAAGTGCTCGCTGATATGGCTGCTGCAGAGCAGGAGCTGGAGCAAGCCTTTGAACGCTGGGAGTATCTTGAAGCGTTAAAAAATGGTGGCTGATCGCAAAATAGTCGATTTAAACAGAGACAGCTGACAACGGTAAAATTGCCTGATGAACTGGGTTTATCAGGCATGAAAACCAACACTTTGTTCGTCATCTGTAAAATAGCGCATCATTAAGGAGTACCAATGTGCGAACATCATCATGCCGCGAAGCACATCCTGTGCTCGCAGTGTGACATGCTGGTGGCGTTACCGCGCCTTGAGCATGGTCAGAAAGCGGCATGTCCCCGGTGTGGCACAACGTTAACCGTGGCGTGGGATGCCCCTCGGCAGCGTCCCACCGCCTATGCGTTGGCTGCACTGTTCATGCTGTTGCTGTCCAACTTGTTTCCTTTTGTGAATATGAACGTTGCGGGAGTCACCAGTGAAATTACATTACTGGAAATTCCCGGCGTGCTTTTTTCTGAGGACTACGCCAGCCTCGGCACCTTTTTCCTGTTGTTTGTGCAACTGGTTCCCGCGTTTTGTCTGATAACCATTCTGTTACTGGTGAATCGCGCGGAATTACCGGTCCGTTTAAAAGAGCAACTGGCACGGGTGCTTTTTCAACTCAAAACCTGGGGAATGGCGGAAATTTTCCTCGCGGGAGTGCTGGTCAGTTTCGTTAAACTGATGGCCTACGGCAGCATTGGTGTCGGCAGTAGCTTTCTCCCCTGGTGTTTATTTTGTGTCCTGCAACTGCGCGCCTTTCAGTGCGTTGATCGTCGCTGGTTATGGGACGATATCGCCCCGATGCCAGAACTGCGCCAGCCGCTAAAACCTGGCGTCACGGGGATACGTCAGGGGCTGCGTTCTTGCTCCTGTTGTACGGCAATCCTTCCTGCTGATGAACCCGTATGCCCGCGCTGTGGTACTAAAGGGTACGTTCGGCGTAGAAACAGCCTGCAGTGGACACTCGCGCTGCTTGTAACGTCCATCATGCTGTACCTTCCGGCTAATATTTTGCCCATCATGGTGACGGATTTATTAGGCTCGAAGATGCCATCGACGATTCTCGCTGGGGTCATCCTGTTATGGAGCGAAGGATCTTATCCCGTCGCTGCGGTTATCTTTCTGGCCAGTATTATGGTGCCAACGTTAAAGATGATCGCCATAGCGTGGTTGTGTTGGGATGCCAAAGGGCATGGCAAGCGCGACAGTGAAAGAATGCATTTGATTTATGAAGTTGTTGAGTTTGTAGGCCGCTGGTCGATGATTGACGTTTTCGTTATCGCGGTGCTCTCGGCGCTGGTGCGTATGGGAGGTTTAATGAGTATTTATCCGGCAATGGGTGCATTAATGTTTGCTTTAGTCGTCATAATGACAATGTTTTCTGCTATGACGTTTGACCCGCGTTTGTCGTGGGATCGTCAACCTGAATCAGAGCATGAGGAGTCCTGACAGTATGGAATCTAATAATGGGGAAGCCAAAATCCAGAAAGTGAAGAACTGGTCTCCCGTGTGGATATTTCCTATCGTCACGGCGCTCATTGGGGCCTGGGTTCTTTTTTATCATTACAGCCATCAGGGGCCGGAAGTGACCCTGATCACCGCGAATGCGGAAGGAATAGAAGGTGGTAAAACCACCATTAAAAGCCGTAGCGTTGACGTCGGCGTGGTTGAAAGCGCCACACTGGCTGATGATTTGACGCACGTTGAAATCAAAGCGCGGCTGAATTCCGGTATGGAAAAATTGCTGCATAAAGATACCGTCTTTTGGGTGGTGAAACCGCAGATTGGTCGAGAAGGGATTAGCGGCCTGGGAACGCTGCTGTCTGGGGTTTATATCGAACTGCAGCCAGGCGCAAAAGGCAGCAAAATGGATAAATACGATTTGCTGGACTCGCCACCGTTGGCCCCGCCTGATGCGAAAGGTATCCGTGTGATTCTCGATAGCAAAAAAGCCGGGCAGCTCTCGCCAGGAGATCCCGTGCTGTTCCGTGGCTATCGGGTAGGTTCGGTTGAAACCAGCACCTTCGATACGCAAAAACGCAATATCAGCTATCAACTGTTCATCAATGCACCTTATGACCGACTGGTGACCAGCAATGTTCGCTTCTGGAAAGATAGTGGCATTGCGGTTGATTTGACGTCAGCGGGAATGCGTGTGGAGATGGGCTCATTGACAACGCTGCTTAGTGGCGGTGTCAGCTTTGATGTGCCGGAAGGTCTGGATTTAGGGCAGCCAGTGGCACCGAAAACAGCTTTCGTTTTGTATGATGATCAGAAGAGCATTCAGGATTCGTTGTACACCGATCACATTGATTATCTGATGTTCTTTAAAGATTCGGTACGCGGTCTGCAACCGGGAGCTCCGGTAGAATTCCGGGGTATTCGCCTGGGTACCGTAAGCAAAGTGCCATTCTTTGCGCCGAATATGCGTCAGACATTTAACGATGATTACCGTATTCCGGTACTGATTCGTATCGAGCCAGAGCGGCTGAAAATGCAGCTTGGAGAAAATGCGGATGTTGTTGAGCACCTTGGCGAATTGTTGAAACGTGGTTTACGCGGATCGCTGAAAACCGGAAACCTGGTCACTGGCGCACTGTATGTTGATCTCGATTTCTATCCAAATACGCCTGCAATAACCGGTATTCGTGAATTTAATGGTTATCAGATTATCCCGACCGTTAGCGGCGGTCTGGCGCAAATCCAGCAACGACTGATGGAAGCGTTGGATAAGATCAACAAACTGCCATTGAATCCGATGATTGAACAGGCAACCAGTACGCTTTCTGAAAGTCAGCGCACAATGAAAAACCTGCAAACGACGCTGGATAGCATGAACAAGATCCTCGCCAGCCAGTCGATGCAGCAGTTACCGACGGATATGCAGTCAACGTTGCGTGAATTGAATCGCAGTATGCAGGGCTTCCAGCCTGGCTCCGCAGCCTACAACAAGATGGTGGCGGATATGCAGCGACTTGATCAGGTGTTGCGAGAACTGCAACCGGTGCTGAAAACGCTCAACGAGAAGAGTAACGCGCTGGTATTTGAAGCGAAGGACAAAAAAGATCCAGAGCCGAAGAGGGCGAAACAATGAAAAAGTGGCTAGTGACGATTGCAGCACTGTGGCTGGCCGGATGCAGCTCCGGCGAAATTAATAAAAACTATTACCAGTTACCTGTGGTGCAGGGCGGTACACAAAGTACCGCCAGCCAGGGTAATCGCCTGTTATGGGTAGAGCAGGTCGCTGTTCCTGACTATCTGGCGGGAAATGGTGTGGTTTATCAAACCAGTGATGTGAAGTATGTGATTGCCAACAACAACTTGTGGGCCAGCCCGTTGGATCAACAGTTGCGCAACACTCTGGTTGCCAACCTGAGCACGCAACTGCCCGGCTGGGTGGTTGCCTCCCAGCCTCTGGGAAGCGCCCAGGATACGCTCAATGTTACCGTAACGGAGTTTAACGGGCGATATGATGGCAAGGTCATTGTCAGTGGTGAATGGCTGTTGAACCACCAGGGACAACTGATCAAACGTCCGTTCCGTCTGGAAGGGGTGCAAACTCAGGATGGTTACGATGAGATGGTTAAAGTACTGGCCAGTGTCTGGAGTCAGGAAGCCGCTTCTATTGCGCAAGAGATAAAGCGTCTACCTTAATTATAAAGATTTGTAAATATAACCGCCTCCGGTATGTTGCCTGAGGCGGTTTTTTTGTCTCTAACGTGCGGAAAAAGTTGTTCCTCTTCACATTTTTTGTACAACTGACATGCCCGTGTAGCTCACAAATATGACAGTGGCGTGAATTTTGCGCATTGACGGCAGTTATGATTCGCGGTATTGCTTAACTGTGATTGCACATTTAGTAATCACTGTTTTCTTTTCCACCAGAAACCAGTATGAGGGAAACGAGGCATGAAGAGACAAAAACGAGATCGCCTGGAACGGGCACATCAACGTGGTTATCAGGCCGGCATCGCCGGACGCTCAAAAGAAATGTGTCCCTATCAGACGCTGAATCAAAGGTCACAATGGCTGGGAGGCTGGCGAGAAGCCATGGCGGACAGGGTAGTAATGGCCTGATTCTGTCTCTTTAAAAAGAAACCTCCGCATTGCGGAGGTTTCGCCTTTTTATACTCTGTCTGATTATTATCAGAAGGCAGACGTATCCTGGAACAGACCGACTTTCAGGTCGCTGGCGGTATAGATCAGACGACCATCAACCAGCACTTCGCCATCTGCCAGACCCATAATCAGACGACGATTAACAATGCGTTTAAAGTGAATACGGTAGGTTACTTTTTTCGCTGTCGGCAGTACCTGACCAGTGAATTTCACTTCGCCAACGCCCAGCGCGCGGCCTTTACCTTCGCCGCCCAGCCAGCCGAGGTAGAACCCTACCAGCTGCCACATTGCGTCCAGGCCCAGGCATCCCGGCATAACCGGATCGCCAATGAAGTGGCATCCGAAGAACCACAGATCCGGATTGATATCCAGCTCTGCTTCAACATACCCTTTGTCGAAGTTACCACCCGTTTCGGTCATTTTGACCACACGGTCCATCATCAGCATGTTCGGTGCTGGCAATTGCGGGCCTTTAGCGCCAAACAGTTCACCGCGACCAGAGGCAAGAAGGTCTTCTTTTGTATAGGATTCGCGTTTATCTACCATGTTCTCTGTAAGCCTTATTTTATTGAAGCACGCAGGATAGCTAACACGTGTACGCTGAACAAGTCCGATCAGTTCGGAATAAACCAGTTCAGCCAACGTAATGGCCATGGAAAACGGTGACGTCCTTCCTGTTGCGATGCTTGTGCGATACGTTCCTGGATGGTTTGCATCAGCGTCGTTTGGCCTTCGCCATCCCACACCAGATTTAATAATAACGGCAGTGCGTCAGTCACATCGTCTACTGCCCAGATGGTGAATTTGCCTTCTTCTACCGCTTTCACCAGTTCACTGTGAAGACTTAAATGGCGAACGTTAGCAGTGGGGATAATGACACCTTGTTTCCCCGTTAACTCACGTTGCTGGCAAATAGCAAAGAAGCCTTCGATTTTCTCATTTAAACCACCGACTGGCTGGGCGCGACCGAACTGATCGACTGAACCTGTGATAGCGATACTCTGATTCACCGGCACATCGGCGAGGGCGCTGATCAGGGCGCAGAGTTCAGCCATCGAGGCACTATCGCCATCCACTTCACTGTATGACTGCTCAAATGTCAGCGATGCTGAGAAGGGGATCTGTTGCTCAAGCTGTAGTTCCGACATCAGGAACGCTTGCATGATCATCATCCCTTTCGCATGGATATTGCCGCCAAGCTCCGCTTTGCGTTCGATGTCGGTGAATTCACCATCGCCAATATGCACAACGCAGCTAATGCGAGAAGGTTCGCCAAAAGCGCGTGGATGACCCGGAAATTCAATGACCGAAAGGGCGTTAATTTGCCCGATGCGTTCGCCTTCGGTTTCAATCAGGATTTGCTCCTGAAGGATCTCATCCTGCATGCGTTCAGCGAGGAAACCTTCACGCCATTCACGCTGCTGCAGCATTAAGTTTAGCTGCTCGCCGGAGAAGGTGTCGCCATCGCACAGGGAGGCGACCTCTTTACACTGGCGGAGGATCCACTGCGGGCTAAGCGGAAGTGTTTCTTGTTCACCGGTGTAGCGGGCTGCTTCGCGGATAAGTACTGGCCAGGCATCCGCTCCCGGTGCAGGTAAGTGATTATGTCTTGCGGTCAATGTTACCCAGCGACACCACTGGCTTACTGACTCCGCATCGACAATCTGCAGAGTATCTTCAAATTCGCTATAAATAGCCTGCTCTGAAAGCTCTGGTTCCATCTCCTGGAAATCAGCCAATGATTCACGTTCGCCTACCAGAATGACTTTCAGCTTCAATGGCATCGAAGGCACAGAGACGGGGAGAGGGCGCGACTCATCAAACGCAACCCAGTCAAAACGCTCGCGGTTAACGATATTTTTCAGCCGCATCCACAGCAGAGGTTGCGCCAGCAGTGTACGCAAAGAGATGATGAGAATACCGCCATTTGCCTGATGCACCAGACCAGGCTGCAGGGTAATGTCGCCATTAAACTGGCGCAGGCAGCCAAAGAGTTGTTCCGCTTCTACCCAGTCGGCAGCGACAACTTGCGTTAAAGTCGCAAAATTATCATCTGCACTCACTGCGTTACGTAAGCGGATGGTGTGCCCGGAAACCTCATAGTGACAGCCCACCAGTTGGCCTGCATCGCTTTGTAGCGCACGCGCGGCATCGGCAATAAGATTCAGATACTCAGACTCTTCCGGGGCCTTCGCCAGCATAAAAGAGGAGGATGCTCGCGTATGCAGCAACTGCTCCAGCGCAAATTGCAGTCGCGGTTGAGTATCACTGAATAAAGGATCGTTTTCGTCAATCAAATGTGGCTGAGCAAATATTTCCTGATAGCTATCGGTATCAGGAACCAGGTCACGCCATGCAAGTTTCGTAATGGTCAAAGTTGATGTTTTTTAGTCTGTTGTCAAAGCCGCGATTATACCGTAACCGGCACTGCAGCACACGTAGAAAGCACCGACAATACTCCTGGCATGGGCGTTAAAGCTCACAGGATGGAGATTCTTTTCTTCACTGGCCCAAAAAGCTGATATTCTGTAAAGAGTTACACGGTAACATTGAGATCGCTATGAAATATCAACAACTTGAAAATCTTGAAAGCGGTTGGAAATGGAAGTATCTGGTGAAGAAGCATCGCGAAGGGGAGTTAATCACCCGTTACATAGAAGCCAGTGCCGCCCAGGAAGCCGTCGATGTGTTGCTCTCGCTGGAAAATGAACCCGTGCTGGTAAATAACTGGATTGATAAGCATATGAATCCGGAACTGGTCAATCGCATGAAGCAGACCATTCGGGCCAGACGGAAGCGCCATTTTAATGCGGAACACCAGCATACGCGCAAAAAATCGATCGATCTGGAATTTATTGTCTGGCAACGTCTGGCTGGTCTTGCGCAGCGTCGCGGTAAAACGCTTTCTGAAACGATTGTTCAGCTGATTGAAGATGCGGAAAACAAAGAGAAATACGCGAATAAAATGTCTTCTCTGAAGCAGGATCTGCAGGCATTGCTGGGTAAGGAATAACTGTCAAAAGTCACTTCAATTTACTAAAGGCGAAAAAAAACCCCGCAGCTGCGGGGTTTTTTACCAGACGAGAACTTAAGCCTGCGGCTGAGTTACAACGTCTTTGATACCTTTAACTTCGATCTCTACGCGACGATCCGGAGCCAGGCAGTCGATCAGTGCAGCACGCTGTTTCACGTTGTCACAGGTGTTGCCAGTAACCGGGTTGGATTCGCCCATACCACGTGCGGAGATTTTGTCTGCCGGGATACCTTTAGAGATCAGGTAATCAACAACGGACTGAGCACGACGCTCGGACAGAGCCTGGTTGTAAGCGTCAGAACCGATGCGGTCGGTGTAACCCAGAACAACTACGGAACCGTCTTTCGGATCCAGGTTGCTCAGCTGGCTGTACAGCTGATCCAGAGCAGCCTGACCTTCCGGTTTCAGGGTTGCTTTGTTGAAGTTGAACAGAACGTCAGACTTCAGAGTGAAGTGCTTGGTCTGTACTTCCGGTGCCGGAGCTGGAGCCGGAGCAACTACTGGAGCTGCTTCGCCCTGACCGAAACGGTAGGAAACACCCAGGCTCAGCATGCCGTTGTCCGGACGAGTACCGATGGTGTGTGCGTCACCGATGTTGTTGGTCCACTGGTATTCCAGACGGGTAGCGATTTCAGGAGTGATCGCGTACTCAACACCGCCAGCGAAGACCGGAGAAACGCCGGTGTCGTGGTCTTTAGTGGATGCGCCACCAGGTACGTTAGACTTGGTGTCTGCACGCCATACCATACCACCCAGACGAGTGTAAACGTCCAGATCGTCAGTGATTGGGTAACCCAGTTTAGCGGTCAGCTGAACGCCCTGAGCTTTGTATGCGCCGTTGATGTTGTCGCCTTTGTACGGCATACGACCTAACCAGTCGTAACCCATTTCAAAGCCAACATACGGGTTAACCTGGTAACCACCAAAAGCACCTGCACCCAGTTGGTTTTCGTGGGTCGGACCATTGTTAGGAATAAAACCAGTGTCATGGTACTGGGACCAGCCCAGTTTAGCACCAGTGTACCAGGTGTTATCTTTCGGAGCGGCCTGCGCTACGGTAGCGAAACCAGCCAGTGCCACTGCAATCGCGATAGCTGTCTTTTTCATTTTTTGCGCCTCGTTATCATCCAAAATACGCCATGAATATCTCCAACGAGATAACACGGTTAAATCCTTCACCGGGGATCTGCTCAATATTAACTCTACCGATATCTTCGGCTTATGCCGAGCACCCCTGGCGATGTAAAGTCTACAACGTAGTTGAAAACTTACAAGTGTGAACTCCGTCAGGCATATGAAAAAAAAGTCTTGTATAAGGTACGTTTAATCTTTTTTGTCAGCGACAATTTACAGAAGAAAATCGCGGAAACCGCTTCAGACAAGCCTCTGCAAGGAAAATTAGTCACGACTGAAAGCATTGGCTGGGCGACAAAAAAAGTTCCAGGATTAATCCTAAATTTACTTAATGATACAAATTAGAGTGAATTTTTAGCCCGGAAAGTTGTCTCGTTGCGTGAGAGGAAGCGCTTACCGGACGCATAATAAACCCCATAGCGTTACCTTCATTTGCCGCATCAACAAGTTCAGCATGCTCTTCTTCAGTCAAATCATCTGCCAACCAACCGATCACCACACTGTAATTGCCCGTGCGTAAAGCGCGAACCATTGACTCCACGGTGTGGCAAGGGGAGAGCTGGCTAATCTGCATTACTTTCGTTAAGGGTAGCCCAGATGCCTGAACCCATTCGCGACTCAGTTTTTGTTGCGGTGTTAACCAGAGTTGCCAGCGCGATTGCTGACCGAGTTGCTGTAACAATGGCAACAGTAGAAGTTGCGTCATCATGGGCTGATCTTCGCGATAGACAACTTCACTGATAAGCCCGGCTGTAGTGTTTTCCGTAGAGACACGCGCAATTTTACTTGCTGCGGATGAGAACGACGAAGAACGATGTGCATAGCCTGAAGTGTACATAATCAATCCAGCCCCTGTGAGTTACTGTATGAATGTACAGTACATCCAGTGACAACAAAGATCAACCCTATTTTCGGAAAGAGCCTCGCAAATTTTGTCGTTGGTGACGGGAAAACATAAATTAATCTTGCCCCTTAAGAATAAGTTGCCTATTTTCGTAGTTAACGGATCCGTTAATGTGAATCATTCTTTTATGTTATGATTTTAAAAGGAATTTTATGAAAAGCCTCTCCTATAAGCGGATCTATAAATCACAAGAATACCTGGCAACGTTGGGCACAATTGAATACCGATCATTGTTTGGTAGTTACAGCCTGACTGTTGACGACACGGTGTTTGCGATGGTTTCTGATGGTGAGTTGTATCTTCGGGCTTGTGAGCAAAGTGCACAGTACTGTGTAAAACATCCGCCTGTCTGGCTGACATATAAAAAGTGTGGCCGATCCGTTACCCTCAATTACTATCGAGTTGATGAAAGTCTATGGCGAAATCAACTGAAGCTGGTGCGTCTGTCGAAATATTCTCTCGATGCAGCGCTGAAAGAGAAAAGCACGCGCAATACCCGGGAAAGACTGAAAGATTTGCCCAATATGTCTTTTCATCTGGAAGCGATTCTCGGGGAGGTGGGGATTAAGGATGTACGGGCGTTACGTATACTTGGGGCAAAAATGTGTTGGTTGCGACTGCGGCAGCAAAACAGTCTGGTGACAGAAAAGATTCTGTTTATGCTTGAAGGGGCCATTATCGGCATTCATGAAGCTGCGCTCCCGGTGGCTCGCCGCCAGGAGCTTGCAGAATGGGCTGACTCTCTTACGCCGAAACAGGAGTTTCCTGCGGAACTTGAGTAATCTGGCGTTGCAGACGACCAATCTCTGGCAGTAATGCAATCAATAACCCAACTTGTTGTACGACCAGAGGTTCTTTGCTGTCTGCCCGTGGTTCAAGTTGCTGCATCCGCTGTTTCAGGCCAGCTAATGCCTGATTGACGCGTTCTTCATCAGCAGGTTGATGATGTAACGCGTCATCAACATAGCAAACTGCGTCATCAAGAAACGCCAGAATTTCAGGATTAGTTAACTGCTCCCGGTGAGCACCGAGGGCTGAGATATAGCTGGTAAACGTATGGTTAAGGCACAGCAACCGAAACGCGGCCTCGCGAATTTGCGGGGTAACGTTCGGCTCGCTGGACATATTTGATACCACCGACGCCAGTTCAGCATCACGGTTGTGTGCATCGCGGCGGGCAATACGATACGCCAGACGGTTATCACGCCCCTGATGGTATTGCTCCAGTATGGCATCGAGATAGCGACAGTTGGCCTCGGTGGCACGTTCGAGCATGCGCGGCAGATTGCGAAACTTCCAGTCAGGCCAGATGTAGCTCACCGCCGCCCACGCAATGGCACAACCAATCAGCGTATCGATTACGCGAGGTAACGCCACTTCAAAACCTTCACCCAGCAAGTTAAAACAAAGTAGCACCAAAAGTGTGATGAACATCGTTGCATGGGCATATTGCACGTTACGGAAGGCAAAAAAGAGCACGCCGGTAATAACCAGCAGCACCAGCTGCCCTTCCAGTGACGGCACAAACCACAGCACAGGAATGCCAATCGCGATACCTACCAGCGTACCAATAATCCTTAATTTCAGGCGGTGGCGCGTGGCGTTATAGTTTGGCTGGCAGACAAACAAACTTGTCAGCAAGATCCAATACCCGTGATGCAGTCCGGTTATCTGAATGATGGCGTAGCCGAAGCACAACACCAGCGACATTCTTACCGCATGACGGAAGAGGGCGGATTCCGGCGTGAAGTGACGGCTAAGACGCAGCCAGATATCACTCAATCCGTGCGGGCTGTCATCAGCGAGCTCATTTTCGTCATCATTATGGGGCAGTGCCTGGGCCTGTTCTGATTCAATTGTTGCCAGTTGGGCATCAATGGCACGTAAATTGTTCAGTAAAAATCCCAGTGTTTTGAGTAAATCAGCAGGCGCGCCGTTATCGCGCATCCGCTCCAGCGCAGCATCAATATGCGTAAAAGCGCGCTCAAAATGCGGATCATGTTGATAAGGCTGACGCAGCAAAATACAGCGTGACAGTTGCTGGCACGCCTGGCCCTGCATCGACATCAGCCGCTGAAAACGGAACAGCACGTCGCTGTGGCGAAAATGTTCACGCAATGTTTGATACTGAATATGAGAAGAGCTGGCACGCTCGTGAATATCCTGCGCGACAAAGTAATAATGCAGTGTGCGACGCGTTCCCCGTTGACCACGATCGCCACGTAAGCGGGTCAGCAGCGAGAGTTTCGTCTGATTCAATGTCGCCATCAGCTGACCGTTGGCGAGAGCCAAATCGTACAGCGGTGCCTGGCTTTCATCTTCAATATCAGGATCAAACATGCGCGACTTGAGCTCAAGATAACGCGCCAGTTGTTCATAGCAACGCGCCAGGTTGTCCTGCAGCGGGCGGACCGGGAACAGTAGATGACCAATAAGTGTCAGGACGTTGTACCAGACGGCACCGGCCAGCAGATACATCGGCTGCTGATACCAGTGCTCATACAGTGACGTCCCCAACATAGTGTAAATGGCGATCAGTAACGCACCGAAGGCAATTGTTGCATAGCGTTGACCCAGACCGCCGAGCAAAATGAAGCCGCTGGTTGAGAGCGTTAAGCCAATCGCAAATAGCCAGGGCCAGGGAAACAGCAGTTCTACTGAGGCCGAGGCGATAAAAAAGCAGAACAGCGTAATGATGAGGTTACGCAAACGTCCCGCCAGTCGGTCATCGAGATCGGTCAGCGCCGCTGCCACCATCCCCAGCGTCAGCGGAATCGTCAGTTTTACATCACCCAGCCACCACGGAAACGCTGTGGTTCCACAAAGCGCAATAAAAATACGCGCGTAATACAGCCAGGCGCTGTTCCAGGTATAGCGTTTGAGCAAAGGACTTAGCATAAAGGCCATATTAGTGGATTATTCAAAACGACGACGTGCATTGGCTTCACGCGCAGCTTGCGCTGTTTCTACCGATACCACGCGACGACCGACCGGCCATAGTGCAATAGCGGCAATTTTAAAGTTCGCAATGCCGACAGGAATGCCAATGATGGAAATACATTGTGCGATGCCCGTTGCAATGTGCATCAGGCATAACCACCAGCCAAAGAAAATCAGCCAGAAAATATTCAATACCGTACCGCCAGTATTTAGCAGCACATTTTTGCCAGCCGGGTTCAGTTCATCGACATGAATAGCTTCATTGCCATAAGGCACCAGAGACAGTTTAGTGATCTCCCAGCAGGATCGTGTCAGCGGTAAGGTAAAAATCAGCACAATACTGACCAGAGTCGCCAACAGCCAGCCCAGAGTGGTGGCAAATCCGCCAAGCACAAAGTTCAGAATGTTCAAAACGGTACGCATAAAACCTCGCTTTACTGTGGTTTTCAGTAATGGGCGGCAATTGTAACGTTTTTTTGGGCTGGAGCACGTTTTCTCTGACGGTTACACTGATAAGAAATCATTTCGTGTGGATCTACAGAGTCATGGAACTGAAAGCGACAACGCTTGGAAAACGTCTGGCACAGCACCCTTACGATCGGGCGGTGATCCTCAATGCCGGGATTAAAGTCTCCGGCGATCGCCACGAATACCTTATTCCTTTTAATCAATTACTGGCGATTCACTGTAAGCGCGGTCTGGTATGGGGCGAGCTGGAATTTGTACTGCCGGACGAAAAAGTGGTGCGTCTGCACGGCACCGAATGGGGCGAGACGCAGCGTTTTTACCATCATCTTGATACTCACTGGCGGCGGTGGAGTGGGGAGATGAGCGAAATTGCGTCTGGCGTTTTACGTCAGCAACTGGATTTGATTGCCACGCGCACCGGAGAAAATAAATGGCTGACGCGTGAGCAAACCTCTGGTGTGCAGCAACAAATCCGCCAGGCTTTGTCGGCGTTGCCGTTGCCGGTTAACCGACTGGAAGAATTCGATAACTGCCGTGAGGCGTGGCGTAAATGTCAGGCCTGGTTGAAGGACATTGAAGGCGCTCGGTTGCAGCATAATCAGGCGTATACCGAAGCCATGCTTACCGAGTATGCGGATTTTTTCCGCCAGGTCGAGTCTTCACCGCTGAATCCGGCGCAGGCCCGGGCAGTCGTTAATGGCGAGCATTCTTTGTTAGTGCTGGCTGGTGCAGGAAGCGGAAAAACGTCGGTGCTGGTGGCCCGTGCAGGCTGGTTGCTGGCACGTGGTGAAGCGTCCCCTGAGCAAATTTTATTGCTGGCGTTTGGTCGCAAAGCCGCTGAAGAGATGGACGAGCGTATTCGCGAACGGCTACATACCGAAGACATTACCGCACGCACATTTCATGCGCTGGCGCTGCATATTATTCAGCAGGGCAGCAAAAAAGTTCCGATAGTCAGCAAACTGGAAAATGATACCGCTGCCCGTCATGAACTTTTTATTGCTGAGTGGCGCAAGCAATGCAGCGAAAAGAAAGCGCAGGCGAAGGGCTGGCGGCAATGGCTGACGGAAGAAATGCAGTGGTCAGTGCCAGAAGGTAACTTCTGGGATGATGAAAAATTACAGCGTCGTCTTGCCTCACGCCTCGATCGTTGGGTAAGTCTGATGCGGATGCACGGTGGTGCACAGGCAGAAATGATTGCCAGTGCACCCGAAGAGATTCGCGATCTGTTCAGTAAACGTATCAAGTTGATGGCTCCGTTATTAAAAGCCTGGAAAGGTGCGCTGAAGGCAGAAAACGCTGTCGATTTTTCGGGCCTTATTCACCAGGCGATTGTGATTCTGGAGAAAGGTCGCTTTATCAGCCCGTGGAAGCATATTCTGGTTGATGAATTTCAGGATATCTCGCCGCAGCGCGCAGCGTTGTTAGCGGCATTACGCAAGCAAAACAGTCAGACGACGTTGTTCGCCGTTGGTGATGACTGGCAGGCGATTTATCGCTTCAGCGGTGCGCAAATGTCGCTCACCACCGCTTTCCATGAAAACTTTGGTGAAGGTGATCGCTGCGATTTAGACACGACTTACCGTTTTAACAGTCGTATCGGTGAGGTGGCAAACCGGTTTATTCAGCAGAACCCAGGCCAGCTGAAAAAGCCGCTAAACAGCTTAACCAATGGAGACAAAAAAGCCGTCACGTTATTGGATGAGAGTCAACTTGACGCTTTGCTGGATAAGCTCTCTGGTTATGCCAAACCGGAAGAGCGCATTCTGATCCTGGCGCGTTACCATCACATGAGGCCTGCCAGCCTGGAAAAAGCGGCAACACGCTGGCCGAAGTTGCAAATCGACTTTATGACCATTCATGCCAGCAAAGGGCAACAGGCGGATTACGTCATCATCGTTGGCTTGCAGGAGGGGAGTGATGGTTTTCCGGCTGCGGCGCGGGAGTCGATTATGGAAGAGGCGCTACTGCCACCGGTTGAGGATTTCCCGGACGCTGAAGAACGGCGGTTAATGTACGTGGCGCTGACCCGGGCACGCCATCGGGTATGGGCACTGTTTAACAAAGAGAATCCCTCTCCCTTTGTGGAAATACTGAAAAATCTGGATGTGCCGGTGGCGAGAAAACCGTAAGAAACAGGTGGCGTTTGCCACCTGTGCAATATTACTTCAGACGGTCCGCGAGATAACGCTGATAATCGGGGATCAGAATATCGACCGCGTCGTTGAAATGCGGCGACTGGATAATGAAGTCTGCCGTTGCCACGTTGGTGGCAACCGGAATGTTCCATACCGTCGCCAGACGCAGCAAGGCTTTCACGTCAGGATCGTGCGGAACGGCATTTAGTGGGTCCCAGAAGAAAATCAATACATCAATTTTCCCTTCTGAGATCAATGCGCCAACCTGCTGGTCACCCCCCATTGGGCCACTCAACATCGCGTTGACGTTCATGCCGGTTGCACGGGAAATCAAGTTACCGGTAGTGCCTGTTGCATACAGTACGTGTTGTTCCAGTAACGGTTGATGTCGTTCCACCCAGCTCATCAGCATTTGTTTGCAGTGATCGTGTGCCACCAGCGCAATATGTTTCCGCGCAGGTAAAGTGCGTGTCGTCAGTTCCATAATGTTACATCCGTAGTTAACTTTCCTACAGATTACTGTAAGCACTTATCGCTGCAAGATAAAGACCGAAAAAGCCTGCGCACAGGCACAAAAATCTCAGGAAGATGGTTGTTTTTCCGCCCATTGCAGGAAAGTATTTCGCGTTTGTGGGTCAGCCAGTTTAAACCAATACTTCAGCCGTTGTTCTGTGAGCACCTGAGACTGCGGTGGAATAGCATCCAGCTCGGAAACACCCGAAAGCAGCGTACTGTCATCTGCCATCATCGTGGCAAATTGCGGTAGTGAAGCGCGTTTCGCGGATTTGTTATAGCGTTCAACCTCGACCTCATAATCAATCGTTTTTGCCGTTGAGGTAATGGCGAGAATATCCAGCTTTACCGGAATCGGCGTCGCATCGCCATCCAACAATTCAAGGCGCGGCGCGGCATCAAAATGGTTAGCTTCCCGCTCATTCTCCAGACGAGGCAGGCGAAAATTGACCTGGTTGATGAGCTGGGTATTAAAACTGACCACCAGCGGTGGGGAGATATACAGCCGTTCTTCACTATTGGAAAGATGAATCGTCTTCTCAACGCGAAACACTAACTGATGCGGTCCGTTATCCAGTTCAATGCTGTCCGCACCGCGCAGCAGAGAGCTGGAAACCTTTTTACCGTCGAGTACCAGAAGATCGACATCGGTTGAAAGCCGCAGCGTGGTGGCAAAAACGGATACCGGCAAACATAATGCAATCAAGGTGGTCACGATGCCGGTTTTCATAGGTAGCTCCTGTCAAAAGACCGCCCGAATAATAATGTGTCAAAATTTTTCTTTAATCATACTTACTAACATATAGACATATTTCCCGCTTTTGCTCTCATTCATTCGTATTAGCTGCATGGTTGGCATGTCGGCTTTGTCGTACACTTTGTTAAACAGTCTGGAGGAAATAATGAAAGAAACCGATATTGCAGGCATTTTAACGTCCACTCACACCATTGCGCTGGTGGGGGCAAGCGACAAACCCGATCGTCCCAGCTATCGCGTGATGAAATATCTACTCGACCAGGGGTATCACGTCATTCCGGTTTCGCCAAAAGTTGCCGGCAAAACACTGCTGGGCCAGCAGGGGTATGGCACGCTGGCAGAAGTTCCTGAAAAAGTCGATATGGTCGATGTTTTCCGGAATTCAGAAGCGGCGTGGGGCGTAGCGCAGGAAGCTATTGCCATTGGCGCGAAAACCCTCTGGATGCAACTGGGGGTGATTAATGAGCAAGCGGCAGTACTGGCACGGGATGCCGGGTTAAATGTAGTGATGGATCGCTGCCCGGCTATTGAGATCCCTCGCCTGGGCCTGGCCAAATAAAAAATCCCCGGAAGGCAAAAACCTTCCGGGGATTTGTTCAGGGATTAGTTACGCAGACGCGGGGCCTGGAGTTGTTTGCGGATGGTCTGCGCCAGCTCATCCATGGATGGCTGTTCAGGATGTTCATCCTGCAATTCGCTACTTAGCTGGGCTTCAGCCAGGTAGGTATGAACCGGTAGGCCGTTATCGTCCTCCATCACCACGTGATACCACGGAGCGGCGCGAAGCTCGTCATTCACCGCCAGCTCATCAGGCGACGGTTCAGAGAGCGAATAAACCGGGTCGATATCCACGACCACTCCGAGATAACCTAACAGGGAATGGCGGACCTGCTGGCCGATACCGAATTTGCTGGCAATCATAGTCACCTCCCGGGAAATCTTTACCTTTGATATAAGGGTAAAATTCCACATTTCAAGTTACATGACGCGACAGGCAAACCCTTTCAGATATAGCCCTTCCGGATAGGTAGCGATCACCGGATGATCGGCTGCCTGACGGAACTGCTCTATAAATTGTACATCACGACCGGCATCAATTGCGGCATCTGCGATGATTTTCTGAAATAAATCGCTGGTCATCAGGCCAGAACAGGAGAAAGTCAGGAGAACTCCGCCTTCATTCAGCAACTGAATCGCCAGCATGTTGATGTCTTTATAGCCACGACACGCGCCCATCAACTGGCTTTTATTCTCAACAAACTTCGGCGGGTCCATCACGATAACGTCAAATTTTTCACCGCGATCGCGATAGGTACGCAGCAATTTAAAGACATCATCACGGACAAACTCAGCCTTGCTCAGATCCAGTTTGTTCAGCTCAACGTTCTGCCGTGCAATATCCAGGGCTTCCTGGGAGGTATCAACGCTGACAACCTGGCTGCAACCGCCCATCAGTGCCGATACGGCGAAACCACCGGTATAGGAGAAACAGTTCAGTACGCGTTTATTTTCAACGTAGCGGCGGGTAGCCAGGCGGCTATCACGCTGATCCAGGTAGTAGCCCGTTTTGTGTCCGTGCTGTATGTCCACCAGCAGCTTCATGCCGTGTTCTTCAATCGGCAGCAGGGCAGGCGGCAACTCGCCGGTGACGGGGCCCTGGGTCAGCTCCATCCCTTCTTTTTTACGTACCGCAACATCGCTGCGATCGTAAATCGCACATTCCGGGTACAGCGTTTGCAGGGCACTAATTAATGCCGCGCGCTGATACTCTGCGCCAGCACTCAGCAGTTGCAGCACCAGAAAATTACCGAAACGATCGATAGTAATACCCGGCAGGCCATCAGATTCTCCGGCGATTAAACGATAGCTGTTGAGGCCATCTTTTTGCGCCAGCCAGTCACGCCATTTTTGTGCTTGTTGTAAACGTCGGGTAAAAAAAGCAATGTCGATAGACTCAGACGGGTCAAACGTCCAGACGCGCGCCCGGATTTGCGAAGCTGGCGAATAAGCGCCGCGTGCTAACCATTTTCCCTGATGATCAACAATATCGATGGTTTCACCGAGGCTGGCTTTACCTTCCATGCGGGCAACGGCCCCGGAAAAGATCCACGGATGGCGACGAAGTAATGATTTTTCGCGCCCTTTGGCTAACACTAAACGTACACTCATAATTTACTTTTCTGTCGATGCAAAGAAATGGGCGTCATTGTCCGGAGTTTTCCATGGATTTGCAACGCGTCCATTAAGGATAAGGAGAGCAGCAATGTCGAAAGTCTGCATAATTGCCTGGGTTTACGGGCGAGTTCAGGGCGTAGGATTCCGCTACACCACGCAGTACGAAGCGAAAAAACTGGGACTAACCGGGTACGCCAAAAATCTTGACGATGGCAGCGTGGAAGTGGTTGCCTGCGGTGAAGAAGGGCAGGTAGAAAAATTAATGCAGTGGTTAAAAAGTGGCGGCCCGCGTTCTGCGCGTGTAGAACGGGTGCTCAGCGAGCCGCATCATCCCTCGGGGGAATTAACCGATTTTCGTATCCATTAAATACATTTTACCGGTTTTGGCAGGCCAGCAATTTTGGTGGCTTGCTTAGCCGGACCTTTCGGAAACAGTCGGTATAAATAGCGGCTGTTACCTTTTTCTTCGCCAAATTTATTCGCCATCGCTTTTACCAGCATACGAATCGCCGGAGAAGTATTGAATTCCAGATAGAAATCACGCACAAAACGCACCACTTCCCAGTGTTCTGGCGACAGCGCAATCCCTTCGTTCTCTGCAATCACCACCGCCAGTGGCTCACTCCACTGGCTGCTTTCTTTGAGATAGCCTTCGGTATCCGTTTCTATCTCTTTACCTTCGAAGATCAGCATAATTCTTTACTACCTTAATCAGACTGGCGGCAGTGTAACAAAAAACAAAGCCCCGCATAAAGCGAGGCTATGAAAGTGTTAGCGGGTGAGATTAATCGCGGCTGGCGAAGCCCAGAATGCTCAGCAGGCTGACGAAGATGTTGTACAGCGAAACATACAGGCTAACCGTGGCACGAATATAGTTCGTTTCACCGCCATGAATGATGTTGCTGGTTTCAAACAAAATAGCGCCAGAGGAGATCAGAATGAAGACCGCGCTGATCGCCAGATGCAGGGCAGGCAGCTGCAGGAAGATATTAGCAACCATACCAATCAGCACCACCACAATACCCGCCATCAGCATACCGCCAAGGAACGACATATCTTTGCGGGTGGTCAGCACATACGCAGAGCAGCAGAAGAACACTAACGCCGTTCCGCCCAGTGCCATAGCGATTACGTCACCCATTCCGGCAGACAGGTAGGTGTTCAGAATTGGTCCGAGGATATATCCCAGAAAACCGGTAAAGGCGAATGCGGAGATAATCCCGGTCGGCTTATTCGCCGTTTTATAGGTCAGGAACATCAAACCATACATACCCACCAGCGTCAGAATCAGACCCGGAGATGGCAGCATCAGCACCGTACTGGCAGTTGCGGTAATCGCCGAAAAGGCCAGCGTCAGGCTCAGCAGAAAATAGGTATTACGCAGCACCTTATGGGTGCTAAGCAGTGATGTACGGTCATGTGAAGAACTAACAATACGATCCATTGAGTCACTCTCTATGACAGATGTAATTAATTAAGCAGCATAATGATAATGCGTAAGGGCACCCAGAAGTTTTACCCATCTTTACGCATTTGATCTGGAACAGGTTTAACAGCGGATTATCAGGTCATTAAGCAAATATAACGCCCTGAGAATTTCGACAGGCAAAAGAAAAAGGGGTTAGCATTTAGCTAACCCCTTATCTTATTTGGCGGAAGCGCAGAGATTCGAACTCTGGAACCCTTTCGGGTCGCCGGTTTTCAAGACCGGTGCCTTCAACCGCTCGGCCACACTTCCGGAATGACGCGCACTATAAACATCCCGATGCGGCGTGTAAACCCCTAATTTGTTTGTTTGCCTGAAAAACAGCCAAAAGTGCATTGATAGCGTGAAATAACAGCAGATTGATCATTTCATCACCATGAATTCCTTCTCTTTTACTCGTTTGGCAACCGGCTAAACATCCCCACTGCCCGGCAAAAAGAAAAATAGGTCCATTTTTATCGCTAAAAGATAAATCCACACAGTTTGTATTGTTTCGTGCAAAAGTTTCACTACGCTTTATTAACAATACTTTCTGGCGACGTGCGCCAGTGCAGAAGGATGAGCTTTCGTTTTCAGCATCTCACGTGAAGCGATGGTTTGCCTTGCTACAGGGACGTCGCTTGCCGACCATAAGCGCCCGGTGTCCTGCCGGTGTCGCAAGGAGAAGAGACGTGCGATATGAATAACGAGGAAACATTTTACCAGGCCATGCGGCGTCAGGGCGTTACCCGGCGCAGCTTTCTCAAATATTGCAGTCTGGCTGCCACGTCGCTGGGATTAGGCGCGGGAATGGCACCAAAGATTGCCTGGGCGCTGGAGAACAAACCGCGCATTCCGGTGGTATGGATCCACGGTCTGGAATGCACCTGCTGTACCGAATCTTTTATCCGCTCCGCTCACCCGCTGGCAAAGGACGTCATCCTTTCCCTGATTTCCCTCGATTACGACGATACTTTGATGGCTGCCGCCGGAACCCAGGCGGAAGAAGTCTTTGAAGACATCATCACGCAATACAATGGCAAATATATCCTCGCAGTAGAAGGTAATCCGCCGCTGGGCGAGCAGGGGATGTTCTGTATCAGCAGCGGACGACCGTTTATTGAGAAACTCAAACGTGCCGCTGCCGGAGCCAGTGCGATTATCGCCTGGGGAACCTGCGCGTCCTGGGGCTGCGTGCAGGCCGCGCGACCCAATCCGACGCAGGCAACGCCTATCGACAAAGTCATCACCGACAAACCTATTATCAAAGTACCTGGCTGCCCGCCGATCCCGGATGTGATGAGCGCCATCATTACTTACATGGTGACCTTTGATCGCTTGCCAGATGTCGACAGAATGGGCCGTCCGTTGATGTTCTATGGTCAGCGAATCCACGATAAATGCTATCGCCGCGCCCACTTCGACGCCGGAGAGTTCGTCCAGAGTTGGGACGATGACGCTGCCCGCAAAGGTTACTGCCTGTACAAAATGGGCTGCAAAGGGCCTACCACCTATAACGCCTGTTCCTCCACACGCTGGAATGATGGCGTTTCTTTCCCAATCCAGTCTGGTCACGGCTGCCTGGGCTGTGCGGAAAATGGTTTCTGGGATCGCGGTTCGTTCTACAGCCGCGTGGTCGATATTCCGCAAATGGGTACTCATTCCACCGCCGATACCGTCGGCTTAACCGCGCTTGGCGTGGTGGCAGCGGCTGTTGGTGTGCACGCAGTCGCCAGCGCCGTTGACCAGCGCAGACGTCATAACCAGCAACCTACAGAAACCGAACATCAGCCAGGCAATGAGGATAAACAGGCATGAGCACTCAGTACGAAACTCAGGGATACACCATCAATAATGCCGGACGCCGCCTGGTGGTCGACCCGATTACGCGCATTGAAGGCCACATGCGCTGCGAAGTGAATATTAACGATCAGAATGTGATCACCAATGCCGTCTCCTGCGGCACCATGTTTCGCGGGCTGGAGATCATCCTGCAAGGGCGTGACCCGCGCGATGCGTGGGCGTTCGTTGAACGTATCTGCGGCGTCTGTACTGGCGTACACGCCCTGGCTTCGGTTTACGCCATCGAAGATGCCATCGGTATTAAAGTGCCGGACAACGCCAATATCATCCGCAACATTATGCTGGCAACGCTCTGGTGCCACGATCATCTGGTGCACTTCTATCAGCTTGCCGGGATGGATTGGATCGATGTGTTAGATGCGCTGAAAGCCGACCCGCGGAAAACCTCCGAACTGGCGCAAAGCCTCTCCTCATGGCCGAAATCATCCCCTGGCTATTTCTTCGACGTACAAAACCGCCTGAAGAAATTCGTTGAAGGCGGGCAGTTGGGGATCTTCCGCAATGGCTACTGGGGGCACCCGCAGTACAAACTGCCGCCAGAAGCCAACCTGATGGGCTTTGCCCACTATCTCGAAGCTCTCGATTTCCAGCGTGAAATTGTCAAAATCCACGCGGTCTTTGGCGGTAAAAACCCACATCCAAACTGGATTGTCGGCGGGATGCCTTGTGCCATTAACATTGACGAAAGCGGCGCGGTCGGGGCGGTCAATATGGAACGCCTGAACCTGGTGCAGTCAATCATTACCCGTACGGCGGATTTCATTAACAACGTGATGATCCCCGACGCCTTAGCCATCGGTCAGTTCAACAAGCCGTGGAGCGAAATCGGCACTGGCCTTTCGGATAAATGCGTTCTCAGTTACGGCGCGTTCCCGGATATCGCCAACGACTTTGGCGAGAAAAGTCTGCTGATGCCTGGCGGCGCGGTGATTAACGGCGACTTCAACAATGTGCTGCCAGTGGATTTGGTTGATCCGCAGCAGGTGCAGGAGTTTGTCGATCACGCCTGGTATCGTTATCCCAACGATCAGGTCGGGCGTCATCCGTTCGATGGTATTACCGACCCGTGGTACAACCCCGGCGATGTCAAAGGCAGCGATACCAACATTCAGCAGCTGAATGAACAGGAACGCTACTCGTGGATCAAAGCGCCACGCTGGCGCGGTAACGCGATGGAAGTGGGGCCGCTGGCACGCACGTTAATCGCTTATCACAAAGGCGATGCGGCGACCGTTGAGTCGGTCGATCGCATGATGTCGGCGTTGAACCTACCGCTTTCCGGCATCCAGTCAACGTTAGGCCGCATTTTGTGTCGCGCGCACGAAGCGCAGTGGGCCGCAGGCAAGTTGCAATATTTCTTCGACAAGCTGATGACCAATCTCAAAAACGGCAATCTCGCCACCGCCTCCACTGAGAAGTGGGAACCAGCAACCTGGCCGACAGAGTGCCGTGGTGTCGGCTTTACCGAAGCGCCGCGCGGAGCGTTAGGCCACTGGGCCGCCATTCGCGATGGCAAGATTGATCTCTACCAGTGCGTGGTGCCGACCACCTGGAACGCCAGCCCGCGCGATCCTAAAGGGCAAATTGGCGCTTATGAAGCGGCGCTGATGAACACCAAAATGGCGATCCCCGAGCAACCGCTGGAGATCCTGCGTACTCTGCACAGCTTTGATCCGTGCCTCGCCTGTTCAACACACGTGCTGGGCGACGACGGTAGCGAGCTGATCTCCGTGCAGGTGCGTTAACAGCGAAGGAGAATCATCATGCAACAGAAAAGCGACAACGTTGTCAGCCACTATGTCTTTGAAGCGCCAGTGCGTATCTGGCACTGGCTGACGGTGTTATGCATGGCGGTGTTGATGGTCACCGGTTACTTCATCGGCAAACCGCTGCCTTCGGTCAGCGGTGAGGCGACGTATCTGTTTTACATGGGCTATATCAGGTTGATTCACTTCAGCGCCGGGATGATTTTTACCGTGGTCTTGCTGATGCGGATCTACTGGGCTTTTGTCGGCAATCGCTACTCACGCGAGCTTTTCATCGTGCCAGTATGGCGTAAAAGCTGGTGGCAGGGCGTGTGGTATGAAATCCGCTGGTATCTGTTTCTGGCAAAACGTCCAAGTGCCGATATAGGCCATAACCCCATCGCCCAGGCGGCGATGTTCGGCTATTTCCTGATGTCAGTTTTTATGATCATCACCGGCTTTGCGCTGTACAGCGAACACAGCCAGTACGCTATTTTTGCGCCGTTCCGTTATGTGGTGGAATTTTTCTACTGGACGGGTGGCAACTCAATGGACATTCACAGCTGGCATCGGCTGGGGATGTGGCTGATTGGCGCGTTTGTGATCGGTCATGTCTACATGGCGCTGCGTGAAGACATCATGTCCGACGACACGGTGATCTCCACTATGGTCAACGGCTACCGTAGCCACAAATTTGGCAAAATAAGTAACAAGGAGCGTTCATGAGCGAGCAACGCGTGGTGGTAATGGGGCTGGGCAACCTGCTGTGGGCCGATGAAGGTTTCGGCGTGCGGGTGGCGGAACGGTTGTATGCCCATTACCACTGGCCCGAGTATGTGGAGATTGTCGATGGCGGTATTCAGGGACTGAACTTGCTGGGGTATGTCGAAAGCGCCAGCCATCTGTTGATTCTCGATGCCATTGACTACGGGCTGGAACCTGGAACGCTGCGAACCTATGCCGGAGAACGTATTCCGGCTTATCTCAGCGCGAAGAAAATGAGCCTGCACCAGAACAGTTTCTCCGAAGTGCTGGCGCTGGCAGATATCCGCGGACATCTGCCAGCACATATTGCCCTCGTCGGTCTGCAACCCGCAATGCTCGACGACTACGGCGGCAGCCTGAGCGAACTGGCACGGGAGCAACTGCCCGCAGCGGAACAGGCGGCGCTGGCGCAGTTGGCTGCGTGGGGAATTGTGCCGCAACCGGCTAATGAATCGCGCTGTCTCAATTATGACTGTCTGTCGATGGAAAATTACGAAGGCGTTCGCTTGCGCCAGTACAGGATGACGCTGGAGGAGCAGGAATGAGCAACGACACGCCATTTGATGCGTTGTGGCAACGTATGCTGGCGCGCGGCTGGACGCCGATCAGTGAATCCCGTCTTGACGACTGGCTTACGCAAGCGCCAGACGGCGTGGTGTTATTAAGTAGTGACCCGAAACGCACGCCAGAAGTCAGCGATAACCCGGTCATGATTGGCGAATTACTGCGCGAGTTTCCCGACTATACATGGCAGGTAGCGATTGCTGATCTTGAGCAGAGCGAAGCCATCGGCGATCGCTTTGGCGTCTTTCGCTTTCCCGCCACATTAGTGTTTACCGGCGGAAACTATCGCGGCGTGCTGAATGGTATTCACCCGTGGGCGGAACTGATAAACCTGATGCGTGGGCTTGTCGAACCACAACAGGAGCGTGCCTCATGAGCGAAACTTTTTTCCATCTGCTGGGGCCAGGAACGCAACCGAACGATGACAGTTTCAGCATGAATCCACTGCCGATCACCTGTCAGGTGAATGATGAACCGAGTATGGCGGCCCTGGAGCAATGTGCTCACAGCCCGCAGGTGATTGCGCTGTTAAACGAGTTACAACATCAACTAAGCGAACGCCAGCCGCCGTTGGGCGAGGTGCTGGCAGTCGATCTGTTAAATCTCAACGCCGACGATCGTCACTTTATCAATACGCTTCTCGGGGAAGGGGAAGTGTCAGTGCGCATACAGCAGGCTGACGACAGTGAAAGTGAAATACAGGAGGCGATCTTCTGCGGATTATGGCGGGTGCGCAGACGTCGCGGCGACAAGTTGCTGGAGGACAAACTGGAGGCTGGCTGCGCGCCGCTGGCATTGTGGCAGGCGGCAACGCAAAACGTCTTGCCGACAGATTCGCTGTTACCGCCGCCCATTGATGGCCTGATGAATGGCCTACCGTTGGCGCATGAGTTACTGGCGCATGTACGTAACCCCGACGCGCAGCCGCACAGCATTAATCTGACGCAATTACCCATCAGCGAGGCTGATCGGCTTTTTCTCTCACGTCTCTGTGGGCCGGGAAATATTCAGATTCGTACCATTGGCTATGGCGAGAGCTATATCAACGCCACGGGGTTACGCCATGTCTGGCATTTACGCTGTACGGACACCTTAAAAGGCCCGTTACTGGAAAGTTATGAAATCTGCCCAATACCGGAAGTGGTGCTGGCAGCGCCAGAAGATTTGGTCGACTCTGCGCAGCGGCTTAGCGAGGTATGTCAGTGGCTGGCGGAAGGTGCACCGACATAAAAAGACGGTAAGTATCGCTTTCAGTCTTATGAATATCGCAATCGGCGAATACCTCTGGTCGTAGAGTTTCAGGATAAAGAGGGAGATCTACCATTATCGGGTTATTTTTCTCTCTTCGCCTACAGGAGTGCGCATGTGGGATGTCATTGATTTATCGCGCTGGCAGTTTGCACTGACCGCGCTGTATCACTTTTTATTTGTACCCCTTACCCTGGGGCTGATTTTTTTGCTGGCTATCATGGAAACCATTTACGTGGTCACCGGCAAAACAATCTACCGCGATATGACGCGCTTCTGGGGTAAGCTCTTCGGTATCAACTTTGCTCTTGGCGTGGCTACCGGCCTGACCATGGAGTTTCAGTTTGGTACTAACTGGTCATTCTATTCCAACTATGTGGGCGATATTTTTGGCGCACCGCTGGCAATGGAAGCATTAATGGCCTTCTTCCTCGAATCCACCTTTGTCGGGCTGTTCTTCTTCGGCTGGCAGCGGCTGAATAAATACCAGCACCTGCTGGTGACGTGGCTGGTGGCGTTCGGTTCAAATCTCTCTGCATTGTGGATATTGAATGCCAACGGTTGGATGCAATACCCGACCGGTGCGCATTTTGATATCGACACCCTGCGTATGGAGATGACCAGTTTCAGCGAGTTGGTCTTTAACCCGGTCAGCCAGGTGAAATTTGTGCACACCGTAATGGCGGGATACGTGACCGGGGCCATGTTTATTATGGCGATCAGCGCCTGGTATTTACTGCGCGGACGGGAGCGCGATGTCGCATTACGCTCGTTTGCCATCGGTTCCGTCTTCGGTACTCTGGCGATTATCGGTACGCTGCAACTCGGAGACAGTTCTGCGTATGAAGTCGCGCAAGTACAACCGGTAAAACTGGCGGCGATGGAAGGGGAGTGGCAAACAGAACCTGCACCTGCACCGTTCCATGTGGTTGCCTGGCCGGAACAGGATCAAGAGCGTAACGCCTTTGCCATCAAAATTCCCGCGCTGCTAGGGATCCTCGCCACTCACTCATTAGATAAACCCGTGCCGGGTCTGAAGAATTTGATGGCTGAAACCTACCCACGCTTGCAACGCGGACGTATGGCCTGGCTGTTAATGCAGGAAATATCGCAAGGCAATCGTGAGCCGCATGTGTTGCAGGCATTCCGGGAGCTGGAAGGCGACCTGGGTTACGGCATGTTGCTCTCCCGCTATGCGCCGGATATGAATCATGTCACAGCCACACAGTACCAGGCGGCGATGCGTGGCGCGATACCTCAGGTTGCGCCGGTATTCTGGAGTTTCCGCATCATGGTAGGCTGTGGTTCCCTGCTGTTACTGGTGATGCTGATTGCGCTTGTCCAGACGCTGCGTGGCAAAATCGACCAGCATCGCTGGGTGCTGAAAATGGCGCTCTGGAGTTTGCCGCTTCCGTGGATTGCGATTGAAGCCGGATGGTTTATGACCGAGTTTGGTCGTCAGCCGTGGGCGATACAGGACATCTTACCGACATACTCCGCGCACTCCGCCTTAACCACAGGACAACTGGCTTTCTCACTGATCATGATCGTAGGGCTTTACACCCTGTTCTTAATCGCCGAAGTCTACCTGATGCAGAAATATGCCCGTCTGGGGCCGAGCGCGATGCAGAGTGAACAACCGACGCAGCAACAGGGGTAAAGGAGAAAATCATGTTTGATTATGAAACATTGCGCTTCATCTGGTGGCTGCTGATTGGCGTGATCCTGGTGGTCTTTATGATCTCCGACGGATTTGACATGGGGATTGGCTGTTTGCTGCCGCTGGTGGCGCGTAATGATGATGAACGCCGGATAGTGATAAACAGCGTTGGCGCGCACTGGGAAGGCAATCAGGTCTGGTTGATCCTCGCAGGTGGGGCATTATTTGCCGCCTGGCCCAGAGTGTATGCAGCGGCGTTTTCCGGCTTTTATGTGGCGATGATTCTGGTGCTGTGCTCGCTGTTCTTCCGCCCGCTGGCCTTTGATTATCGCGGAAAAATTGCCGATGCACGCTGGCGTAAAATGTGGGATGCCGGTCTGGTCATCGGCAGTCTGGTGCCGCCGGTAGTCTTCGGTATCGCCTTCGGCAACTTGTTGCTCGGCGTGCCGTTTGCCTTTACACCGCAATTACGCGTGGAGTATCTCGGCAGCTTCTGGCAACTGCTGACGCCATTCCCTTTATTGTGCGGATTGCTCAGCCTTGGGATGGTGATTTTGCAAGGTGGCGTCTGGTTACAACTGAAAACTGTTGGTGTGATTCATCTGCGTTCACAGCTGGCGACCAAACGCGCCGCACTACTGGTGATGCTGTGCTTTTTGCTGGCGGGTTACTGGCTGTGGGTCGGTATTGATGGCTTTGTACTGCTCGCCCAGGATGCTAACGGTCCTTCCAATCCGTTAATGAAACTGGTGGCAGTGCTACCTGGTGCCTGGATGAATAATTTCGTCGAATCGCCCGTTTTGTGGATCTTCCCGCTGCTGGGGTTCTTCTGCCCATTGCTGACGGTGATGGCGATTTATCGTGGTCGCCCGGGTTGGGGATTTTTGATGGCATCATTGATGCAATTTGGCGTGATTTTCACGGCAGGCATCACGCTGTTCCCCTTTGTCATGCCGTCAAGCGTGAGTCCAATCTCCAGCCTGACGTTGTGGGACAGCACTTCCAGCCAGTTGACGCTGAGTATTATGTTGGTAATCGTGCTGATATTTTTGCCCATTGTGTTGCTCTACACTCTCTGGAGCTACTACAAAATGTGGGGGCGCATCACGACAGAAACTCTCCGCCGTAACAAAAACGAGCTGTACTAAGGAGCAGGAACAATGTGGTATTTACTTTGGTTCGTTGGCATTTTGTTGATGTGTTCGCTCTCCACCCTTGTGTTGGTATGGCTGGACCCGCGATTGAAAAGTTAACGAACGTAAGTCTGATGCGGCGCATTAGCGTCGTATCAGGCAATCAATAATGTCGGATATGAAAAGCGGAAACATATCGATGAAAGCGATCTTGATCCCATTTTTATCTCTTCTGATTCCGTTAACCCCGCAATCTGCATTCGCTAAGAGTGAGCCGGAGCTGAAGCTGGAAAGTGTGGTGATTGTCAGTCGTCATGGTGTGCGTGCCCCAACCAAGGCCACGCAACTGATGCAGGATGTCACCCCAGACGCATGGCCAACATGGCCGGTAAAACTGGGGTGGCTGACACCGCGCGGTGGTGAGCTAATCGCTTATCTCGGACATTACCAACGCCAGCGTCTGGTGGCTGACGGATTGCTGGCGAAAAAGGGCTGCCCGCAGCCTGGTCAGGTCGCGATTATTGCTGATGTCGACGAGCGTACCCGTAAAACAGGCGAAGCCTTCGCCGCCGGGCTGGCACCTGACTGTGCAATAACCGTACATACCCAGGCAGATACGTCCAGTCCCGATCCGTTATTTAATCCTCTAAAAACTGGCGTTTGCCAACTGGATAACGCGAATGTGACTGACGCGATCCTCAGCAGGGCAGGAGGGTCAATTGCTGACTTTACCGGGCATCGGCAAACGGCGTTTCGCGAACTGGAACAGGTACTTAATTTCCCACAATCAAACTTGTGCCTTAACCGTGAGAAACAGGACAAAAGTTGTTCATTAACGCAGGCATTACCATCGGAACTCAAGGTGAGCGCCGACAATGTCTCATTAACCGGTGCGGTAAGCCTCGCATCAATGCTGACGGAGATATTTCTCCTGCAACAAGCACAGGGAATGCCGGAGCCGGGGTGGGGAAGGATCACCGATTCACACCAGTGGAACACCTTGCTAAGTTTGCATAACGCGCAATTTTATTTGCTACAACGCACGCCAGAGGTTGCCCGCAGCCGCGCCACCCCGTTATTAGATTTGATCAAGACAGCGTTGACGCCCCATCCACCGCAAAAACAGGCGTATGGTGTGACATTACCCACTTCAGTGCTGTTTATCGCCGGACATGATACTAATCTGGCAAATCTCGGCGGCGCACTGGAGCTCAACTGGACGCTTCCAGCTCAGCCGGATAACACGCCGCCAGGGGGTGAACTGGTGTTTGAACGCTGGCGTCGGCTAAGCGATAACAGCCAGTGGATTCAGGTTTCGCTGGTCTTTCAGACTTTACAGCAGATGCGTGATAAAACGCCGCTATCATTAAATACGCCGCCCGGAGAGGTGAAACTGACCCTGGCTGGATGTGAAGAGCGAAATGCGCAGGGCATGTGTTCGTTGGCCAGTTTTACGCAAATCGTGAATGAAGCACGCATACCGGCGTGCGCTCTCCATCAAGACAAATAAACATTTGCCGCTGTTGGTCCTCGCAGGCCATTTACGCGGCAAAATTCCACGCGTAATCCTGGTATAAGCACTTCCGCGTCGCGGGGAGTGAATGCGGAAATATGGACCTGGACTTCTTTACGACCGTCGGAGGGGATAATGAATCCTTTGCCGCTTTTGCGATCAAAGGTTTTGACAATTCCTGTCATTTTACGGGACAAACAAATTCCTTACTGAAAATACTGCGCTGCACTATACGGGGTTAATAAAATAAAGCCAGCGATATTTAAGACCGCCGGACGGCTAAAATAAAAATTGCTTAATCTCAATTATCATGCGTTAATAGCTGCGTCGGTTTGAAAGACAGACAGCATACAAAGTAGTTTACTAAAGCAGTTCTCATTATCAGGCATTATCCCCTTCTTTTGAGTCTCTCTCCTGAACACTAAGTAGTTTCTGTATTAAAGCCCTGTTTGCCGAAAGGCCCAAAATGAAGGAAGTAAAATATGTCTAATAAAATGACTGGTTTAGTAAAATGGTTTAACGCAGATAAAGGTTTTGGCTTTATCACTCCTGATGATGGCAGCAAAGACGTTTTCGTCCATTTCACCGCCATCCAGAGCAATGAATTCCGCACGCTGAACGAAAATCAGAAAGTTGAATTTTCTATTGAGCAGGGGCAACGTGGTCCCGCGGCAGCGAACGTTGTTACGCTCTAAGGTTGCCGTTATTACTCAACATCTCCATTTCCGCTGTCCATGTTGTCATGGTTCACAGTACCGCACATCGGCATTCGATGTGACGGAGCGAAATCCTTTAGGGGCAAAGTGTATTTTTTGTAAATCGACGATGATCACCTTTGATAACGTCGCGCTGCAAATACGCACTGAGCATGCGCCGCTGGATTTCACAAAATAATATCAGGCTCCCTCGTGGAGCCTTTTTTATATCTGCCTTATTTTTCTTCAACGCTGTATGTATAGTAAGCGATAACCTGTTGATTATTGAATCTTTCGGGGAGATGGCTTATAACATTTCTTACCTGACCAGGGTACCGGGAACCAACACCTTACTGGCGTGTTGCTGTCTTTCAAGACCAGACGAGGTTAACAGTGAATATTGAAGAGTTAAAAAAACAAGCCGAAACGGAAATCGCCGACTTTATCGCGCAAAAAATCGCCGAGCTGAACAAGAATACAGGGAAAGAAGTCTCTGAAATTCGCTTCACCGCACGGGAAAAAATGACCGGGCTTGAAAGTTATGATGTCAAAATCAAAATAATGTGATTTTGTGAACATCACCCCGTGCGAGGTGATGTTCCGCTTGTTGCTAATTTAGTGACCAATCATTGGCGCTTGTGGAATTATGCGTCGGTACAATTCCTGCGGTACCGGGCTTTGCCATACTCCCGCATACATTGCGTAACCAATCACCGCAAACATAATCCCCAGAACCAGTAGTGTCATTAACCAGCCAGACAACGCAAAAGCTTTTTTATTTGCCGCAGGTTTTTGCAGTGAAAAGGTCAATGTTGAGGCTACCGGACATGACTCTACGCAAGTCATACAGCCGGTACATTCCACTGTTCGTACCTGAATTAATTTATCGACCGGGATCCGCGATGGGCAATTTTTTGCGCATTTGCCACAGTCGATACAACTTTCGGCATTGCGACGAATCTTAAACGGTGATAATAGCGAAACCACGCCCATCAGCGCGCCATATGGGCAAAGATAACGACACCAGGCATGGCGAATAAACAGGCTGGCAATCAGCAAAACGGTCACGCTGATTAATGTCGCGGTCCCCATATGGCGAAAGAAATCGAGCATTTTAACGTCCATCACCACGCTGTAGGGCGACAACATAAAATAGTGAATCGCCTGAGCGGGCATCAATAACGCGATATAGAGAAAAAAACTCAACAGCAAATACTTCACGCCACGCAGAGGAATATCCAGACAGCGGGGAAGGACACATTGCCGACCAAACAGTTTGTTACCGAGATCGCCGATTAATTCAGAAAGCGTACCAACCGGGCATAACCATGAGCAAAAGGCCTTTTTGAGTAATAGACTGATGACGATAAAAGCGACCAATAACAGCATCGCGGCGGCGTGGACGGACGGTAACTGGCCTGTTGCAAGGCTATATTTCAGATTCATCAGACCGGCAATCGGTAGCCAGCCTTCGATGCCTCCTGGCCTGGCGACAAATGTCGTACTACCTGCCGTTTCGTAATAGCGCACCCAATACCAGAACGTGATGGCAATATAAATATTCATTGCCAACAGTAATAATTGCGTCGCTTTACGCCAGGTCGTGGCATTGCGCCAGTCATTCCACGGTAATTTGCCGCCCGTCGTGCCTGGCCGCCGCTGCCAGCGGGTTCTTTTTTTCTCTGCCATGATTTTGACAGTCCGTTAAGTTGCATACCAAATGCCACTATTCTAGTTGTTCTTAACTGGCTGATATTGATTCAAATCGCGTTCAGGTCTTTCTTATTAACCATGCTTCCAGAGCGGCAACACTGCGTGTAATTTCTTCGTGTGGAAGGGGGGCAGATAATGGCTGCTGCTCCAGTTGTGCGCAAAGCTGGCTGGCGCTACGCATTCCCAGACTTGAGCAACTGCTTTTTAGCTGATGTGCGGCACGCTTTATTTTTTCGCTGTTCTGGCTGGCGCGGGCAATGTCGATGTCATCGAGAAGCGGCAGGGCATGTTGTTTAAATAATATCAGCCATTCGTGGATCTTCTCCGTCCCCATCAACTGAGCATCTTCATTGAGTTGCGATACATCCAGCGGTTGATCGTTATTGACTTGCAGTTGGAGATAGTGCGCCAGTAATTGACCGAGCACTTCACGCGGCACCGGTTTAGGGATAATCCCGCGAAATAGCGAACTGGTACGCTGTCGCAGTGTTTCGTCAATGACATGGGCGCTAAAGCCAATCAAAACCAGCGACGGATATTGCTGTGCCAGTTGTCGGGCAAGCGTAATGCCGTCGATATCCGGTAGATCAAAATCCACCAGTGCGGCAGCAAACGGTTCGCTATTTTGCAGTGTCTCTAAAGCCTGCGCGGCATTGCCAACAGCAACAACCTGCGCACCACTGGTGTTCAGCATCTCAACGGTAATTCGCTGGGTTAGCGGGTTATCTTCAATTAACAGCAAACGTAAACCGTCCAGACGCACCGCCTGATTGACTGTTTTTGGCACGGGAGCAGTGGCAACACGTAACGGCAAGCGTAAACAAAAACAGCTTCCAACCTCCGGCGTGCTGGTGGCGCTCAGTTCGCCGCCCATCGCCTGGGCCAGACGGCTACTGATAGTCAGCCCCAGCCCGGTGCCGCCGCGTTTGCCGCTTACCTGCACAAATGGCTGGAAGATTTCTGCCAGTTTCGCGGGATCAATACCGCAGCCGCTGTCTTCCACTTCGACCAGCCATTGCTCGCCATCAGTGCGGCTACGTAAAACGATCTGCCCTTCGTCAGTAAAACGCAGGGCGTTGCTCAACAGGTTGGTTATAACCTGACGAATACGTCGCGGATCGCCCATTAACGCGGTCGGTACATCGTCGGCAATTGCTGTTGCCAGGTGAATCGGGCGACCTTTAACCCGTCCGCTCATTAATTGCAGGGTACTTTCCAGCAGCGGGCGCGGTTCAAAGGGCTCATCGCTGACCGAAACATTCTTGCCACCCGCTTCGATAGCCGAATAATCGAGAATATCGTTGAGGATGGTCAGCAACGATTCGCCAGAATCAGTAATTGCCCGCAAATCATCACGCTGGGTGTTAAGTGCCGGGTTATCTGCCAGCAGTTGCGCGGTGCCGAGAATACCGTACAGCGGTGTGCGGATCTCATGGCTCATCGCCGCCAGAAACGCCGATTTTGCCTGGCTGGCTTTTTCTGCTTCCGCCCGTGCCTGTCGGTGTTCTATCACCAGTTCCTGCAATTCAGCTGTACGCGCTTTGACCTGCGCCGCCAGCTGTTCACGGTGGCGATTCAGTGCATGAACACTGCTGCGAAACGCATCCATCAGCCGCCCGATGGTATCCAGCTCCCGTACGCCAGCGGTTTCCGGGAAAGGGGAGTCGATATCACCGTCCAGCAGCCGTTGCAGCGCCTGCGTTTGTTCGGCAAGTGGACGCGTGACTGAGCGATAAACCACGCGCCAGAGGATCAGAATCAGTGCGCAAAGTGAAACCATCCCCAGCAATAACAGGCTGTATTGCCCGCGTGCACTGGCTTTTTCCAGATGCGCCAGTCCGTGCTGATTACGCAGCTCAATGGTGTCGACCAGCTGACTGACTTCGCTACTAAACTGCGCGAACTGGGCGATGTTATTTTGGGCGAGAGTTTGCAGGCGATTGCTGATTTCACTGTCCTGCTGATACAGCGCCAGCAAATCGCTATATTGGCTAACGGTAGTTAACGTTGTTGCGACCTGAGCACGAACTCCCGGATCTTCAATGCGTATTTGCCGACGTTGCAGAATTTTCACCGCATTATTGAGCTGGTGTTCCAGCGTTGCTGCATTTTTCTGGATCTGCTCCAGCCCCAGATTCATCACCATTTGCTGCACCCGCAGGGCGCTAAGGCGCAGTTCATTCATCTGGTTAACATACTCAAGATCGATATCAATCAGCCGATCGAGTGCACTTTCTGCGGCCTGACGCTGATCTTGTTCGATCAAATCGTAAATCCCGGCCTGGGTCGCTCCGGCGGAGGTTGCCGCATTATTCGCCTGACCTTGTGCCAGGCGTGCGATTTCATCGGCGGCGGCGACTATCTGCTGACTGAGTTGCTGTTGTTGCTGGCGAAGTTGCAAACGCTGTCCCACCAGTTCCCCTTGCTGACGTAACGAACGGGAGATCTCCTGCTCCTGTAGTTCAATAGCGGTGGTGTCAAAACCTTGTTCCCGTAACGCTTGCAGCAACGCATTAATCTTCAGGCTTTGTGCGGTGAGCATTCGCCCCTGCGCCTGCCACATCTTTTCGTTATCGGCACTGGTCAGGTTCTGCGCGGCGAAAAGTTCCCAGGCGCTGGCTTCGCTCAACTGGCGCGCCATATTCATGGTAGGAATCAATGCCTGAGTGTTGTCTTTTTCCACCTGGCTGATAAAGCGCAGGTTGTACCATCCCACCAGGGTACTGGTCAGGGTTAACAGCGCCATCAGGGCAAAGCCCATCCAGAGTCTTCGGGTCAGGGTTAAATTCACGGTCGGTGCACTTAAGGTGAAAAAGGTTGAGTCGCAAAGCGGAATGCATCTAGCATAAAGCCTTATTATTGATGAGGCTATCATGCGCGCACTGCTATTGTTACTTCTTTCCCTTTTCATGTTATCGGCATTTTCGGCTGATAACCTGTTGCGCTGGCATGATGCGCAGCATTTCTCGGTGCAAGCCTCTATGCCGCTTAAAGCCAAACGCGCATGGAAACTGTGCGCGCTTTATCCCAGCCTGAAAGATTCATACTGGTTATCGTTGAACTATGGTATGCAGGAGGCTGCTCGCCGCTACGGTGTGGATTTAAAAGTGCTGGAGGCAGGCGGCTACAGCCAGTTGGCTACCCAGCAAGCACAAATCGACCAGTGTAAACAGTGGGGCGCAGAGGCCATCTTGCTCGGAAGTAGCACGACGTCATTTCCCGACCTGCAAAAGCAGGTAGCAAATCTGCCGGTGATCGAACTGGTGAATGCTATTGATGCTCCCCACGTGAAAAGCCGCGTTGGTGTGCCCTGGTTTCAGATGGGCTATCAACCAGGACGATATCTGGTGCAATGGAGCCACGGTAAACCACTGAACGTGCTGTTGATGCCCGGCCCCGATAACGCCGGGGGCAGTAAGGAGATGGTAGAGGGTTTTCGCGCAGCCATTGCCGGAAGTCCGGTACGTATTGTTGATATTGCGCTCGGTGATAACGATATTGAAATCCAGCGTAACCTGTTGCAGGAGATGCTGGAGCGCCATCCAGAAATCGACGTCGTTGCCGGAACGGCCATTGCGGCAGAGGCGGCAATGGGGGAAGGGCGTAACCTGAAAACACCGCTTACCGTGGTGTCGTTTTATCTTTCACATCAGGTGTATCGCGGGCTGAAGCGGGGAAGAGTGATTATGGCTGCCAGCGATCAAATGGTCTGGCAGGGGGAACTGGCGGTTGAGCAGGCCATCAGGCAATTACAGGGGCAATCGGTGTCTGATAATGTCAGCCCACCGATTTTAGTTCTGACGCCGAAAAATGCCGACCGCGAACATATCCGCCGCTCGCTGTCACCGGGGGGATTTCGTCCGGTCTATTATTATCAGCACACATCAGCGGCTAAGAAATAACCTTCGCCATGTTGTGTCACCAGTAAATCCGCGCTGAGTTTATGGCGTAAACGACGAATTAACACATCGACGGTGCGCAGGTCAGGGTTTTCCACCCGACGCGCAGAAAGCATACGCAGCAGACGTTCACGGCTGAGAATTTCGCCCGGATTAGTCACAAATGCCACCAACATTTCATACTCTGCGCGGGTCAGTTTAATCGGCTCGCCATCTCGCTCCAGCGTATGGCGCGACACATTCAGGCAATAACCCGCAAAGCGATAGCAGTTGTCCTGAGTGTGCGGTTGCGCCTGCCGCGCGAGGTCGATTCGCCAGAGCAGATTTTTCACTCGTACCACCAGTTCGCGCAGTTCCAGCGGTTTGGTGACGTAATCGTCTGCGCCCATTTCCAGCCCAACAATACGGTCAATCCGATCGCTGCGTCCCGTAACCAGAATAATCCCCACCGTTGAGCGTTCTCGCAGGGCGCGGGTTAACATCAGGCCATTTTCATCGGGCAAATTGATATCCAGCAGAATTAAATCCACCGGCTGATTCTGCATAATTTCCCGCAGCCCGGCACCGCTCGCCGTAACGGAAACGGTATACCCCTCCTGAGTGAAGTAGGATTGTAATCGCGCCTGGGTAACCGGTTCATCTTCAACAATAACAATGTGATGTGGCATCAGAGGGTTTTACTCATTCTGTTCATATCTGTTCATATTCTGCCGTAAGCCGTTCATCCTGACCAGTGCCGCTGTTCATATTTGCTCATTAAGATCGCTTCACTAAACCATAATTTTACAGGGGCTATTATGCGGAAACTCTGGAACGCGTTACGCCGACCCAGTGCTCGTTGGTCGGTACTGGCGCTGGTCGCTATTGGGATTGTGATTGGCATTGCGCTGATTGTATTGCCACACGTTGGGATCAAAGTCACCAGCACAACCGAATTTTGTGTCAGTTGCCACAGTATGCAACCGGTGTATGAAGAATATAAACAGTCGGTGCATTTCCAGAACGCCTCCGGCGTGCGAGCTGAATGCCATGACTGTCATATCCCGCCGGATATTCCAGGCATGGTGAAGCGCAAACTGGAAGCGAGCAACGACATTTACCAGACCTTTATTGCCCACTCCATTGATACACCAGAGAAATTTGAAGCCAAACGCGCGGAACTTGCCGAGCGTGAATGGGCGCGAATGAAAGAAAACAACTCGGCAACCTGCCGCTCCTGCCATAACTACGACGCGATGGATCATGCGAAGCAGCATCCTGAAGCGGCACGTCAGATGAAGGTGGCAGCGAAAGATAATCAATCCTGTATCGACTGTCATAAAGGTATTGCCCACCAGTTACCGGATATGAGTAGTGGCTTCCGTAAGCAGTTCGATGAGCTGCGCGCCAGTGCTAATGATAGTGGTGACACGCTGTACTCCATTGATATTAAGCCGATTTATGCGGCGAAAGGCGATAAAGAAGCCTCTGGTTCTCTGCTGCCTGCTTCGGCAGTGAAAGTCATTAAACGTGACGGCGACTGGCTGCAAATTGAAATCACTGGCTGGACGGAAAGTGCAGGACGTCAGCGTGTACTCACCCAATTCCCAGGTAAACGCATCTTTGTTGCCTCGATTCGTGGTGATGTGCAGCAGCAGGTGAAAACGCTGGAGAAAACCACCGTTGCCGACACCAATACCGAGTGGAGCAAGTTGCAAGCCACTGCGTGGATGAAGAAAGGCGACATGGTAAACGATATCAAACCGATCTGGGCTTATGCGGATTCGTTGTACAACGGCACCTGTAACCAGTGCCACGGCGCACCGGAAATCTCTCACTTTGACGCTAACGGTTGGATCGGCACGCTCAACGGCATGATTGGCTTTACCAGCCTCGATAAACGTGAAGAACGCACCTTGTTGAAATATCTGCAAATGAATGCGTCTGATACCGCAGGTAAGGCTCACGGCGATAAGAAGGAAGAAAAATAATGAACAATAACGATCTCTTTCAGGCATCACGTCGGCGTTTTCTGGCACAACTCGGCGGCTTAACCGTCGCCGGGATGCTGGGGCCGTCATTGTTAACGCCGCGCCGTGCGACTGCGGCGCAAGCGGCGACTGAGGCTGTCATCTCGAAAGAGGGCATTCTTACCGGGTCGCACTGGGGGGCTATCCGCGCGACGGTGAAGGATGGTCGCTTTGTGGCGGCAAAACCGTTCGAACTGGATAAATATCCGTCGAAAATGATTGCCGGATTGCCGGATCACGTACACAACGCGGCGCGTATTCGTTACCCGATGGTACGCGTGGACTGGCTACGTAAGCGCCATCTGAGCGACACTTCCCAGCGCGGTGATAACCGTTTTGTGCGCGTGAGCTGGGATGAAGCCCTCGACATGTTCTATGAAGAACTGGAACGCGTACAGAAAACTCACGGGCCGAGTGCCTTGCTGACCGCCAGTGGTTGGCAATCGACGGGGATGTTCCATAACGCTTCGGGGATGCTGGCGAAAGCTATTGCCTTGCATGGTAATAGCGTTGGTACGGGCGGAGATTACTCTACCGGTGCTGCGCAGGTGATCCTGCCGCGCGTGGTTGGCTCAATGGAAGTGTATGAACAGCAAACCTCCTGGCCGCTGGTATTGCAGAACAGCAAAACCATTGTGCTGTGGGGCTCTGATTTGCTGAAAAACCAGCAAGCGAACTGGTGGTGCCCGGATCACGATGTTTATGAATATTACGCGCAGTTGAAAGCGAAAGTCGCCGCCGGTGAAATTGAGGTCATCAGCATCGATCCGGTTGTCACATCCACCCATGAGTATCTGGGGCGCGAGCATGTGAAGCACATTGCTGTTAACCCGCAAACTGACGTGCCACTGCAACTGGCGCTGGCGTATACGCTGTACAGTGAAAACCTGTACGACAAAAACTTCCTCGCTAACTACTGTGTGGGGTTTGAGCAGTTCCTGCCGTATCTGCTGGGTGAGAAAGACGGTCAGCCGAAAGATGCCGCATGGGCTGAAAAACTGACCGGCATTGATGCCGAAACCATTCGTGGGCTGGCGCGGCAGATGGCGGCGAACAGAACGCAGATTATTGCTGGCTGGTGCGTACAGCGTATGCAGCACGGTGAACAGTGGGCGTGGATGATTGTCGTTCTGGCGGCGATGCTGGGGCAAATTGGCCTGCCAGGTGGTGGCTTTGGTTTTGGCTGGCACTATAACGGCGCAGGCACGCCGGGGCGTAAAGGCGTTATTCTGAGTGGTTTCTCCGGCTCTACGTCGATTTCGCCTGTTCACGACAACAGTGATTACAAAGGTTACAGCAGCACCATTCCGATTGCCCGTTTTATCGATGCGATCCTCGAACCGGGGAAAGTGATCAACTGGAACGGTAAATCGGTAAAACTGCCGCCGCTGAAAATGTGTATTTTTGCCGGAACTAACCCGTTCCATCGCCATCAGCAGATCAACCGCATTATTGAAGGCTGGCGCAAGCTGGAAACGGTTATCGCCATAGATAACCAGTGGACCTCAACCTGCCGCTTTGCCGATATCGTACTGCCTGCGACCACGCAGTTTGAGCGTAACGATCTCGACCAGTACGGTAACCACTCTAACCGTGGCATTATCGCCATGAAACAGGTCGTGCCGCCGCAGTTTGAGGCGCGCAACGACTTTGATATTTTCCGCGAGCTGTGCCGTCGCTTTAATCGCGAAGAAGCCTTTACCGAAGGGCTGGACGAAATGGGCTGGCTGAAACGCATCTGGCAGGAAGGTGTACAACAGGGCAAAGGACGCGGCGTTCATCTGCCAGCGTTTGATGACTTCTGGAATAACAAAGAGTATGTCGAGTTTGACCATCCGCAGATGTTTGTTCGCCACCAGGCATTCCGCGAAGATCCGGATCTCGAACCGCTGGGCACGCCGAGTGGCCTGATTGAGATCTACTCGAAAACCATCGCCGATATGAACTACGACGATTGTCAGGGGCATCCGATGTGGTTTGAGAAAATCGAACGCTCCCACGGCGGGCCCGGCTCGCAGAAGTATCCGTTGCATCTGCAATCTGTGCATCCGGATTTCCGACTTCACTCGCAGTTATGTGAGTCGGAAACTCTGCGTCAGCAATATACGGTAGCGGGTAAAGAGCCAGTGTTCATTAACCCGCAGGATGCCAGCGCGCGCGGTATTCGTAACGGTGATGTGGTACGCGTCTTTAACGCTCGCGGTCAGGTGTTGGCTGGGGCAGTGGTTTCTGACCGCTATGCACCCGGCGTGGCACGAATTCATGAAGGGGCATGGTACGATCCAGATAAAGGCGGCGAGCCTGGTGCGCTGTGCAAATACGGTAATCCCAACGTGTTGACCATTGACATCGGTACTTCGCAGTTGGCGCAGGCGACCAGTGCGCACACTACGCTGGTGGAAATTGAGAAGTACAACGGAACAGTGGAGCAGGTAACGGCGTTTAACGGCCCCGTGGAGATGGTGGCGCAGTGTGAATATGTTCCCGCGTCGCAGGTGAAATCATGACCACGCTGACAGCACAACAGATTGCCTGTGTTTACGCCTGGCTGGCGCAGTTGTTCTCCCGTGAACTGGACGATGAACAACTGACGCAAATCGCCAGTGCGCAGATGGCTGAATGGTTTTCGTTGCTGAAAAGTGAACCGCCGCTCACTGCGGCGGTGAATGAGCTGGAAAACCGTATTGCAGCCCTGACCGTACGTGACGATGCCCGTCTGGAACTGGCCGCTGACTTTTGCGGCCTGTTTCTGATGACCGACAAACAAGCTGCGCTGCCGTATGCATCGGCCTACAAACAGGACGAGCAAGAGATTAAACGCTTGTTAGTTGAGGCAGGGATGGTAACCAGCGGCAATTTCAACGAACCGGCAGATCATCTGGCGATCTATCTCGAGTTGTTGAGTCATCTGCATTTTTCGCTGGGAGAGGGGAGCGTTCCTGCGCGAAGAATCGACAGTTTGCGGCAAAAAACACTGACGGCACTGTGGGAATGGTTACCAGAGTTTGCTGCGCGTTGTCGTCAGTATGATAGCTTTGGTTTTTACGCGGCACTAAGCCAGTTATTGCTGGTGTTAGTGGAGTGCGACCACCAAAACAGATAACGTCGTTTGTGCGCCTGAAAAGACGCGTTTAGCGTCGCATCAGGCATTAGGGCACCGCCGCCGGATGCGGCGTGAACGCCTTAACCGACTCACAGGAAAAGTACTCTTTGTGGACCGGTTAAGATGCGTCATCACATCCGGCAAACACACATCATGGATGAGCTACAAACCGGGAAAGCCGCTGGCGCAGCAGGCGGTTTTCCTGCTTCAGGTGCGCAATATCATCCATTAACGTCAGCGCCACCGCGATCCCCGGCCAGTCCAGAGCCAGTTCATGACGCAGGCGTACCGCACGTTGCACCACAATGGCGGCATGGTCGTCAAATACCCAGGTTGTTTCCTGGATCTCACGCGGTTCAACCACCCCCAAACCGACAATTTCATTCAACTCCTCTTCAGAGATGCCGGTATGCAGGCAAAATTCGGTAATAGTAAAAGTCACCGTAACATTAGCCATTATGCTTTCCCCCAATCTTTACGTGGTTCAAAAGACGACTGGGCGTCTGCCAGTTGCTGCCACAGCGCGGCAGTGTTTTCATCCGGTTTCGGCGGCATCACGATTTTCAGTACCGCATACAGATCGCCGGTCTGTTTTTTGCTCACCAGACCTTTGCCTTTAACGCGCAATCGTTGCCCGGCCTGGCTGCCAGGCGGGATAGTCAGCAAAATGCTTTCTTTCAGTGTTGGAACGGTGACTTTAGCACCCAGCGCCGCTTCCCACGGGCTAACCGGCACCACAATTTCCAGATCCTGGCCGACAATATCAAACAGCGGATGTGGCGCAATATGAATCACCAGCCACAAATCGCCATTTGGACCGCCGTTTTCGCCCGGCGTCCCCTGGCCTTTCAGGCGGATACGTTGACCATTGCCGACCCCTGCCGGGATCTTCACTTTCAGCGTTTTCGGAATTTCCTGTTCGATCATGCCAAAGGCGTTATAAACCGGCAGGTTATAGCTGATGGTACGCTTATGCTCAGTAAGCGTTTCTTCGAGGAATACCGCCACTTCGATTTCAATATCGTGGCCGCGTGTGGCGGGGCGTTGACGGCTCTGGCGGGCATGCTGACCGAAAATTGACGAGAAGATATCGTCAAAATCTTCGGCGTTAAAACTCTGACCGTCGCCATGCTGGAACTGACGGCTAAATTGCGGATCGTTGCGATGTTGCCACATCTGATCATACTCAGCGCGACGTTGTTCATCACTCAACACTTCCCAGGCTTCAGCGACCTCTTTGAAGCGGGCTTCGGCATCCGGTTCTTTGCTGACATCAGGATGGTATTTGCGGGCCAGTCGACGATAGGCGGTCTTGATTGTCTTGAGATCGTCCGTCGGTTTCACGCCCATGATGGCGTAATAATCCTTTAATTCCATAGCGTTATCTCGCGTAAATCAACACAAATTGAAGGAACCCCTGTAAGGTAACTCCTATAAGTGTAGGGTAATCCTCAAAATTTCATATGCCAACACAGAATATGTTATTGAAATCATCGCGGAGAGGAGGTCGCCTCAAGGTGGGGTGCTGAACATATTTTAAACAGGTGAAAAAGGGTGAGCGATTTTTGATAGTTGAACCAGGCACGTTAAGTTTTACTAGTGCGTCATTATTTATTAAATTTTATAGGCGCTATATATGGGTAGTAATATACATGGAATTAGTTGCACTGCAAATAATTATTTGAAACAAGCCTGGCACAATATAAAAAAAGAGCACGAAAAAAATCAAACATATTCAATCACGCTTTTTGAAAACACACTGGTGTGTTTTATGCGGTTGTATAAAGAAATCAGACGTCAAAAAGCTGAAGACTACATTCCATGCCTGGAATGCGAATCACTAGAAAAAGAATTTGAGGAAATGCAGAATGATAATGATCTATCATTATTTATGAGAACATTGCGTACTAATGATACACAAATTTATTCAGGGGTTTCAGGAGGTATTACATATACTATACAATATGTTCGAGATATTGACATTGTTAGAGTGTCCTTGCCGGGCAGAGCTTCAGAGTCTATCACAGATTTTAAAGGTTATTATTGGTATGGCTTTATGGAATATATTGAAAACATTAATGCGTGTGATGATGTTTTTTCTGAGTATTGTTTAGATGATGAAAATATAAGTGTCCAGCCAAAACAGATAAATACGCCGGGAATATCTGATTTAGATACTGGTATTGATTTGTCTGGTATATCTTTTATTCAGAGTGAAATTAATAAAACTTATGAATTAAAATACGCTCCAGTAGATGGCGATGGATATTGTCTGTTAAGAGCCATACTGGTTTTAAAACAACATGATTATTCATGGGCGCTGGGCAGTCATAAGACGCAAAAGGAAGTATACGAAGAGTTTATTAAAATTGTTGATAAACCAACAATCGAGGCTCTTGTTGATGCTGCATTTTGTGATCTCAGGGAAGATGTTAAGACATTATTTGGCGTTGATCTGCAATCTGACAACAAAATTCAGGGTGTGGGTAGTCATATGTCATGGAGCTTTCTGTTTTTTAAAAAACAATTCATTGATAGTTGCTTGAATAACGAAAAATGTATCCTGCATTTACCCGAGTTTATATTTAAAGATAACAAGAAGTTGCTTGCTTTAGATACCGACGCTTCGGATAGGATTAAAGCGGTGAAGAATTTTCTTGCTGTTCTTTCAGATAGCATTTGCTCATCGTTTATTGTTACCAGTAATGTGGCATCAATCTCCTTGGGGAACGAATCATTTTCAACAGATGAAGACCTTGAGTGTGGTTATTTAATGAATACTGGCAATCATTATGACGTTTACCTTCCTCCTGAACTTTTTGCTCAGGCTTACAAGTTAAACAATAAGGAAAGGAATGCGCAACTCGACTATTTAACTCGTTATGCAATTTAATGACAAAGGCGTATGCTATAAACCATTGTTATTAGTCTCACACTTTTTTATTGGTAAATATTGTTTCTGTATTGGTAACGCCGCAGATATTCTGTTTAGCCACAGGTGCAATTATCAGCGGCGTACGCGAGGCAGGGGCTAATCAGGCATAGTTTGCGTCAAACCTTGCCTGTTTTTGAAGATGTATATAGAAAAACAGGTTTTCAACAAGCCATTTTGCGAACCTGTTCCCGGAAAAAAGTCATATTTCTGTCACACTCTTTAGTGATTGATAACAAAAGAGGTGCCAGGAATGAACAAAACGCTAATCGCCGCAACTGTGGCAGGGATAGTTTTACTCGCTTCAAATGCTCAGGCACAAACCGTACCGGAAGGCTATCAGCTACAGCAAGTGCTCATGATGAGCCGCCATAACTTACGTGCGCCGCTGGCGAACAATGGCAGTGTGCTGGAGCAGTCGACGCCGAATAAATGGCCTGAATGGGACGTCCCCGGTGGGCAACTCACCACCAAAGGTGGCGTGCTCGAAGTGTATATGGGCCATTACATGCGTGAATGGCTGGCAGAGCAGGGGATGGTAAAATCGGGGGAATGCCCGCCGCCGGACACCGTTTATGCCTATGCCAATAGTCTGCAACGTACCGTTGCGACTGCACAGTTCTTTATTACCGGCGCATTCCCGGGGTGCGATATTCCTGTGCATCACCAGGAAAAAATGGGCACTATGGACCCAACCTTTAATCCGGTGATCACCGATGATTCCGCCGCATTCAGTGAACAGGCGGTGGCGGCAATGGAGAAAGAGCTCAGCAAACTCCAGCTTACCGACAGCTACCAGCTACTGGAAAAAATCGTTAACTATAAAGATTCCCCTGCGTGTAAAGAGAAACAACAATGTTCGCTGGTGGATGGCAAAAATACCTTTAGCGCGAAGTATCAACAAGAACCGGGCGTTTCCGGGCCGCTGAAAGTCGGCAACTCGCTGGTAGATGCGTTTACTTTGCAATACTACGAAGGTTTTCCGATGGATCAGGTGGCCTGGGGAGAAATCAAATCTGACCAGCAGTGGAGGGGGTTGTCGAAGCTGAAAAACGGTTACCAGGACAGCCTGTTTACCTCACCGGAAGTGGCGCGCAATGTTGCGAAACCGCTGGTCAGTTATATCGACAAAGCCCTGGTCACCGATCGCACCAGCGCTCCGAAAATCACGGTGTTAGTTGGGCATGACTCCAACATTGCCTCTCTGTTAACGGCGCTGGATTTCAAACCGTATCAGTTGCATGACCAGAACGAACGCACGCCGATTGGCGGCAAAATCGTTTTCCAGCGTTGGCATGACAGCAAAACCAATCGCGACCTGATGAAAATCGAGTATGTGTACCAGAGTGCAGAACAGTTACGTAATGCTGACGCGTTAACCCTTCAGGCACCTGCGCAGCGCGTGACGCTGGAATTAAGCGGTTGCCCGATAGATGCCAACGGTTTCTGCCCAATGGATAAGTTTGATAGCGTGTTGAATGAAGCGGTGAAATAACAGAAAACTCCCCCGTTCGCTACGGGGGAGTCGCTGGTTAAACGTTTTTACGTTCGATGGTCTGTTCGCCCCAAAAAAGCGAATCTTTGTCGGTCTTAGCAAAGGCTTTGACTAACACTTCATCGCTACCTTCTTCCCAAATCTTTTCCGCCATTTTTTCGTCGTACCCGGCGACTTCGAAAATGGCCTCGGCTATTTCCGGCGACGTATTGCGCAGAGATGCCCATTCACCGACGTGATGAGCTTTCGCTTCTTGAGTTGGCATGCGTATCCTCCTGTTGAAGATTAGCCGTTAAGTTTAACTGCCAGACCTGCGACATATTCCCCTTGATAACGAGCAATAGACAGTTCTTCCTGGCTGGGCTGGCGTGAACCGTCACCGCCTGCGATGGTGGTTGCGCCGTACGGCGTACCGCCGCGAACCTGTGAAACGTCAAATAATTCCTGCGCTGCGTAGCCAATGGGGACAATCACCATGCCGTGATGCGCAAGGGTCGTCCAGGTGGATGTGATGGTTTGTTCCTGACCGCCGCCAGTACCGGTGGAACTAAAGACGCTCGCCAGTTTTCCGTATAGTGCGCCGGAAGCCCACAGGCCGCCCGTCTGGTCGAGGAAGGTACGCATTTGACCGGACATGTTGCCAAAGCGGGTAGGTGTACCAAAAATAATGGCGTCGTAATCGGCCAGTTCTTGCGGGGTTGCAACCGGTGCAGTTTGCGTTTTACCACCTGCTTTTTCAAATAATTGCGGCGGCATGGTTTCCGGTACACGCTTAACGACAACTTCTGCGCCATCCACTTTGCTTGCACCCTCAGCGACTGCGCGTGCCATCGTTTCAATATGTCCGTACATGGAATAATAAAGCACCAGAACTTTAGCCATTTCTAACCACTCCTCGTGTTATCTCTATTCCGTAGCGATTCGCTACCACTTATTTAAAGATAAGACGTCCTTTTCAGAGTGCAAATTTCACAACCACTTATTTGATTTATAACAACTTTCACAAGCACGTAATTTTGTCGCAAAATGACACATTTTTATCTCATCGCGTTTTTTTAATCATAAGAGCGGCTTATGGATAATTATTGGAGATGATATCTATTCTCGCTAAGAAGCTGTTGCAGGATATTACCAAACGCAGGTCTGCCCACGTCAGTTCACTAAGCTTAGTCCCACGTAGCGAAAATATGGCAGCCGCCATACGCCGCGTTAATTCTATGCAATATGATGTCTATACCCAGACGGAGGTCAGTAATGGCAAACCATCGAGGCGGTTCCGGCAATTTTGCAGAAGACCGCGAAAGAGCATCAGAAGCAGGTAAAAAAGGTGGACAGCACAGCGGGGGTAATTTCAAGAATGACCCGCAGCGCGCATCTGAAGCAGGTAAAAAAGGTGGCAAGAGCAGTCACGGCAAAAGCGACAACTAGCCGGGCTAATCAATGACGAATGCATTTTTTTCTTAAGCTCGTCAAAAAGCCATCACCGCCGGTAACCCCGGCGGTTTTCTGTTTATGGCTCCTGATGAATAACTTCTGGCGGTGGAACGTCAACCAACCTTCTGCTTAATAACGCATTGAGTAAAATCGCGCCAAAGGTTGCTGTACCGATCCCTCCCAACGTAAAACCGCCCAGCGTGAGAGCAAAATCACCCGCGCCCAGCACTAAGGTTACTGCGACCATAATCAAATTACCGTTCTGGCTTAAATCGATACGGTTTTGTACCCAGATCCTTGCGCCTGCGACGGCAATCAGCCCGAACACAACAATTGATGCACCACCAATCACCGCGGCCGGAATGGTATGGATCAGCGCGCCAAATTTCGGCGAAAAGCCCAACAGCATGGCGATGACGGCAGCAGCAACAAACACCAGCGTCGAGTAGACTTTGGTCACGGCCATCACACCGATATTTTCAGCATAGGTGGTGACGCCGCTACCGCCGACAGAGCCGGAAAGCATCGTTGCCAGACCATCACCGACGAATGCCCGTCCCATATACGGATCCATATTGCGTCCGGTCATCCCGGCGACCGCCTTGAGATGACCTAAGTTTTCCGCCACCAGAATCACCGCCACGGGCGCAATCAACATCATCGCCTGGCTATTAAAACCAGGAGTGGAAAAATGCGGCAGACCGAACCAGGCAGCATGGCTGACGAGAGTAAAATCGACGGCTTTTCCCAGCCCTAAAACGTTGGTCATCACGCCATACAGCAGACAGGCGACAATTAATCCTACGAGAATCAATAACCGCTGGATCATGCCACGGGTAAATACCGCTACCAGCCCAATACACAGCACCGTCATTACCGCCATCCAGCTATCAAAGGCCGAAGCCGATACACTTTTCACTGCGATAGGCGCTAAGTTCAGGCCAATCGCCATCACCACCGCACCCGTCACCACCGGCGGCATTAGCCGTTCAATCCAGCGCGTACCGATTTTCATCACCACCAGGCCAATGACGGTATAAACCAGCCCACAGGCGATAATCCCGCCCAGCGCAATGCTGATATTCGGGTTAATGCCCTGACCGTTAAAGCCCGTCGCGGCAATCACCACGCCGACAAAAGCCGCGCTGGAGCCGAGATAACTGGGGACGCGCCCGCCGGTAATAAAGAAAAACAGTAACGTGCCGATCCCCGACATCAAAATGGAAAGATTGGGATCCAGCCCCATCAGAATAGGCATTAACACCGTCGCGCCAAACATCGCCACCGCGTGTTGAACGCCCATTATTGCCGTCTGAGCAAACGGCAATCGTTCATCCGGCGCGACCACGCCGCTCTCTGTAGAGGTCGATTTTAACTGCCAGTGAGGAAAACCGAACATTGCCATCAGCTGTCTCCTTAAGGAGGTTAACAAGCAGGGCGCATCAGCGCGTGATAACTGCGATCAAACCACACCAGCCCGTAGGGGGTGGCGTGACGATGAATCGCTTCGATGGCGCAAAACAGAATGTCGTGGGTGCCGACGCTCACCACCTGGCTGATACGGCAGTCAAACGAAACCAGTGCTTCTTCCAGTTGCGGGCATCCGGTCACACCCGTCTGCCAGCGGGCGGCGGCAAAGCGGTGTTCCATGGGCGTTTTGCCGCCAAAAAGGTTTGAAAGCGGCTCCTGCCCGGCGCTAAGTGTATTTACACACAGCGTTCGATTTTCATTGAATACCGGCCAGACGGACGCCCCACGATTCAGGCACACCAGTAATGTGGGCGGCGTATCGGTCACGCTGCAGACGGCGCTGGCGGTGAACCCGGCGCGCCCGGCTGGACCGTCCGTGGTGATGATATTGACCGCCGCGCCCATGCAGGACATCGCATCGCGAAAAGTTTGTTGATCGACAATGTTCATAGTTTGCTCCTTACAACAGCCCGCAGGCTTCCTCAAAGGACAGACGTGGCAGGCGCGCATAAAGCTTGCTGCTATCGCCATAGCCGATATTAATCAGCAGATTGCTCTTCAGCGTGCTGCCTGCAAAAAAAGCGTCGTCTACGTGTTGACGGTCAAAACCCGACATCGGGCCGGTATCCAGCCCCAGCGCACGGCAGGCGACGATCAGATAGGCCGCCTGCATGGAACTGTTGCGAAACGCTGTTTCTTCGGCAAGTTGTGGGCTGGAGGTAAACCAACTGCGGGCATCGCCGTGAGGAAACAGCTGTGGTAACCGTTCATAAAATTCACTGTCCCAGGCGACGATAGCGGTGACGGGCGCGGTCAGGGTTTTTTGCAGATTGCCGCTGGAAAGCGCCGGGCGCAGACGTTCTTTTCCTTCTGCAGTGCGGATAAACACGAACCGTGCCGGAGAACAGTTAGCTGATGTCGGCCCCCATTTCATCAGGGCATAAAGCTCCCGTAACGTCTCATCGCTGACGGGTGTCTCCCGCCAGCCGTTGTGAGTGCGGGCATCGGTGAACAGGGTGCTAAGCGCACCAGGGCTAACGGCTTCGTTCATAGCAATTCCTTACAGGCGGCTTCACGGTGATGTAACAGGCTGGCAAGCCCGTTGAGTAACAGAGCATTAAACGTTTCGGGATCGGTCACGTTGCAGGCGTGTCCGCCATAGCGCATCACCATTTTCTGGCTATCGGGCAGGGCGGCATGAAGTTCACTGGAACATGCTGTTGGCACCAGAAGATCATCACTGGCGCAGATGATTTGCACCGGGCAGCGGATGCGATCCGCATGGCGACTAAAGTCAGCGCGTTTGAGGGCGTTAAGTCGACGCAGTAAATTATTTTTGCCCTGAAAATGCGCCAGTGCCAGCGCGTCTTCAGCTTCCAGGCGAGGTGCGCGGGCCGCCATCCAGTCGGCGGGATAGAGGAACAATGGCTGCGCTTCCACCCATGCCTGCGCGCCGCCGCTATGTAGTAACTGCTCGCGAACCTGAAAACAGCGGCGCGTATGGGCGTTTATTCGTAGCCAGCCGTTAACGCTGACCAGCACAGTTACCGACGCGGGATAATCCAGCGCCAGCTGCATTCCCACCAGCGCACCGAGCGCATGGCCGACCACCGCGTAACGCTCAATCCCTGCGGCTACCAGCGCCTGATGCAGTTCCGCTGCCATCTGGGCGATACTGTAATCTTCTGCCAGCGTGTCGGGATTATTGCCGGTGCCGCGCTGGTCGTAACAGACTACCTGATACTCCTGCTCCAGCACCGCCAGTTGCGGTAACCAGTAACTGCCGCTACCGCCAAGACCCGAAATCAACACCACTACGGGCGCATCAGCATAAGGGGGAGGTGAGAGTGAAAGTTTCATCGCGGCCTCACTTGGCGATATGCGCAATTGTGGCGATTTCCACCAGTGCGTCAGGTTTTACCAGTCCGCACTGAATGCAGAATCGCGCCGGTTTATCACCCGGAAAAAACTCGGCGTAGATTTCGTTAATCGCGGCGTAATTTTTCCAGTCGGTAATAAAGATGCTGTTGAAGGTCACATCCGCCATTGTGCCACCCGCCGTCTCGATCACCTTGCGGATGGTTTCCAGAACGTGGCGGGTTTGCGCCTTTGGGTCATCGGCAAACAGCACGTTATTATGTTGATCAAAAGCCAGCGTACCGGAGACATACACCACGCCATCAGCCAGCGTGCCGGGAACGAAGGGGGCCAGCGGTGCGCTGCTGCCAGCGGGAATAATTACGGATTTTGGCATCGTTAAACTCCTTAAGCGATACGAGCAAAGGACGTGGGAGAAAGCGCGTCGCAGAACGTTTCGACGTCGCTGACCCAGCCAAAAAAGGTTTCGATATTGAACAACGCAGCTTTCTGTGCAAATTCCGGCCCCGCCTGGTGTGTTGCGTCTTCCAACACCACGCCGAAATACTCCAGAAAAAAGCCATCGCGTAGCGTCGATTCGACGCAGACGTTGGTAGCGATACCGGTGAAAACCAGATGGCGTATTCCACGGCTGCGCAAAATGCTGTCCAGCGGCGTATTGAAGAAACCGCTGTAGCGCGGCTTCGGCAGCACAATATCGCCAGGCTGCGGCACCAGTTCATCCACCAGTTGATAATCCCAGGAGCCTTTCGCCAGCAATTTCCCCTGCAGCTGCGGCTGCTTACGCATGGTTTTCAGGGCGTTCGATTTATGAAAATTCGGTGAGCCGGGGCCGCCAGCCTCGACATACTGTGCATCCCAGCCATTTTGAAACCAGATGATCAGCATCCCTGCCGCTCGCGCTGCGGTCACGGCGGTTTGAATGTTGGCAATGACCGGGCGAGTGGTTGAGACATCAAACCCGGCGAGATCTAAGTAGCCGCCTGGCGTGGCATAAGCGTTTTGCATATCCACCACGATCAGCGCAGTTTGCTGCGGATCGAAGGTAATGGCTTCCGGTCGAGCGGTTAAGGTCGTCATCATGCCACCTCCTGAGTCAGCGCAGGGAGATGGGCGCGGCACTGCATCAGTGGTTGAATGCGCTCGCCGAAGTTTTCGATTCCCGACAGAAAATCATCGAAGGTCAACAGCACGCCTTCGGCACCAGGCACGGTTGCGACTTCATCTAACATGCGCGCGACACTGGCGTAAGAACCGACTAACGTCCCCATATTGATGTTTACCGCCGAAGTGGGATCGGCCATCTGACGGACGTTGGTGTCTGTACCGGAGCGGGTATCTTTCTGACTTTGTTCGGTTAGCCAGCTTAAGGCCTCTTCATCCGCGCCCGCTTTGTAGTGTTCCCATTTTGCACGAGCGGCATCGTCGGTTTCGTCGGCAATCACCATAAACAACACATAAGAGCCAACGTCGCGTCCGGTTTGCTCTGCGGCCTGTTTCATCCGCGCAGCGGTCGGGGCGAAAGCCGTGGGTGTATTTACGCCTTTGCCGAAACAGAAGTTAAAATCGGCATACCGGGCGGAGAACGCCATGCCAGCGTCGCTTTGCCCGGCGCAGATCACTTTCATGGGGACACTCGGTTGCGGACTGACGCGACAATCATCCATAGTGAAAAAATCGCCTTTAAAATCGCTTTTCCCCGAGCCCCACAGGTCGCGCAGCACCTGAACATATTCGGTGAGATAGTCGTAACGACGGGAGAAATAGTCATCGCCAGGCCAGATCCCCATCTGCTCATACTCGGGCTTTTGCCAGCCAGTCACGAGGTTGACGCCAAAACGCCCGCCAGAGATGGAGTCGATGGTTGCGGCCATACGGGCGACGATTGCCGGAGGTAACGTTAAGGTGGCAGCTGTCGCGTAAATCTGAATGCGTGAGGTCACGGCTGCCAGACCCGCCATCAAGGTGAACGACTCAAGGTTGTGATCCCAGAACTCAGTTTTGCCGCCAAAGCCACGCAGTTTGATCATCGACAGGGCGAAGTCGAAATGGTAGTGCTCCGCTTTTTGCACAATGGCTTTATTCAGTTCAAAGGTCGGCATGTACTGCGGCGCGTGGGTCGAAATGAGCCAGCCGTTGTTGCCAATAGGTACGAATACGCCAATTTTCATCATCAACCTCTCTTCGTCTCGTAAAGTGAAAGTCAGACGGGGCGCTGCATCCTGCATATCCTTTTCAGCCGCGTAATGGCTTGTTTGCAAAGCGGATGCCAGTTTTTAAAAAGCGAATGTTATTAATGTGTTAATGTTTGGTTGTCTGAAATATCTGGAAAAAAGTGGACTAAACGGTCAAAACAGTTGCACATAAAACATGCATCCGTGCGCGATGAGAGTGCAGAAGGTCGAGGCCGGGCGGGGGTTTTGCTATCCTGTTGCCAATCTACAAGAGGGGAGAGCGCATGACGCAAGGCGCAGTGAAAATAACGGGTAAACGTTCGCGCGCAGTAAGCGCGAAGAAAAAAGCGATTCTTAGCGCAGCACTGGACACTTTTTCACAATTCGGTTTTCACGGCACAAGGCTGGAGCAGATCGCAGAGTTGGCAGGCGTTTCAAAAACCAATCTGCTGTATTACTTCCCGTCAAAAGAGGCGCTGTATATAGCCGTACTGCGGCAGATTCTCGATATCTGGCTGGCACCGTTAAAAGCGTTTCGTGAAGATTTCGCCCCGCTGGCGGCGATCAAAGAGTACATCCGTCTGAAGCTGGAAGTCTCACGCGATTATCCGCAGGCTTCACGTCTGTTTTGTATGGAGATGCTGGCAGGCGCGCCGTTGTTAATGGATGAACTGACGGGCGATTTGAAGGCATTAATTGATGAGAAATCGGCGCTGATTGCCGGTTGGGTAAAAAGCGGCAAACTCGCGCCGATTGATCCGCAGCATTTGATTTTTATGATTTGGGCTTCCACTCAACATTACGCCGATTTCGCCCCTCAGGTGGAGGCGGTGACAGGCGCGACGTTGCGCGATGAGGTATTTTTCAATCAAACGGTTGAAAACGTGCAGCGGATTATTATTGAGGGGATTCGACCACGTTAAAGATGCCGGAGGAGGTTGTAACATCCTCCGGCTACCTGTTTAACCGATCGTCATTAAACTGGCGTTACCGCCAGCGGCAGCGGTATTCACACTCAGCGAACGCTCGATATACAGCCGTTCCAGAAGGATATTGCTTTCGCCACGGGCAAAACCCTGCACCGAAACAATTGCACCATCCCGCGCGGCAACGGCTTCACACAATGCGCGAAGCTGATCCGAATCACCGTGGAAGATCACCGCATCAAAGGGTTGAGCGGTTATATTTTCCGCTTTCGCCAGTTGAATACGTTCGCTGACTGCCGATGGCAATGCCTTCACTAACTGATGATGCAGCGTGTCATCCGGCCACAGTACCTGGCTGCCCACCGCCAGCACGGCGGCGAGCTGAGTCAGCGCATCCTGTTCATCATCCGCGATACACAATACGCGCTCACGCGGCAGCAGCGTCCAGGTGTTGCGTTCACCCGTCGGCCCTGGCAGCAATCGTTGTGTTCCTGCCTGCGCCAGCTCGCCATATTGCGTACATAACGCCTGCAATTCTGGACGGTTTGCCGCCCATTCCCGCAGTGCATTTAGCGGCTGAGTCAATGCGGCTTTCAACTGCGCATCGACCGGATACTCTGCGTCCTGACGCGCGAGCGTCACTGCCAGCGCACTTTCTGGGCGATTCGCCAGCAGACGGTAGAGATAGAGCGGACCGCCTGCTTTCGGCCCGGTGCCGGACAACCCTTCGCCGCCGAATGGTTGCACCCCAACCACTGCGCCCACCATATTACGGTTAACGTACAGATTACCGACATGCGCCGAGCCAGTGACCTGGGCGATGGTTTCATCAATGCGCGTATGGACGCCAAGCGTCAGACCATAACCGGAAGCGTTAATCTGCTCGATCAGCGCCGGCAGCTGGTTACGGTTGTAACGCACCACATGCAGCACCGGACCAAAGACCTCTTTTTGTAATTCGGCAAAGTCATCCAGTTCGATCAGCGTCGGAGCGACAAAGGTGCCGCTTTGCCATTCACGGGTATCTTCGCTGTTTTCCCGCACCGCCTGGAACACCTGACGGCCTTTACTACGCATGGTCTGAATATGACGCTCGATATTGGCTTTCGCTTCGCTATCAATCACCGGACCGATATCGGTGGTCAGGCGACCCGGATTACCCATCCGGCATTCGGCCATTGCGCCGCGCAGCATTTTCAGCGTGTGGTCGGCAATCTCATCTTGCAGGCACAGCACGCGCAGTGCCGAACAACGCTGACCTGCACTGTCGAACGCCGAGGCCAGCACATCTATTACGACTTGTTCGGTCAGTGCTGAAGAATCGACAATCATCGCGTTCATGCCGCCGGTTTCAGCGATGAGCGGAATAGGGCGACCCTGAGCGTCCAGGCGGCTGGCGATATTGCGCTGCAGTAACGTAGCGACTTCGGTTGAACCGGTAAACATCACCCCGCGCACGCGATCATCACCCGTCAGTTGCGCGCCCACGGTTTCACCCCGACCGGGCAGCAATTGCACCACGCCTGGCGGTACACCCGCTTCCAGCAAAATGGCGATCCCTTGCGCGGCAATCAGCGGCGTTTGTTCTGCCGGTTTTGCCAGCACGCTGTTACCTGCCGCCAGTGCGGCAGCGATCTGTCCGGTGAAAATCGCCAGCGGGAAGTTCCACGGACTGATACATACCACAGGCCCTAATGGACGGTGGGTTTCGTTAGCGAAATCATCCCGCACCTGTCCGGCATAGTAGTGGAGAAAATCGACCGCTTCGCGCACTTCGGCAATGGCGTTACTGAAGGTTTTTCCGGCTTCACGCACCAGAATACCAATCAGTTGCTGCATCTGGCTTTCCATTAGCACGGCAGCGCGATGCAAAATTGCCGCGCGTTCAGCCGGAGGCGTGGCAAACCAGATTGGCGCGTTATTAACCGCACTTTCCAGCGCCTGTTCTACTTCACGCGGCGTGGCTTCACGCACATAGCCCACAATATCTTTCGGTTCCGCAGGGTTAATAACGGGCGACATCTCACCTGCCGCTACCGGTTGTTCCAGCATTGGCAAGGACTGCCATTTTTGCAGTGCACTATTGAGCAGGGCTGAAGAGAGCGAGGCCAGACGGTGTTCGTTAGCGAGATCCAGCCCTGCCGAGTTGTCGCGCCCGTGACCGTAAAGATCGCGCGGCAGGGGAATTTTCGGATGCGGTAATCCAGTTTGCCCTTCCTGTTGTGCCAGTTTTTCTACAGCAGTGACTGGATCGGCGACCAGTTCATCCAGTGGCAAAGAGGTGTCGGCAATACGGTTAACAAACGAGGTGTTAGCACCGTTTTCCAGCAGGCGGCGCACCAGATACGCCAGCAGCGTTTCATGTGTACCGACCGGAGCATAAATACGACACGGACGGTTAAGTTTGCCGTCGGCAACTTTCCCGGTGACCTGCTCATACAGTGGTTCGCCCATACCATGCAGGCACTGGAACTCGTACTGACCCGGGTAGTAGTTTTGACCCGCCAGTTGATAAATCGCTGCCAGCGTATGGGCGTTGTGCGTCGCGAACTGCGGGTAGATTAAATTCGGCACCGCCAGCAGTTTTTTCGCACAGGCAAGATAAGAAACGTCGGTATACACCTTGCGGGTATAAACCGGATAACCTTCAAGGCCGTCCATCTGTGCACGCTTGATTTCACTATCCCAGTACGCGCCTTTCACCAGGCGAATCATCAGACGGCGACGGCTGCGGGTGGCGAGATCAATCAGGTAATCGATCACCAACGGGCAGCGTTTTTGATAAGCCTGAATAACAAAACCGATGCCGTTCCAGCCTGCCAGTTCCGGCTCGAAACAGAGTTTTTCCAGCAGATCGAGGGAGATCTCCAGACGATCGGCCTCTTCGGCATCGATGTTAATACCAATATCGTACTGACGCGCCAGCAGGGTGAGTGATTTCAGACGTGGGTAAAGCTCTTCCATTACCCGGTCATACTGGGCGCGGCTGTAACGCGGATGCAGCGCCGACAGCTTGATTGAAATGCCTGGACCTTCATAGATGCCACGACCATTGGACGCTTTACCAATGGCGTGAATCGCCTGTTGATAGGAAACCATATACGCCTGTGCATCTGCGGCAGTCAGCGCGGCTTCGCCCAGCATATCGTAAGAGTAACGGAAACCTTTCTCTTCCAGCTTGCGGGCATTGGCTAACGCTTCCGCGATGGTTTCGCCAGTGACGAACTGCTCTCCCATCAGGCGCATCGCCATATCCACACCTTTGCGGATCAGCGGTTCACCGCTCTTACCGATAATGCGGTTCAGCGAGCGGGAGAGACTGGCTTCGTTATGGGTGGAAACCAGTTTGCCGGTAAACAGCAGCCCCCAGGTGGCGGCATTAACAAACAAAGACGGGCTACGACCAATGTGTGACTGCCAGTTACCGTTGCTGATTTTGTCGCGAATTAACGCGTCCCGGGTGGCTTTGTCGGGAATACGCAACAACGCTTCTGCCAGACACATCAGCGCCACGCCTTCCTGCGATGACAGCGAAAACTCCTGCAATAACCCCTGGACCATACCTGCGCGACCACTGGCATTTTTTTGATTACGCAGTTTATCGGCCAGTTGATACGCCAGTTTATGCGCCTGTTCAGCAACTGGTTGCGGCAGGCGGGCTTGTTCCAGCAGCATCGAAACCGCTTCGGTTTCCGGGCGGCGATAGGCCGCGGTGATCGCGGCGCGGGAAACCGACTGGGGCAAAATTTGCTCGGCAAAGTCGAGGAATGGCTGGTGTGGTTCCTCTGCCGGAGTCGGTGCTTCATCGCTCTCATTGGCCGCGCCAGAAAGCAGCGCAGGTAGCTCCGGCAGAGTATCGCTGTTTTCCAGTTGTTCAAGATAAGAAAAAATCGCCTGCTTAATTAACCAGTGTGGCGTGCGATCGATACGTGTCGCGGCAGACTTAATACGCTCACGCGTCGCGTCGTCCAGCTTAACCCCCATGGTGGTGGTTCCCATGCCATTACTCCTGTTGTTCTGAAAGGTGCAACTTAACGTTATCGTGAAATATCCATGATGTTGCAACTTTGTGCAACCATGTTAAATGTGACCTGCGTAGCAAGCTTAAAAATGAATGAAATGTTAATAAAAGAAATCGATATGACAGGGATTAAAAAAATAACTCAGACTTTTTCTCTGCGGCAGTTAACATTTTTGAAAGGTGCAACCGCAAAAAATGTGAGAGAGTGCAACCTGATGAAAAATAGTGTCGCTGAGCACTAAAATTTAATGTAAATGGTGTGTTAAATCGATTGTGAATAACCAGCGCTTCCGGCAGGATACGGTCGCCCTGGTAAAACATAAACTCTGTTACCCCGTTCCGGTGGCAGATATAACGGCAAGTTTCGACATTGCCGATAATAATTTTTTGGAGACTTTAGATGGCTATTAGCACACCGATGTTGGTGACATTTTGTGTCTATATCTTTGGCATGATATTGATTGGGTTTATCGCCTGGCGATCAACGAAAAACTTCGACGACTATATTCTGGGCGGTCGTAGTCTTGGGCCATTCGTGACGGCATTATCGGCGGGGGCGTCGGATATGAGCGGCTGGCTGTTAATGGGGTTGCCAGGCGCTGTTTTTCTTTCCGGGATTTCCGAAAGCTGGATCGCCATTGGCCTGACATTAGGCGCGTGGATCAACTGGAAGCTGGTGGCCGGGCGGTTGCGTGTGCATACCGAATACAACAATAACGCCTTAACATTGCCGGATTATTTCACCGGGCGCTTTGAAGATAAAAGCCGCATTTTGCGCATTATCTCCGCGCTGGTTATTTTGCTGTTCTTCACCATTTATTGCGCTTCGGGCATTGTGGCAGGCGCGCGTCTGTTTGAAAGTACCTTTGGCATGAGCTACGAAACGGCTCTGTGGGCGGGGGCTGCGGCGACGATCCTTTACACCTTTATTGGCGGTTTCCTCGCGGTGAGCTGGACTGACACTGTACAGGCCAGCCTGATGATTTTTGCCCTGATCCTGACGCCGGTTATCGTAATCATTAGCGTTGGTGGGTTTGGCGACTCTCTGGAAGTGATCAAACAAAAGAGCATCGAAAACGTGGATATGCTCAAAGGGCTGAACTTTGTCGCCATTATCTCACTGATGGGCTGGGGACTGGGTTACTTCGGGCAGCCGCACATCCTGGCGCGTTTTATGGCGGCGGATTCTCACCACAGCATTGTCCATGCGCGTCGTATCAGTATGACCTGGATGATCCTCTGCCTGGCAGGGGCGGTGGCTGTCGGCTTCTTTGGTATTGCTTACTTTAATGAGCACCCGGCGGTAGCAGGTGCGGTAAATCAGAACGCTGAACGCGTGTTTATCGAACTGGCGCAAATTCTGTTTAACCCGTGGATTGCCGGGATTCTGCTGTCGGCGATTCTGGCGGCGGTAATGTCAACCTTAAGCTGCCAGCTGCTGGTATGTTCCAGTGCGATTACCGAAGATTTATACAAAGCGTTTCTGCGTAAACATGCCAGCCAGAAAGAGCTGGTGTGGGTAGGGCGTGTGATGGTGCTGGTGGTGGCGCTGGTGGCGATTGCGCTGGCGGCAAACCCGGAAAACCGCGTGCTGGGCTTAGTGAGCTACGCGTGGGCAGGCTTTGGCGCGGCGTTTGGTCCGGTGGTGCTGTTCTCGGTGATGTGGTCACGCATGACGCGCAACGGTGCGCTGGCGGGGATGATCATCGGTGCGCTGACGGTTATCGTCTGGAAACAGTTCGGCTGGCTGGGACTGTACGAAATTATTCCGGGCTTCATCTTCGGCAGTATCGGGATTGTAGTGTTTAGTTTGCTGGGTAAAGCGCCGTCAGCGGCGATGCAAAAACGCTTTGCCGAGGCCGATGCGCACTATCATTCGGCTCCGCCGTCACGGTTGCAGGAAGGGTAAGAGAAGGCGTTTTACCGAAAATTTCACGTCATAACAGGAAGCAGGCAGAGGGCAATCAGTGATTGCCCTCTGCGTTTTTTCTCAAAATATTTTTACATCTTCTCATCATTATCACTACATTCCACTTGTATTTTTCTTCATCGTAATGATAATCGATATCACTGCGATTTACTTTTCTTTGCATAGATTGACTCAGAAAAACGTTTAAGGGTGGGTGGCATGTTTGTTCCGTTTCTCATTATGTTGCGCGAAGGACTTGAAGCCGCGCTGATTGTCAGTTTGATTGCCAGCTATCTTAAGCGTACCCAGCGAGGCCGATGGATTGGTGTGATGTGGATTGGCGTGTTGCTTGCCGCTGCGTTGTGCCTGGGCTTGGGTATCTTCATTAACGAAACCACCGGCGAATTTCCGCAAAAAGAACAGGAACTGTTTGAAGGTATCGTGGCGGTGATCGCCGTGGTGATCCTTACCTGGATGGTTTTCTGGATGCGCAAAGTGTCGCGCAACGTCAAAGTACAACTGGAGCAGGCAGTCGACAGCGCATTGCAGCGTGGAAATCATCATGGCTGGGCGCTGGTGATGATGGTCTTTTTTGCCGTTGCAAGGGAGGGGCTGGAGTCGGTCTTTTTCCTGCTGGCGGCGTTTCAACAAGATGTCGGGATCTGGCCGCCGCTGGGTGCAATGCTCGGTCTTGCTACAGCCGTGGTGCTCGGCTTCCTGCTCTACTGGGGCGGTATTCGCCTCAATCTTGGTGCATTTTTTAAATGGACCACCTAGATTCTACGTCAGTACTTCAAAAAGCATAATCAAAGCCTTGATAAATATGCATTCCTTCGAAATTCAGCTTTCACCCATTGGGTGAAAGAAAAGTGCTCAAAAAT
>NZ_JBJQMC010000018.1:0-107203 GCF_046486085.1 Escherichia sp. WS568
GCACCACCCCGTCAGTAGCTGAACAGGAGGGACAGCTGATAGAAACAGAAGCCACTGGAGCACCTCAAAAACACCATCATACACTAAATCAGTAAGTTGGCAGCATCACCAAGGCAGATAAGAAACCAACATGACCGCGCTACTCACCGGTAAAGGGATACTGCAAAACAGTCGTGTGAGTGCCGGAACCAGTGCCACCAGCAGGCAAATAACGCTGCCATAAATAAACGATCGTCGCGTGTAATCGCCAGTCTGGGTTAATAAACCAATGGATGAAACAAACGGTGAAAATGGAATTACCGCCAGCGGCACGGTTATCAGCGTCATAAATCCGGTCGCCACAAAGCTGCGACGATAACGCGTATTCCCCGCGCCCTGTTGCGGATAAAAAACATCCGTGCCACGAATCGCACCGTAGGTATTGCTGATATTTACCAGACCTGTAATCACCGCCGTCAGAATAATCCCCGGCGACAAAGCACCGCCACTGCCGAGCGGGAACCACTGCCAGTGCAACTCACCGGAGAGCGAATGCGAAGAAGGAAAGCAAAAGTACCACAACAACCAGCCGGTTATCGTACCGACCAGCAGGCCATAACGGGCAAAACGTTGCGGCAGGAAGATAATCATCGCCAGTACCAGGCACATCACCGCCACCGAGAGCGCGAACGGCGGTAACTGAATTTTAAAATTCGGGTCGGCTATGCCAAACGGCAGCCCGAGCATACCTTTGAAAAAGATAGTGGTCAGCTGCGCGCCCAGCATCAACATAAACAAGACCATCACCGACGGCGTAAATAACCGCGCCAGACGATGACCTAATCCGCTAAAACCAATCAACATCGTCAGCACGCCAGAGAGCGCAATTCCCACCGCCAGGCTGGTAGCGATATCGTTGATCGGTGTCCCGCGCGATGCTTCGCCAAGGGTGATAGTCAGGATGGTTCCCCACCACAGGCCACCCGGCCCTTCCATAATAGCGCGACGATGACCGCAGAACGCCTGAGCGAAGCAGGCCAGTGCGGTAGCAAGAAAAGCATATTGCGTGAGCGTAAGCAGGCTACTTTGCGGCAACTGAAAAGCAGAAAGTAGCGTAGGAGGAACCACAACCGTGTTGCAAAAAATAAAGAAAAACCACTGAAATCCTGATAACAGGCTTTCGCGGCCCACTGCAAAATTGAACATAAACACACCTTAACCGGAGAATGCCCGCCACAAGGACGGGCATTGCAGGGCCAGATTACTGCTGATGTTTAAGGATAAATTGACCTTTCGGCGCAACAGGGAAGCCCTGTTCGATGTCGTAAATCACATCACCACGTAAGATGGTTTTCGTGATACGCGCGCCAATAGTACGGCCAACATACGGGCTGACTTTGTGGCGATATTCCAGATCGTCATTGGTAAGAACATAGCTGCTATTCGGCTGAATGAAGACGAAGTCGGCATCTTTTCCTGGGGCGATACGGCCTTTTTGCTGCAGACCGAAAATATCTGCTGCGTTAGTCGCCATTAATTTGCCGAACATTGGCAGAGACATTCCGCGTTTCTGTACCGCTTCATCGAACATCACGTCCATGCAGCTTTGCAGACCAGCGATACCGCCCCACGCTTTCATGATGTTACCGGCTTTCATTTCCGGCGGGCATGGAGAGTGGTCGGAAACCAGGCAGTCTATTTCACCGTTAAACAGTTTTTCCCACATGCCTTTCTGGTTTTCCAGATCGCGGATCGGCGGTGAACACTTCGCCAGGGTGCCAATTTCTTCGAACTGATCGGTATCCAGCACAAAGTAATGCGGGCAGGATTCACAGGTAACATCCTGGCCTTCCTGACGTGCACGAGTCACTTCTTCAACACCTTCCGGGCTGCTGATATGGCAAACGTGCAGACGGCAACCGGCAACTTTCGCCAGGTACAGCACGCGGCGAATCGCTTCCACTTCGGTAAATACCGGACGCGAAGCCACATAGTCATGTGCGGTTACGCGACCTTCACGTTTCGCTTCTTCGCCAAGTTCGTCACAGATCAGCGCGTTTTCGCAGTGCACCAGCACCGGCTGTCCCAGTTCGCCCAGCTTCTGCGCACCTTTGAAGAACTGCCAGTCATTGACGTCACGGAAGTCGTTGTCGATACCGCGATCGCCACAGGTCGCAACGAAGCATTTGAAGCCGACAACGCCCACTTCATCCAGCTCATGCAGACGGTCGATGTTGTAAGACACCAGGCCACCGAGTTGCGCCGCATCGATAGTCAGCTTGCCTTTGGCGGCATCAAACTTCAGTTCAATCGATGCGCGGTCAACCGTTGCAGGCAGCTGGTTGAGCGGCATTTCGATCATGGTGGTGATACCACCTTTTGCTGCTGCGCGAGTACCGGTTTCATAACCTTCCCAGTGGCTGCGACCCGGTTCAGAAATATGGGTGTGCGCATCAACCATGCCTGGCGAAACCACCAGACCAGACGCATCCATAACTTCTTTTGCATCGCCCAGATCCTGACCGATAGCAGCAATTTTTCCGCCTTTAACGGCGACATCCACTACGCGAGCTTCGTTTTCTAAAATAACGGTGCCGTTTTTAATGATTAAATCAAAAGACATAACAAACTCCTTGTAAAATACAGATTGGTTTTTTAACTCAATGTTCAATATCGGGATTAATTAACCTGTGACTTTTTGTTCTCCTGTTTTTTCTGCTGCAGTACGCTTCTTTAATAAGGCGTAGGCCGCAAAGGCGACAATAACGCCGACAAACCATGAAACGCGTGATAAAGGCTCCATGAACGGAATAAATTTACCACCGAGAGATAAAATAACGGCGACCAAAGTTACTGAGAACGCGGTAAGGTTAAAGCCGTTATCGTAATATTTGAAATCCCCTGCTGCGGTATACAGTTCATCAAGATTAATTTGTCCGCGCATCACCACAAAATAATGCGCCATCATGACACCAATTACCGGACCCAGCATTCCGCCGATAATATCGAGGAACAGATAAATGCTGTCCTGATTTTCCATTAATTTCCACGGGCAGATCAGCAAGCTGATAATACTGGCAATCAGTACGCCGTTTTTATAGGTCAGTTTCGTCGGTGCAATAGCGGCTATCTGATAACCAGCCGGAATAATATTACCGGTGGCGTTAGTGGAGATAGTCGTCATCAGAATAACCAGTACCGCAAAGAACGAGGCAAACAGGCTGTCCCAACGCTGAACAATATCCAGCACGTTCCAGGTGTCCGCGCCGTAGTGAATACTGGCTCCGGCAATAATACATACCCCGGCGACCGCAAACAGAATATAGGCCACAACTAAACCCAGCGTTTGCCCCAGCGCCTGCTCACGAAACGAGTGGGCGTTTTGCGTAAAGTCGGATGCGCTCACCGCCGGTGCCGCCCAGACCGCAACTACCGCGTTAATCACCACCAGGAACAGGAAGCCACCGTTTTCTGCTTTCTGAATACCGCCCGGAATATAGTCAAAGATTGGACCGATCCCGACCAGCGAAATCGCCCAAATCGCCATACCGCCGAAAACGATATAGATGCACGGGTTAAGAATGGCAGTGAATTTATTTAAAACTTTGCCATCACCGAAACCGATTCCGACGTTCACCAGCCAGAAGAGTAAGAAAGTGATTAAACCCGGTAGAGAAAGCCCTAACAGGGTAAAATCACCACCGAGAGTTAAAAATCCCGGCCAGATTTTGCCAATCAGGATCAAGCAGGCCAGCGATCCAGCGTAACATTGCAGGCCAAACCACATAATGGCAGCAATCCCGCCTCTTAATAATCCGGGAAACAGTGCACCACGTACGCCGTAAGAAGCACGCAGGATCATGGCAAAAGGCACACCGTATTTACTGCCCGCAGCACCGTTTAATACCATTACCGCGGCAATGAAAAAGGCGCTGAGGATAATTGCCAGCATAATACTAAAGGTAGACAAGCCGAGAATAAAAAAGCCGCCGACCATCACATAATTGGGAACGTTATGAACCGAACCCATCCATAAGGTAAAATAGTTAAATGTTTTCCAGGTCCGCTGGCTTTGCGTTTTCGGCAATAGATCTTCGCTATAGCCGCGTTGCTGGAATAGTTTTCTCTGATGTTCCATAAATCCCTCTTAATTTCACGTATCGAATAACGTCTTTTTAATCTAGCTATGAGGAACAAATAAAATAAAAATATTATTTTTAATACTGAAGCAACATCTTTGGCTGCTTTCTTTTTTTAATATTGCTGGCCGATTCATTTTCTGATATCGGCCATTTTTATTGCGGGTATCAGGCCAGTTTATGGTTAGCCATTAATTCCAGCGCCTGCACTAACGCAGAGTGATCCAACTGGCTACCACCGTTTGCCGCACAGGTATTAAACAATTCCTGGCAGGTCGCGGTGTTTGGCAGATTCAGCGCCAGTGCTTTCGCACTTTGCAGTGCCAGGTTGAGATCTTTCTGGTGCAGCGCAATTTTAAAACCTGGATTAAAGGTGCGTTTAATCATGCGCTCACCGTGAACTTCCAGAATACGTGAGGAAGCAAAGCCGCCCATCAGCGCCTGGCGCACACGTACCGGATCCGCTCCGGCTTTTGAAGCAAATAGCAGGGCTTCAGAAACCGCTTCAATATTGAGCGCCACGATAATCTGATTTGCCACTTTGCAGGTTTGACCGTCGCCGTTACCGCCCACGAGGGTGATATTTTTACCGAGCAGTTCAAACAGCGGTTTAACACGTTCAAATACCGCTTCGTCACCGCCAACCATAATCGACAACGTCCCTTCACGCGCGCCGATTTCACCGCCGGAGACGGGCGCATCGAGATAATCGCCGCCCAGTTCATTCACCTGACGAGCGAAACGTTTAGTTTCGATCGGGGAAATGGAGCTCATATCAACAATGGTTTTGCCCTTCAGCGAGGCTTTGGTACAACCATTTTCACCAAACAGAACGTCTTCAACCTGTGGCGTATCCGGCACCATAATAAAAATGATGTCCGATGCTTCCGTTACCTGGCGCGCAGTTTCAACACTGACGGCACCCAGTGACAGTAATTCATCAGCAACCGGACCAATGGTTGTGACATGCAGTTGATGACCGGCACGCGCCAGATTAATGGCCATCGGAGTACCCATAATGCCTAAGCCAATAAATCCCAGTTTCATAATTAACCTCTTTTAAATTTCGCTTTTCCTGAATTCAGACAACACGATCCCCTGCCGACTTAGCGACCTAAAAAAGCATTGTCTGAATAGCGTTACGTTTTAACGGTACGGATCCATCCAGCGTAAACCAGCTTCCGTGGTGGTTTGGGGTTTATATTCACAGCCAATCCAACCGTTGTAGTCAGAATTTTCAATTACCGTAAAGAGATATTCGTAATTAATTTCTCCGGTTCCCGGTTCGCCGCGATGCGGATTATCAGCGATTTGCAGGTGACCAATTTTATCGGCCCATTGCGTCATAGTGTTGGTTAATTCACCCTCCATCCGCTGCATGTGATAAATGTCATACTGAATTTTCAAATTGCAGCAACCAACATCATCAATCAATTTCAGCGCCTGCCGAGTTCCGGTGAGATGGAAACCAGGAATATCAAAATGGTTGATAGGTTCAATCAGTAATAAAATATCTTCTTTCATCAGCATATTCGCGGCATAACGCAGGTTTTCTACAAGCGTTGCGTGAATCTGTTCACTGCTGAAACCAGCCGGCGTTTTACCGACCAGACAGTTAATTTTTTTATTACCCAGCGCACGAGCATAACGAATCGCTGCTGCTACGCCATCCCGAAACTCTTCTTCACGGCCAGGAATACAGGCAATACCCCGCTCGCCCGCCGCCCAGTCACCTGCCGGTAAATTGTGCAGCGTATGTTCGAGTTTATTACTCGCCAGCACCTGTTTTAATTCTTCAATGTCGTAGTCATAAGGGAACATAAATTCAACGCCGCGAAAACCACACTGCGCAGCTTTCTCAAAACGGGCGAGAAAATCATATTCACCAAATAACATCGATAAATTAGCAGAGAAACGTAACATTATTTATCTCCCTTATTCATAGTGCATGAAACAGGTTTCAGTCGGTGCGTCCGCTGCGTTATCGGCGATATCTTCAAATTCCATGACGTTATCCAGTTCACTGCCCATCGAAATATTGGTCACACGCTCGAGAATAACTTCCACGACTACAGGTACCCGATATTGCGCTATTAAGACTTTCGCCTGTTCAAAGGCTGGTGCAATATCTTCCGGTTTGAAAACGCGAATTGCTTTACAACCTAAACCTTCCGCTACTTTTACGTGGTCGACGCCATAACCGTTCACTTCGCTGGAGTTAATATTTTCGAAAGCGAGCTGTACGCAGTAATCCATATCAAACGCGCGCTGCGACTGGCGAATCAGCCCCAGATAAGCGTTGTTCACCAGTACATGGATGTACGGAATATTGAACTGTGCGCCAACGGCTAATTCTTCAATCAGGAACTGGAAGTCGAAGTCACCGGAAATCGCCACCACATTGCGCTCTGGATCAGCGGCACACACGCCCAGCGCCGCCGGAATGGTCCAGCCCAACGGGCCTGCCTGCCCACAGTTGATCCAGTGGCGGTCTTTAAAGACATGCAGCATTTGTGCCGCAGCGATTTGTGACAGACCAATGGTGGTGACATAACAAACATCGCGACCAAAGGCTTTGTTCATCTCTTCATACACGCGCTGCGGTTTCACCGGCACATTGTCGAAGTGGGTTTTGCGCAGCAAAGTGCGTTTGCGCTGCTGGCAGTCGGCGACCCATTCTTTACGACACGGCAGACGACCCGCTTTTTGCATCTCCTGCGCCACTTCAACCAGCAGCGTCAGCGCTGCTTTAGCATCAGAGACAATGCCGAGATCCGGACACAGCACGCGGCCAATTTGCGTCGGCTCAATATCGATATGAACGATTTTGCGCCCTTCGGTGTATTTCTCTACCGAACCGGTATGACGGTTAGCAAAACGGTTACCGATACCAAACACCATGTCGGACGCCAGCAGCGTTGCGTTACCGTAACGATGCGCGGTTTGCAGACCCACCATCCCGGCCATCAGTTCATGATCGTCGGGAATACAGCCCCAGCCCATCAGCGTTGGGATCACCGGAACGCTGGTCAGTTCAGCAAACTGTTGTAACAGTGCAGCAGCGTCAGCATTGATTACCCCGCCCCCGGCAACAATCACCGGACGTTCGGCCTGAATTAACATTTCTACAGCTTTTTCGATCTGCATACGGCTGGCAGCAGGTTTGTAGACCGGCAGCGGTTCGTACATGTCAGGATCAAACTCGATTTCCGCAACCTGAACGTCGAACGGTAAATCCACCAGTACCGGACCCGGGCGACCAGAACGCATCAGGTGAAACGCCTGTTGCAGCACACGAGGCACCAGCGCCGCTTCACGAACTGTAACCGCCATTTTGCTGACCGGTTTAGCAATTGCTTCAATATCAACGGCCTGGAAATCTTCTTTATGCAGACGGGCGCGCGGAACCTGGCCGGTAATACACAGAATAGGAATGGAATCAGCAGAAGCAGAATAGAGCGCGGTGATCATGTCCGTGCCCGCAGGACCGGAAGTCCCCAGACATACGCCGATATTCCCTGCCGTTGCGCGGGTATAACCTTCCGCCATGTGCGAAGCACCTTCCACATGACGCGCCAGAATGTGACGAATACCGCCGTGCTTACGCATCGCTGAGTAGAACGGATTGATTGCAGCTCCCGGAACGCCGAAGGCGGTGATGATACCTTCTTTCTCCAGCACATACATTGCCGCGTCAACGGCTCTCATTTTTGCCATTTTATTCCTACCTCTATTAATTGGAAAAATTTTCCAACTTTCAAATTTTGTCAAAAAAACCCGCTCCGCAGAGCGGGATGCGACAGACACTATGGATGTGCTTTCAGTCCCAACGCCGTGCTGATATCGCGGGCGGTGTCTCTGACCAGCTCACCCTGACTGACAAAACGATCTTCTGTCAGTCTTGATGAAGGCCCGGAGATGGAGATAGCGGCAACAACACTACCTACATCATCGTAAATTGCTGAAGCTATGCAATTCAGGCCAACAACATGCTCTTCTTTATCTACGGTATAGCCCAGTTCACGCGCTTGTTCCAGGTCCTTCAGCAAGGTGGGCATATCCACAAGCGTCGTTGGCGTAAACTGCTGCAAACCGGTTTGCAGAATGATGCTCATCAGCTCCTCTTCCGCCAGCGGATAAAGCAGCGCCTTGCCCGCACCGGAAGCATGCAGCGGCAGACGACTGCCCAGCGGCGCACACATCCTGACCATCGATTTACACTCTAACTGACCAATTAATACCGCTTCATTGCCGTTACGGATCGCGACATTGACCGTTTCGCCGGAAAGTAACATCAGGCGGCGCATAAACGGCCCGGCGACGGAGAGGACATCGCGGTTATGGATGTACGCTGCACCGACGTTAAAGACACCTAATCCTATATGCCACCAGCCTAACTGACTGTCCTGATAGACAAAATCCGCTGCCTGTAAAACCTTCAGCAAGCGAAAGGTCGTGGAGAGCGGCAAATCCAGATTGAGAGAAATATCGCTAACCGATGAACTTCCCCCACTTTTTTCCAGATATTGCAGAATCGCAATTCCCCGCTCTAACGCCTGTGCGCCCTTCTGTGCCACAGGCTCCGCCTGTCCTGGCCTGCCGCGCCGTCTAACTTCCGTCATACCTACGTTAACTCCGACCTACAAGTGAGCATAAACAATGAACAATTCGTTTATCTTATGCAAGTCGGTTGCAGGCGTCACGCAAAACAGAGTTCCTGTTCAGGAATACTTTCAACATCACAGTTGTCACTGCCGCCGCGATCGATGGTCAAGAAATCGGTGACGCGCTGCCAGGCGAAAAGTGGATGATGCCAGACGTTACGATGGTAATTCACCCCCTGTTCGCCGTTGGTAATAAACGCCCGCAGAGTTGACAGGTCTGGTTTGTCGTCACCTAACGCCACGACCACCACAAACACTTCCCCTTTCATCGGGATAAAGGCCTGAGTACCCAGCGGATGACGTTCGAGTTCGTGAAGGGTCAGCGGCAGATTCGCCGGTTGCGCGCGGTTAATGCTGATAAGCGTACGGTCTTGCTCAAGAATCTCAACCAGCGCCAAATCGTGGTAACGCTCCACCAGTCCATTGTTAATATGGAAAAAATCCCGTTGCTGCGTTTCGATTACGTCGCCATAAGCACTAAAGGCTTCCTGACTTAACGGTAATACCTGAAGTTTCATCTTTTTGTCCTTGTAACATAATTCCGTTCAACCACCGCCGACCGGTCAGCTTGGTTTCAATAACAGGCAATCTAAAACCTTAAGAGAACAACATCAACACAAAAGTTGGAATATTTTTCCAAAACTAGATTTAGTCCACAAATTGAACAGGGTTATCATGTAAAAATACTGATAAATCAGAGGATAAGAAAATCACGCAACTTGCGGATTTAAAAGGGGATACCTGAAGATGTTCGATCCAGAAACCTTGCGGACTTTCATTGCGGTTGCTGAAACAGGTAGTTTTTCAAAAGCGGCAGAACGATTATGTAAAACCACGGCGACGATCAGTTATCGCATTAAACTTCTGGAAGAGAATACCGGAGTAGCGCTGTTTTTCCGTACGACTCGTAGCGTAACGTTGACAGCGGCTGGCGAGCATCTACTTTCCCAGGCCAGAGACTGGCTGAGCTGGCTGGAAAGTATGCCAAGCGAGCTGCAACAGGTGAATGATGGCGTGGAACGCCAGGTGAATATTGTCATCAACAACCTGCTCTATAACCCCCAGGCCGTTGCCCAGTTGCTGGCGTGGCTGAATGAGCGTTACCCCTTTACCCAGTTTCACATCTCCCGACAAATCTATATGGGCGTCTGGGACTCGCTATTGTACGAAGGTTTTTCGCTGGCTATCGGCGTCACGGGAACTGAGGCGCTGGCAAATACCTTTAGTCTTGATCCCTTAGGATCGGTGCAATGGCGCTTTGTCATGGCGGCGGATCATCCGCTGGCGAACGTTGAAGAGCCGCTAACAGAAGCGCAGTTGCGGCGCTTTCCGGCGGTCAATATTGAAGACAGCGCCCGCACACTAACCAAACGCGTCGCCTGGCGATTGCCGGGGCAAAAAGAGATTATTGTTCCCGATATGGAAACGAAAATCGCCGCCCATCTGGCGGGCGTTGGCATTGGTTTTTTGCCAAAATCACTTTGCCAGTCAATGATCGATAATCAACAACTGGTCAGCCGGGTAATCCCAACGATGCGCCCTCCTTCACCATTGAGTCTGGCATGGCGCAAATTTGGCAGCGGCAAAGCGATAGAAGATATTGTGACCTTGTTTACCCAGCGCAGGCCGGAAATCAGCGGATTTTTAGAAATTTTCGGCAACCCACGCAGTTAAAAATCAAGTTTCCTTGCGCGTTGGCGCGTAAAATAGCGCGCAAGCTGATTTGAGGTTCACTTTTTACTATGCAAGAGAGACACACGGAACAGGACTATCGTGCCCTGCTGATTGCTGATACGCCCATTATTGATGTTCGCGCCCCCATCGAGTTTGAGCAAGGCGCAATGCCTGCCGCTATCAACCTGCCGTTAATGAATAACGATGAACGCGCCGCCGTTGGCACCTGCTATAAACAGCAAGGGTCAGACGCGGCGCTGGCGCTGGGTCATAAACTGGTGGCGGGTGAAATTCGTCAGCAGCGCATGGACGCCTGGCGGGCAGCGTGCCTGCAAAATCCGCAAGGTATTCTCTGCTGCGCCCGAGGCGGTCAGCGCTCACATATTGTCCAAAGCTGGTTGCATGCAGCGGGGATTGATTATCCGCTGGTGGAAGGCGGTTATAAGGCACTGCGCCAGACCGCGATTCAGGCGACTATTGAACTGGCACAAAAACCGATAGTGCTGATTGGCGGTTGTACCGGCAGCGGTAAAACGCTGTTAGTGCAGCAACAGCCGAACGGTGTTGATCTGGAAGGGTTGGCGCGTCATCGCGGTTCGGCGTTTGGTCGCACCTTACAACCACAACTTAGCCAGGCGAGTTTTGAAAACCTGCTGGCTGCCGAAATGCTAAAAACCGACGCCCGTCAGAATTTGCGCCTGTGGGTGCTGGAAGACGAAAGCCGGATGATCGGTTCGAATCACCTGCCGGAATGCCTGCGCGAGCGAATGACTCAGGCGGCGATTGCGGTGGTAGAAGATCCGTTTGAGATCCGTCTTGAGCGCCTGAACGAAGAGTATTTCTTGCGTATGCATCATGATTTTACCCACGCGTACGGCGACGAACAGGGCTGGCAGGAGTATTGCGAATACCTGCATCACGGACTTTCGGCTATTAAGCGTCGGCTGGGGCTACAGCGATATAACGAACTGGCTGCAAGGCTGGATGCAGCACTGACAACGCAACTCACCACCGGCAGCACCGACGGTCATCTGGCCTGGCTGGTGCCGTTACTTGAAGAATATTACGACCCGATGTATCGCTATCAGCTTGAGAAAAAAGCGGAAAAAGTTGTCTTTCGCGGTGAGTGGGCGGAAGTGGCGGAATGGGTGAAGTCGCGGTAATAGGCGGTATTCTGTGCACGCTGTTCATGCCGGATGCGGCGTGAACGCCTTATCCGGCCTACGGTTAAGTGCAGTTTTGTAGGCCTGATAAGACGCGCCAGCGTCGCATCAGGCAATCTAACGCCTGTCATCATCCCGCAAACTGCCTGAACAGCGCCTTACCCTTAACCAGTCGCGCACCCAGCCAGCCGCCGCAAAGCGACAGCAGCAGCGCACCGCTGCACGGCAGCACAATCCACAATCGCCAGTCTGGCTCCCACGGGAAATCAAACACTTTCGCCTGCAACACTGCCAGCGCCGTTTCCGCACCAATTGCGGCCACCAGGCCAGAAACAAACCCAAGCATGGCGAACTCACACCACAATGTCGTGCGCAGCAGCTTTTTCCCCGCACCGAGTGTGCGCCACACCACCAGCTCCTGATGACGCTGACGCATTCCCACCTGCACCTGTGCCAGCAACAGCAACATACCGCAGGCGGTGACCAGCACCACCATCACCTCCAGCGCCCGACTTACCTGCTCCAGCACCTGACCGACCTGTTTTAAAATCGCGCCAATGTCTAACAGGCTAATGGTCGGGAACTGGCGGTTGAGTTGCGTCAACATGCCGTTGCCATTCTCCCAGCGGAAACTGGTAAGCCAGCTCTGCGGTTGCCCGTCTAATGCCCCTTCAGGGAAAATAAAATAGAAATTAGGCCGCAGACTTTCCCAGTCCACTTTGCGCAGGCTGGTCACTTTAGCGCGGAACTCCTGGGTATCGCCCATAAAAGTCACGGTATCACCGAGGGCAACGTTTAAGCGTTTCGCCAGCCCCTCTTCCATCGACACTTCATCGGCTTTTGGCGGCCAGTTACCGGCGACAATCGGATTATGATCGGGCCGCGTATTTTGCCAGGTAAGATTGAGTTCGCGATTGAGCGCCTCATCTTCATTGCCTTCTGTCGGCTTGCCGTTAATCGCCGTCAGTCTCGCCCGCACCACCGGATAAAACGATTCCGGGACTATCTGATGTTCCGCGAGGAACGCTTTTAGCGGTGCTACCTGTTCTGTGGCGATGTTAATTAAAAAGTAGTTCGGGCTTTCTGGAGGTAGCTGCTGCTGCCAGCGGTCGAGCAGATCGCCACGCAACACCAGCAGCAGTGCCAGCAGCATAAAGGAGAGCGAAAATGCCGAAAGCTGGCTTAACGTTGACCACGGCTGACGTAACAGGCGGCTAACCGCCAGGCGCAGAGGCAGCGATTTCAGCGTCATGCGGCGAAGTACATTCAGCAGCATCCAGCCCAGCACACCGCACAGCAAAGCCAGTACTACCGCGCCCGCCAGCACCGCCCAAAGCAGCATGCTGCCACCCATTAATCCGGCGAGCAGCAGCACAACCACTACACTGACAATCGGCAGATAAAACTTCAGCGGCCAGACGTTCGCTACCACATCATTACGTAATACGCGTAAAGGCTGCGTTGCCAGCAACAAGCGGTATGGTCGTAGCCCCACCAGCAGCGAGATAACCGTCATGGTGCCGAGCGCCCACAGCCACGGCCAGAGGCTGGCTGGCGGTAGTGCGGCAGGCAGAACGGGCTTGAGCAGCACCATCAACACGTTTTCGAACAACAGGCCTATCGCCCCACCGGTAACGGCTGAAAGCGTCAGCACCATCAACCACTGACCGACGATTAGCTTACGCAGTTGCGCTCGCCCTGCCCCCAGCGTTTTGAGGATCGCCACCAGATCGTAGCGACTGCGACAGTAATGATTCATCGCCACCGCCACCGCTGCCACTGCCAGCAGCAAGGTCAGAAGCGCAGAAAGCAGCAGGAACTGTTGCGAGCGTTCCATCGAGCGCCCCAGCGCGCCTTCGTCCTGTTCCAGACCGTACCAGCGTTGTTCGGGTTTAAGCTGGGGTAACAACCATTTCTCATAGCCGTCGAGCTGGTTCTCGTTGCCGCCGAATTTATAGCGCCAGGTGACCCGACTTCCCGGCTGCACGGCTCCGGTTTTATCGACATCCGCCAGATTCATCATCAGACGCGGAGCCATCTGGAAGGGGTTAAAACCGGAATCCGGTTCCTGAATCACTTCTCCGGCAATCCGCAAGGTGGCATCGCCCACGTCAATGGTGTCGCCCGTTTTCAGGTTAAGCAGTGCCATCAGGCGTGGGGCCAGCAATACGCTGCCCGCCTGCGGTTTCAGGCCTGGGGGATTGGTTTGCAGATCGCCATACATCGGGTAGATATCATCCACCGCTTTGACGTTCGCCAGCTGCGGTGTGTCGCCTGCAAATGTCATGGTGGCGAAAGTCAGCTGCTTGCCGACTTTCAGGCCGCGCTTTTGCGCTTCCTCCAGCCACGCTTGCGGCACTTCGCGCGAACTGCGCAACGCCCGATCGCCCGCCATAAACTCCCGGCTTTGCTGGCTTAAGCCCTTCTCCATGCGATCGCTGATATTGCCCAGCGCCAGCACGCAGGCCACCGCCAGGCTTAGCGCCAGCCAGACAATTAATAGCGACGGCGAGCGCCATTCGCGCCAGAACCAACGTGCAATCATGTTTCCTCCTGCAACTGCCCGTTCACCAGCCGTAAGCAGCGGTCGCAGCGTGCCGCCAGTTGCAGGTCGTGGGTCACCATAATCAACGTGGTGCCATGTTCACGGTTGAGGGAAAACAGCAGGTCGGCAATTTTATCGCCCGTCTGGCGGTCAAGATTGCCGGTGGGTTCGTCGGCAAACAGCACATCAGGCCGACCATTAAAAGCTCGCGCCAGCGCCACTCGTTGCTGTTCGCCGCCGGAAAGCTGTGCCGGAAGATGATCCAGACGTTTACCCAGTCCTAACTGTTCGAGCAACGCTTTTGCCCCGTTACGACTTTCTGCGCTACTCTCACCACGCAGCAGCGCCGGAAGCTCGACGTTTTCCAGCGCGTTAAGGGTAGGAATTAACATAAATGACTGAAAAACAAAGCCTACGTGCTTCGCGCGCAACTTTGCCCGCGCTTCTTCGTCCATATTATGTAGCGGTTGTCCCACCAGACTCACTTCGCCACTGCTGCCGTCATCCAGCCCGGCGAGGATCGCCAGCAAGGTTGACTTACCCGATCCCGACTCGCCCACCAGCGCGATGGTCTCGCCACGTTTGACAACCAGCTCAACTCCGGTGAGGATGGAGAGTTCATGCTCCCCCTGACCGACGGACTTCTTAAGATGATGAACTTCAACAATGTTTTCCGCTGGCATTTGCCCTTCCTGTTCCTGGTCCTGTTAACCTTCCGTGCCGCTGCAGCGGACACGTTATTGATTCTGGGTGATAGCCTGAGCGCCGGGTATCGAATGTCTGCCAGCGCGGCCTGGCCTGCCTTGTTGAATGATAAGTGGCAGAGTAAAACGTCGGTAGTCAATGCCAGCATCAGCGGCGACACCTCGCAACAAGGGCTGGCGCGCCTTCCGGCTCTGCTGAAACAGCATCAGCCGCGCTGGGTGCTGGTAGAACTGGGCGGCAATGACGGTTTGCGTGGTTTTCAGCCACAACAAACCGAGCAAACGCTGCGCCAGATTTTGCAGGATGTCAAAGCCGCCAACGCTGAACCATTGTTAATGCAAATACGTCTGCCTGCAAACTATGGTCGCCGTTATAATGAAGCCTTTAGCGCCATTTACCCCAAACTCGCCAAAGAGTTTGATGTTCCGCTGCTGCCCTTTTTTATGGAAGAGGTCTACCTCAAACCACAATGGATGCAGGATGACGGTATTCATCCCAACCGCGACGCCCAGCCGTTTATTGCCGACTGGATGGCGAAGCAGTTGCAGCCTTTAGTAAATCATGACTCATAAAGCAACGGAGATCCTGACAGGTAAAGTTATGCAAAAATCGGTCTTAATTACCGGATGTTCCAGTGGAATTGGCCTGGAAAGCGCGCTCGAATTAAAACGCCAGGGTTTTCATGTGCTGGCAGGTTGCCGGAAAGCGGATGATGTTGAGCGCATGAACAGCATGGGATTTACCGGCGTGTTGATCGATCTGGATTCACCAGAAAGTGTTGATCGCGCAGCCGACGAAGTGATCGCCCTGACCGATAATTGTCTGTATGGGATCTTTAACAATGCCGGATTCGGCATGTATGGCCCCCTTTCCACCATCAGCCGTGTGCAGATGGAACAGCAGTTTTCCGCCAACTTTTTCGGCGCACACCAGCTCACCATGCGCCTGTTACCCGTGATGTTACCGCACGGTGAAGGACGTATTGTGATGACCTCATCGGTGATGGGATTAATCTCCACGCCGGGTCGTGGCGCTTACGCGGCCAGTAAATATGCGCTGGAGGCGTGGTCAGACGCACTGCGCATGGAGCTACGTCACAGCGGAATTAAAGTTAGCCTGATCGAACCCGGTCCCATTCGTACTCGCTTCACCGACAACGTCAACCAGACGCAAAGTGATAAACCTGTCGAAAATCCCGGCATCGCCGCCCGCTTTACGTTGGGACCGGAAGCGGTGGTCGACAAAGTGCGCCATGCTTTTATTAGCGAGAAGCCGAAGATGCGCTATCCAGTAACGCTGGTGACCTGGGCAGTAATGGTGCTTAAGCGCCTGCTGCCGGGGCGCGTGATGGACAAAATATTGCAGGGGTGAGTTGAAGCGCGCGCTTAAGCCCCCATGTCAAAGAAAATATCGACAACAGAGAGCGACTCCATGTCCGTAGAAAATATTGTCAACATTAACGAATCTAACCTGCAACAGGTTCTTGAACAGTCGATGACCACTCCGGTGCTGTTCTATTTTTGGTCTGAACGTAGCCAGCACTGTTTGCAGTTAACCCCAATTCTGGAAAGCCTCGCGGCGCAGTACAACGGGCAATTTATTCTGGCGAAGCTGGACTGCGACGCGGAGCAGATGATTGCCGCCCAGTTTGGTCTGCGCGCGATTCCGACCGTGTATCTGTTCCAGAACGGGCAACCGGTAGACGGCTTCCAGGGGCCGCAACCGGAAGAGGCGATCCGCGCCCTGCTGGATAAAGTGCTGCCGCGCGAAGAAGAGCTGAAAGCGCAGCAGGCGATGCAGCTGATGCAGGAAGGCAATTACACCGACGCCTTGCCATTGCTGAAAGACGCCTGGCAGTTGTCGAATCAGAACGGGGAGATCGGCCTGCTGCTGGCAGAAACGCTGATTGCGCTGAACCGTTCTGAAGATGCTGAAGCCGTGCTGAAAACCATTCCTTTACAGGATCAGGACACCCGCTACCAGGGGCTGGTGGCGCAAATCGAACTGCTGAAGCAGGCGGCAGATACGCCGGAAATTCAACAGCTGCAACAGCAGGTGGCGGAGAATCCAGAAGATGCCGCACTGGCGACGCAACTGGCACTGCAACTGCACCAGGTTGGGCGCAATGAAGAGGCGCTGGAGTTACTGTTTGGGCATCTGCGTAAAGATCTCACCGCCGCAGACGGTCAGACGCGTAAAACGTTCCAGGAGATCCTCGCTGCGCTGGGTACAGGTGATGCACTGGCGTCGAAGTATCGCCGCCAGCTGTATGCGTTGTTGTATTGAGTTTCCGTTGAAATGCGATGTGCTGGTTTGTAGGCCTGATAAGACGCGCCAGCGTCGCATCAGGCATCCGCGCATAGCCGCCGGATGCGGCGTGAACGCCTTATCCGGCCTACCAAACCGTGCTAATTCAATACATTGCAGGTGCCATGTAGGTCTGATAAGACGCATCAGGCATCGCATTATTTCTTCTTCAATTGCGTCACCACCAACTGGTGGCGCGAATTATAAAATTTACGATAGGTTAAATAGCAGGCAATAATGGTCGACAGGCTGGCAGTTGAGAGCAGCATAAAGGTCACCATAATCTGATATTTAATCGCCTTCACCGGATCAATCCCGGCAAATATCAGCCCGGACATCATTCCTGGTAAACTCACTAAGCCAACCGTTTTTGCTGAATCGACCGTCGGAATTAAAGCCGCGCGAATACTGTCGCGAATCAATATCGCTGAAGCCTGTTTCGGCGTCGCGCCAAGACTCAGTTTCTCCTGAATCTGTTGCTGTTCGCTAATCACGCGTTGCCCTAAATTGTTGTAACACAACCCCACCGCTACCATGGCGTTACCGGCTATCATCCCGGCGATAGGGATCACCTGCATCGGGATAAATTCAATCGACCCTGAGAGAATCAGCACCGCCAGGGTAATTCCCGCCCCGACCGTAATGGCAATAAACGATGAGATAAAAGCTTTAGCAATATATTTACTGCGTTTTTGCGCATTCCACGCCGCATTAAAGCAGATAAATAACACCATCAATAATGTCAGGCTGGCATCATCCACGCTGAAAATATACTTCAGCACATAGCCGACAATAATCAGCTGAATTATCGCGCGCCCGACGCTCCAGAGAATATCTTTCTCCAGCGCCAGTTTTTCTTTATGGCTAATTAAGATTGCCACCACCACCAGCATTAATGCCAGTGCCAATGATTCGTTAGTAATATTATGCGAGTTCATAGCGTGCTTCCTGCATTTCTCCGGCATGCGGTTGCAGTGTAATCACCTTATCCGCATGATTAATTTCGTCTTTATCGTGTGTCACCCACAGCACGGCAATATTTTGCTCGTGCACATAACGATGGATCATCTCATTAACGTTATGTTTATTACTTTCATCCAGCGCACTGGTGATTTCATCCAGCAATAAAACCTTCGGCATAAATTGAAGATTACGAATCAATGAGATGCGTTGTTTTTCACCACCAGATAGCTCGGCGATATTTTTCGTCAAAATGGTGTCCGGCAAAGCGAAGCGTTCGAGAAAATCGAGAAAAATGGCTGGTTCAGGCTGCTGGTTACGGATCTGCCAGGGAAAGATCAGATTATCGTATACCGTATCGCCAAACAGCGTCGGCGTCTGGGCGCAGTAAGACACTTGCTGGCGGTAGATTTCTGGCTTTAGTGTGCTGACATCCTCACCTTCAAACAGTAACGTTCCGCTGGTTGGGCTGATCAATGAAGCAACTATTTTTAGCAGCGTACTTTTGCCACAACCAGAAGGACCGGTAATTAACTTAAATTCGCCAGCACGCAGCGAAAAATTGATGTTATTAAGAATCTTCGCATCACTCGCCAGATATCCTACGTTTTGTAGCTGAAGCAAAGGACTATTTTCCTGCATCACTGTTCCCTTTTTCTGATTTTTACTAAAAACAGTTTATCCTTCGCAGGAATAAGGGGGAACTCTCTTTCAGTAATCAGGTATAATTTGTTTAATCAAGCAGCAATTTTGCTGATTATGGACGGTACAACAGGAGGTTTTTCCGATGCTTATCTTTATCCCTATTCTCATTTTTGTCGCGCTGGTCATTGTCGGCGCGGGCGTCAAAATCGTGCCGCAGGGCTATCAATGGACGGTAGAGCGTTTTGGTCGCTATACCAAAACGTTACAGCCAGGTCTAAGCCTAGTGGTGCCCTTTATGGATCGCATTGGTCGCAAGATCAATATGATGGAGCAAGTGCTCGACATCCCTTCCCAGGAAGTTATCTCGAAAGATAACGCCAACGTTACCATCGACGCCGTGTGCTTTATTCAGGTGATTGATGCCCCGCGCGCCGCTTATGAAGTCAGCAATCTGGAGCTGGCGATCATCAACCTGACCATGACTAACATCCGTACCGTGCTGGGTTCAATGGAACTTGATGAAATGCTCTCTCAGCGCGACAGCATCAACTCACGCCTGCTGCGTATTGTCGATGAGGCCACCAACCCGTGGGGGATTAAAGTCACCCGTATTGAAATTCGCGACGTGCGCCCACCGGCAGAGCTTATCTCTTCAATGAACGCGCAGATGAAAGCGGAACGTACCAAACGCGCTTACATCCTTGAAGCGGAAGGGATCCGTCAGGCGGAAATCCTCAAAGCCGAAGGTGAAAAACAGTCGCAAATCCTGAAAGCGGAAGGTGAACGTCAGTCGGCATTCTTACAGGCCGAAGCGCGTGAACGTTCTGCCGAAGCGGAAGCCCGCGCCACCAAAATGGTGTCTGAAGCCATTGCCTCCGGCGATATTCAGGCGGTGAACTACTTCGTCGCACAGAAATACACCGAAGCGTTACAGCAGATCGGTTCCTCCAGTAACAGCAAAGTAGTGATGATGCCATTAGAGGCCAGCAGCCTGATGGGGTCGATTGCCGGGATTGCCGAGCTGGTGAAAGACAGCGCCAACAAACGGACTCAGCCATGATGGAGTTAATGGTCGTTCATCCACATATTTTCTGGCTCAGTCTCGGCGGGTTGCTGCTGGCAGCCGAGATGCTGGGCGGAAATGGTTATTTGTTGTGGAGCGGCGTGGCAGCGGTGATTACCGGCCTGGTGGTCTGGCTGGTGCCGCTGGGTTGGGAGTGGCAAGGGGTGATGTTTGCCATCCTGACGCTGCTCGCCGCCTGGCTGTGGTGGAAATGGTTGTCGCGGCGGGTGCGCGAACAAAAGCACAGCGACAGTCATTTAAACCAGCGCGGGCAGCAGCTGATTGGCCGACGTTTTGTGCTGGAATCTCCGCTGGTCAACGGGCGCGGTCATATGCGCGTCGGCGACAGTTCATGGCCTGTCAGCGCCAGCGAGGATCTCGGTGCAGGTACGCATGTTGAAGTCATTGCGATAGAAGGGATAACGCTGATCATCCGTGCGGTCATCGCCTGATGCGACGCTGACGCGTCTTATCATGCCTACAAAATATGCCCGAATCGTAGGCCAGATAAGGCGCTTGCGCCGCATCCGGCATATAGCCGAGTAGAGGCAAAATTACTCTTCCCGGCCTTTACCCATACTTTTTTGGTCTTCATCCGGATAGTGTTTTTTTAGATATTCCAGGACGTTTTTATTGACCTTGTGTTGGGTATACACCCACCCTTTCCAGTAATCAGGTTGGTCCAGGTAAACTTCTGGCGGAATGGTGAAATCAGAAAGCGTTAACCATTCGGCTAACAGATCGGGGTTTCGTTTCTGGATCAACTGCAACAGCATGATCAGCGACATGGCAGAGGCAGGAGCCGTACTATCGCCGCTTAAATACTTCCACACTGTCGACCGGTTCGAACGAAAAAGGATCGGTAGCAATGCCCGGTCCAGATTCATTTCATTAAAAATCTTCTCAAATTCATTCATTTAAATTTCCTGCCTGGCGTAAACCTCTTAAAAATTGAGATTTATCAAAGAAACGCATTTTAGCACACATCAGGAACCGCTTCACGTTTAGTCCAGAAACAGAATTTATTTCGCTTATCAAAACAAGTCTTTACTCTTTTTTACATTGAAAGAGCACGAAATAATTTCCTTTTTTATTTATATAAGAAACTATTTTTGTTCCTTATTGGTGGTGTTTACGCTTACACAAGACAAAAATGCGCTTTACATCACACAAATGGCGGCGTAGATTTCGATCAAATTGCAACGCAGTTTATTTCTTAAAACAATATTATTTGTTTCTTATAGAAACATTAATGCGACTTATTTTGAACAAGAGAAAATGAATGAAAACTGTAAACGTAGCTTTACTGGCACTCATAATTTCAGCAATATCCAGCCCTGTTGTTTTAGCTGGTGATACCATTGAAGCGGCGGCAACAGAGCTTTCAGCCATTAACTCTGGCATGTCGCAATCGGAGATTGAGCAGAAGATTACCCGCTTTTTAGAACGCACAGACAACAGCCCCGCTGCGTATACCTATTTGACTGAACATCACTACATCCCTTCTGAAACACCTGATACCACTCAGACTCCCACTGTCCAGACAGATCCTGACGCAGGACAAAAAACCGTTGCCGCTACAGGTGATGTACAGACAACCGCCCGTTATCAGAGCATGATCAACGCCCGACAGTCTGCGGTAACTGATGCCCAGCAAACGCAAATTACAGAGCAACAGGCGCAGATCGTAGCCACACAAAAAACGCTCGCCGCGACTGGAGATACGCAAAATACCGCGCATTATCAGGAGATGATTAATGCCAGACTGGCGGCTCAAAATGAGGCTAATCAGCGCACTACCACGGAACAAGGGCAGAAAATGAATGCACTGACAACCGATGTGGCAGCACAACAGCAAAAAGAAAGGGCTCAATACGATAAACAAATGCAAAGTCTGGCGCAGAAGTCTGTCCAGGCACATGAGCAAATTGAAAGTCTGAGACAAGATTCCGCACAAACGCAGCAACAGTTAACCAACACGCAAAAACGGGTCGCAGATAACAGCCAACAAATTAACACGCTCAATAACCATTTCGATTCTCTGAAAAACGAAGTTGAGGACAATCGTAAAGAAGCCAATGCGGGAACTGCATCTGCCATTGCTATCGCCTCACAACCACAGGTGAAAACCGGTGACGTGATGATGGTGTCAGCGGGAGCGGGAACGTTCAACGGTGAATCTGCGGTGTCTGTAGGAACATCTTTTAATGCCGGAACGCATACGGTACTTAAAGCAGGTATTTCTGCGGATACACAATCTGATTTCGGTGCGGGTGTCGGCGTGGGATATTCGTTCTAATTTTAACAGCAATTTCTTATTCGCAATTTTCCGCACATTATTTAAGGTTAACAATGATGAATAGCTCCATTAAATCGTTTTCCCTGCTGGCGGTTATATTACTGGCTGGCTGTAGTTCACCCACTTCCCGCATCGCAGATTGCCAGGCGCAGGGCGTCAGCCATGACACCTGTTATCTCGCAGAACAGCAGCGTCAGACGGCTATTTTAAGTGCATCCGAGGCGCAGGCATTTAAAAATGCAGAAGCCGCACAACATGCCCAGGCGGCAAAGAAAGCCATTTATAAAGGATTTGGCATGACCTTTAGAATGAGCAGTAAGAACTTTGCTTATCTCAATGATTCATTATGTGCAATTGATGAAGACAATAAAGATGCCACTGTTTATCAGTCAGGTCTTTATAACGTCATTGTTTATCACCACACGGGAAAAGTCGCCTTAATGAAGGAAGGTCAGTTTGTGGGTTATTTAAAATGAAGGAGCAAAGGAAAATCCCCCTGACGCATATTATGATTATCGGTGCGTTTATTTTTGCCTTCTTGCAAGTGGTGTTATTAGCCTCCCTGGTTCACGCTGTGAATGTTAACAACGAAATCCAGGAAGGCTTATTTCAGTCGGGGCGCATTATGGTAGAAAGTTTGCAGCATATTCTTTCGGTGCAAACGGGGATTAACTGATTTTCACCCCGCCCGATGATGACAGCAGCCGGAGAGATTTTCGATAATCGGGCAGTCGGCGCTGTCATCACCGGGGCAGGCATTCGCCAGCGCCAGTAGCTGGTTGCGCATGGATTGCAGTTCTTCGATATGCCGTTCGATCTCCGCTACCTTCTCCAACGTACGACGTTTGACGTCGGCACTGTGACGCTGCGGATCGTTAAACAGATTCACCAGCTCGCCGCTCTCTTCCAGGTTAAAGCCCACCTGGCGTGCCTGCCGCAGTAAGGTCAGTTCGTTGAGATGCTGCTGCGTGTAGGTTCGATAACCATTTTCGCTGCGCATCGGCGGCGTCACCAGCCCCTTCTCTTCATAGAAGCGGATTGCTTTGCTGGTCAGGCCGGTAATTTTTGCTACATCGCTAATGTTCATCGTTCGCGCAACGCCTCCTGTGCTTTGTTAAAGGGTTTCAACAAATATTCAAGCACGTTTTTTTGCCAGTGCGAATATCGACCGCCACCACAATAATACAGGAAGTACTGCGCACAGAGAGGTGTTATACGGTTTTATTGCGCTTCATGACCATTGCCACAATAAGGCTGAGTAAGATTGCGCCAATAATCCATATCAACGCACGGCTGCCCTGGGACCACAGGCTGTAGATAAAGCCAACGATCACCAACAACATCACCGACGTACCAACGATAAGAATCGGCAACGAGGCGTGAATATCATGACGCAGGCGGATCGCCACCACAAACACCGCCAGATAGCAGATCAAAAAGGTGGCGCTGGCAACGCTGGCGAGTGAGCCTAAATTCAGCGCCGCCGTCATCAGCATAATCAGCACCACGACAATGATGTTGCCCCAGGTACTCTGCCGCCACAGGGATTTATTCATTAGCTTCGGCAGTTCGCGTTCGCTGCCCATGTTGTCCATGATGTTAAACACGGCGAACAGGTTCGCGTTGATGGCTGAAGCCGTCGCCAGTAAAGCGCCGATGACGACGATCACATAACCCACATGCCCGAGCAGCGGAGAAGCAGCCTGCGCTACGGCGGTATCGGCATATTTTTCTAACTCTAATGCCGATACATCGCTAAGCAAAACCAGCGCCAGCGAGATATAAAGCAACGTGGTAACGCCAATCGCCACCAGAAACGCCCGTGGCATAATGATCTGCGGATCTTTCACTTTATCCGCCGCGTTCGCCATCATGCCAAAGCCCGCATAGGCAAGGAAGGTTATCCCAATACAGGAGAAGAACGCACCGGAGCTGGGGGGCGCAGAGACGGAAATATGTGCCGGTTGCAGCGACCAGACACCTGCAATGATCAGCAATAACAGGATCATCATTTTAATGCCGACGAGGATCACTTCCAGCCGCCCTACCGCATGGTTGCTTAAGGAGTTGAAAAGCGTCATCACCGCAATGATCCCCAACGCGTAGAGCAATATAAGGTGCTCCTCCTGACTGCCTTCATGCAAAAACTGCACGGCATAAGCGCCAAAAGCACGGGCGACCATGGCGATGCTCACCGCCAGCGTCAACAGGTACAATAACGAGAGTGCCAGCGAAAAGACGCCGTTGCCTAATCCGCGACGAAAGAAGTCGATAATACCGCCATTGCTGGGATAGCTCGCCCCCAGGCGCGCATAGGCATAACCGGAAAACATCGCCACAATACCGCCAAAAGCAAAGGCGACCCAGGTCGAGGCTTCCATTAGCAACGCAGCCTGCCCCAGCAGCGCGAAGATCCCCGCCCCCACCATTGCCCCAATGCCGATGGAAACGACGTTCCATAGACCGAGGGGTTTGTTACCGTTATTACCTTCCGTGTTCATCATGATCAGCCCTTAAACACGTTATAGCCGAGTTGCTTAGCGACCGATGCCACCATTTTTTGACCGCGAACACTGTTGCCTTCTTCGTCCAGCGGTGGTGAGAACGCGGCAATTCCCATCACGCCAGGGACGACCGCCAGAATACCGCCACCTACACCGCTTTTGCCCGGTAAACCAACGCGATACGCCCAGTCACCGGAGCGACCATACAGCCCTTCCATCATCATTTCGGCCAGAATGTACGGCACGTTGTCGGCCTGAAGAACGCGTTTATGCGTCAGCGGATTCACTCCCCCCGCCGCCAGCGTCGCGCCAAGCGTTGCCAGTTCAACAGTATTGATGAGCGTGGAGCACTGACGGGTGTACACGTCACAGGCTTCCATTGCATCACAATAGAGATATCCGGCGGAGTACAGCAGCCAGGCAATGGCCCGGTTATGGAAGTTGGTTGTTTGTTCCGACTGGTTGACTTCATCAGAGAGCGCTACCTGCTCACCAGCCAGTTGTTGTTGGATATGTAAAATTCGCTGCCAGCGTTGTTCGGCATTTTCAGCGTTAATCAGGCTGGTGGTGGCAATAGCGCCAGCATTTACCAGTGGCGACAGCGGTTTGCCGCCATGCAACTCTAAGGCGATAACTGAATTAAAGGGCAATCCGGTCGGGTCAGCGCCAATTTTGTCCTGTACCGCCTGCGGGCCGACATCTTCTAACGCAAGGGCTAACGTACAGACTTTCGAGATGGATTCCAGCGCAAAGCGGTAATCACAGTCACCCGCACTATAGACGTTGCCATCGCTGGTCACGATAGCCACTGCCGCCAGTTGACCAGGTACATTCGCCAGAAAGGGAATGTAATCGGCATTTTGTCCGCCGTTAAGTGAGTGAAATTGGGTGTAAGCCTGATCCACTGCCTGCTGTAATTTGTTTGCATCTAACATCTTTTGTTAACTCCTTTTTATAGATGCGGGAGGTAATTCCTCACCCCGGTGCCGATTTTCAGGCATCCTGATTTAACTTAGCACCCGCAACTTAACTACAGGAAAACAAAGAGATAAATGTCTAATCCTGATGCAAATCGAGCCGATTTTTTAATCTTTACGGACTTTTACCCGCCTGGTTTATTAATTTCTTGACCTTCCCCTTGCTGGAAGGTTTAACCTTTATCACAGCCAGTCAAAACTGTCTTAAAAGGAGTGTTTTATGTCACAAACTATCGACCTGACCCTGGACGGCCTGTCCTGCGGTCACTGCGTTAAACGCGTGAAAGAAAGTCTCGAACAGCGCCCGGATGTTGAGCAGGCGGATGTGTCTGTCACTGAAGCGCACGTTACCGGGACTGCCAGTGCAGAACAGCTGATCGAAACCATCAAACAAGCGGGTTATGACGCATCTGTAAGCCACCCAAAGGCTAAACCGCTGGCGGAGTCATCAATCCCGTCGGAAGCACTGACAGCGGTTTCTGAGGCGCTTCCGGCAGCGACCGCCGATGACGATGACAGCCAGCAGTTGCTGCTGAGCGGCATGAGCTGCGCCAGCTGTGTCACCCGCGTACAAAATGCGCTGCAAAGCGTACCGGGCGTCACTCAGGCACGGGTAAACCTGGCGGAGCGTACTGCGCTGGTGATGGGCAGTGCCTCCCCACAAGATTTAGTGCAGGCGGTGGAAAAAGCGGGCTACGGTGCGGAAGCGATTGAAGATGACGCGAAACGCCGTGAGCGCCAGCAAGAAACCGCCGTCGCTACGATGAAGCGCTTCCGCTGGCAGGCGATTGTCGCACTGGCGGTGGGTATCCCGGTGATGGTCTGGGGGATGATCGGCGATAACATGATGGTCACCGCCGACAACCGCAGCCTGTGGTTGGTTATCGGCCTGATAACCCTGGCGGTAATGTTTTTCGCCGGCGGGCATTTTTACCGCAGCGCATGGAAAAGCCTGCTGAACGGTGCAGCGACGATGGATACGCTGGTGGCGCTGGGTACTGGCGTGGCGTGGCTCTATTCGATGAGCGTCAACCTGTGGCCGCAGTGGTTCCCGATGGAAGCGCGACATCTTTACTATGAAGCCAGTGCGATGATTATCGGTCTGATCAATCTCGGCCATATGCTGGAAGCGCGCGCACGTCAGCGTTCTTCTAAGGCGCTGGAGAAATTACTCGATTTAACCCCACCGACGGCGCGCCTGGTCACCGACGAAGGTGAAAAAAACGTGCCGCTGGCAGATGTTCAGCCAGGTATGTTACTGCGCCTGACGACCGGCGACCGTGTGCCGGTAGATGGTGAGATTACTCAAGGCGAAGCGTGGCTGGATGAAGCGATGCTGACGGGCGAACCTATCCCGCAGCAAAAAGGCGAAGGCGATAGCGTCCATGCCGGGACAGTGGTACAGGACGGCAGTGTGCTGTTTCGTGCCAGTGCGGTCGGCAGCCATACTACGCTGTCACGGATCATTCGCATGGTGCGCCAGGCCCAGAGCAGCAAGCCTGAAATCGGCCAACTGGCGGATAAAATCTCAGCCGTATTTGTGCCGGTAGTAGTGGTTATTGCGCTTGTCAGTGCGGCAATCTGGTATTTCTTTGGTCCGGCACCGCAGATTGTCTATACCCTGGTGATTGCCACCACGGTGCTGATTATTGCCTGTCCGTGTGCGCTGGGACTGGCGACGCCGATGTCGATTATTTCGGGCGTCGGGCGGGCGGCTGAGTTTGGCGTGCTGGTACGGGACGCCGACGCGCTGCAACGCGCCAGTACGCTCGATACCGTAGTGTTCGATAAAACCGGGACGCTGACCGAAGGTAAACCGCAGGTTGTCGCAGTGAAAACGTTTGCTGATGTTGATGAAGCGCAGGCATTGCGTCTGGCGGCGGCACTGGAGCAAGGTTCCAGCCATCCGCTGGCACGAGCGATCCTCGATAAAGCAGGCGATATGCAGCTGCCGCAGGTCAACGGTTTCCGCACATTGCGCGGGCTGGGCGTGAGCGGTGAAGCTGAAGGTCATGCGTTATTGCTGGGCAATCAGGCGCTGTTAAATGAGCAACAGGTTGATACCAAAGCTATCGAAGCGGAGATTACTGCTCAGGCATCGCAAGGGGCAACGCCTGTGCTGCTGGCGGTTGACGGGAAAGCGGTAGCCCTGCTGGCTGTACGCGATCCATTGCGTAGTGATAGCGTGGCGGCGCTGCAACGCCTGCATAAAGCGGGATATCGTCTGGTGATGTTGACCGGGGATAACCCAACCACCGCCAATGCGATCGCCAAAGAAGCCGGGATTGATGAGGTGATCGCCGGGGTGCTGCCGGACGGTAAAGCCGAAGCGATTAAACGCCTGCAAAGTGAAGGACGTCAGGTGGCAATGGTGGGCGACGGCATTAACGACGCGCCAGCGCTGGCTCAGGCGGATGTCGGTATTGCGATGGGTGGCGGCAGTGATGTTGCCATTGAAACCGCGGCGATTACCCTGATGCGCCATAGCCTGATGGGTGTTGCGGATGCGCTCGCGATTTCCCGCGCAACGCTGCGCAATATGAAGCAGAACCTGCTCGGTGCGTTTATCTACAACAGCATTGGTATTCCGGTCGCCGCCGGTATTTTGTGGCCGTTCACCGGTACGCTGCTTAACCCGGTGGTTGCCGGAGCGGCAATGGCGCTCTCGTCGATTACCGTAGTGAGTAACGCCAACCGGTTGCTGCGGTTTAAACCGAAGGAATAAGTATGTCATTGCGGATGCGCTGCTTTAGGGTGGCGCATCTGGCATCGACGCATGCCTGCCGGATGCGGCATAAACGCCTTATCCGGCCTACGATTCAGGCACAGGGTTGTAGGCCTGATAAGACGCGTAAGCGTCGCATCAGGCAATGGTGCTCGGATGCCGGATGCCGGATGCGGCGATGTTTTGGCATTACGCGACCTTTTTGCACGTTTTCCCCGGCGTGCCAAATATTTAATCCGTCCCAACTCCATTTGCGCCATCCCTCACCGCGCGCTAGCATGATATTTCACAAAGGGAGGTCGTATGGATCTGTTGTACCGGGTAAAAACGCTTTGGGCCGCGCTGCGCGGTAATCATTACACCTGGCCTGCTATCGATATCTCTCTTCCCGGCAATCGCCATTTTCATCTGATCGGCAGTATTCATATGGGTAGCCACGATATGGCTCCCCTGCCCACCCGTTTGCTCAAAAAGCTCAAAAACGCCGATGCGCTGATCGTCGAGGCGGATGTTTCCACCAGCGATACGCCTTTTGCTAATTTGCCTGCCTGCGAGGCGCTGGAAGAGCGCATTAGCGAGGAGCAACTCCAAAACCTGCAGCACATTAGCCAGGAGATGGGCATTTCTACCTCACTCTTTTCTACCCAACCGCTGTGGCAAATCGCGATGGTTCTTCAGGCGACGCAGGCACAAAAACTGGGGCTCCGGGCAGAATATGGTATCGATTACCAGCTATTGCAGGCGGCGAAGCAACAACATAAACCCGTGATTGAACTGGAAGGGGCAGAAAACCAGATTGCCATGTTGCTCCAGCTCCCTGACAAAGGACTGGCACTGCTGGACGATACGCTGACCCACTGGCACACCAATGCACGGTTGCTGCAACAAATGATGAGCTGGTGGCTGAATGCACCGCCGCAAAATAATGAAATAACGCTGCCCAATACGTTCAGTCAGTCGCTGTACGATGTGCTGATGCATCAGCGAAATCTCGCCTGGCGGGATAAATTACGCGCCATGCCGCCGGGGCGATATGTGGTCGCGGTCGGTGCACTACACCTGTATGGAGAAGGGAATTTGCCGCAAATGTTGCGCTAAAAAAATGGCCAATATCGCTATTGGCCCGTCAAAGAGGAATTTCATTTTTTTATTATTATGCCGTCACTTTAAGCGACGGTGTAACTCGATTGTCGCTCAATCTCACCATCCTGCCAATACTCTTAGGCAAGATGACTCTTTTTTTTGGACCGCCATCAGGCGTATGCTTGCTTCGTTTTTTTGTTTAAGGCAGGAAAATTACCATGACACCCGCAGTTAAATTACTCGAAAAAAACAAGATTTCGTTTCAAATCCATACCTACGAGCACGATCCGGCTGAAACCAATTTTGGCGATGAAGTCGTCAAAAAATTAGGTTTGAATCCGGATCAGGTCTACAAAACACTGCTGGTCGCAGTGAACGGTGATATGAAACACCTTGCCGTGGCCGTTACGCCGGTCGCAGGTCAACTGGATCTTAAAAAAGTAGCAAAAGCGCTGGGTGCCAAGAAAGTTGAGATGGCCGATCCGATGGTTGCGCAGCGTTCGACGGGATATCTGGTTGGGGGGATTAGCCCACTGGGGCAGAAAAAACGTCTGCCAACGATTATCGACGCCCCCGCACAAGAATTTGCCACTATTTATGTTTCCGGCGGCAAGCGCGGGCTGGATATCGAACTGGCGGCAGGCGATCTGGCAAAGATCCTCGATGCCAAATTTGCTGATATCGCCCGCCGCGATTAAGCATTGTGCCGGATGCAAATATCCGGCACTTTCGGATTACTGCCAGCTCACCTCACCTTTCGGTTCATAAACACTCACATCCAGCGGCGAGCTTTTCTGGATATACGCTTTAAGCACTTCGGCATCAATAAAGCCGGTATTCACATAGCCCGGTTTGTTATCAAGGCGCGGATAGCCATCACCGCCGGTGGCATTGAAGTTTAATGTCGCCATACGATAAGTTTTCGCCGGATCGACCGGTTCGCCTTTGATTTTAAGGTCGTCCAGTTTGCCGCCTTTCGCCACAAAGCTAACGTTAGCAAATTGCGGGTAGGCACCTGAATCTGGCTTCATCTGCGCGACGGCGGTCAGGTAATCAATCACCTCTTTCCCGGTCATGTCGGCATACACCACCACATTGCCGAATGGCTGCACTTTCAGCACGTTTTTATAGCTGATATCGCCTGCTTCGATAGAATCACGAATTCCGCCTCCACTCATCACCGCAAAGTCAGCACCAGTGCGATCCATTTGGGCTGCCAGAATTAACCGCCCCATATTGGTCTGTACAAAACGCACTTTGTCACGATCGCCTTCCAGACGACCATTGGTTTCGCCTATTTTCACTTCCAGCTGCGCTTTGCCTTTGTTCTGGAACGGCGATAACAGCGAGATCATTTGCTGGTTTTCAGCGATTTCAGGAGTGTAAAGCACGCGCTCGCTTTTCCCGTCTTCCCAGGTCACTTTCTTCTTCAGGTTCACCGGAATCAGCTGGTAGTTAACCATTTTCATTTCGCCATTACGAAACTCAAAATCAGCCCGTCCCACGTATTTGCCCCACTCATGCGCCTGCACAATCCAGATGCCGTTTTGTTGATCCGGTTTGCATGGCGTACCTGGCACGTAATCGACCTGTTTTTTGTTTTCTGCCGCCATGCAGACCGGATCTTGCGAGTGACCACCAACGATCATCGCCAGCGATCCGGCAGGCAGCGCGCGCGCCATCTCCACATCGCCCGGTGCGTTAGAGCCGTGCTCACCATTGTCGTAATGCCCCATATGGGTCGCCGCGATAATAATGTCTGGCTTTTCTGTCTGTTGCAGCTCCTGAATCACCAGCTTCGCTTCATCGGCGGGCTTACGGAACTCAATATCGGTGAAGTTTTCTGGGTTGCCTAACTTCGCTGTATCATCCGTCGTCAGGCCAATAACGGCAATTTTCAGATCCTGACGCTTAAACAGCGCCCATGGTTTAAACAGGCGCTCGCCGGTACTTTTCTGGTAGATATTGGCAGAAAGTAACGGGAACTTTGCCCACTTTTCCTGCTGGCGTAATACGGTGAGCGGGTTATCAAATTCATGATTACCGATTGCCATCGCATCGTAGCCCACCAGATTCATGCCGCGAAAATCAGGTTCGGCATCCTGTAAGTCAGACTCGGGCACGCCAGTGTTAATGTCACCACCGGAAAGTAGCAGCACGCTACCGCCTTCAGCCGCAACCTCTTTGCGGATACCATCTACCAGCGTTTTTTGCGCCGCCAGACCATATTCGCCATATTCATTGCGCCAAAAATGCCCATGATGATCATTGGTATGCAGAACTGTAATTTTGTAGGTTTTATCCTGCTCATACGCCAGAGCAGCTTCACTCGCCAGTGTAAATGTGGTTAACAGTGCTAACGCCACGCCCCGCTGCAATAATTTCATACTTCTCTCCCTGACCTGATTTCAACGTGTTGAAAAATAGTATGACGCGACATCATAGACAAGTCTGCGTCCGGTGAAGATAAATCTGCATCCAGATTAGAAATTCTGTATTCAGCGTTGAGACTTCCTTCAGGCGACGCATACAGGTATGTTAGTCGGGTAATAATCACAAATAAGATCATTCTTTACATCGCAACCCTGAAAAAGTGACTTTCCTATGGCAATGAGTGAACAAACCCAGCCTGTGGCGGGCGCGGCTGCGTCAACGACCAAGGCCCGAACATCGTTTGGTATTTTAGGTGCTATCAGCCTCTCACATCTGCTGAACGACATGATCCAATCGCTGATTCTGGCGATTTATCCGCTGCTTCAGTCAGAGTTTTCTCTGACATTTATGCAGATTGGCATGATAACCCTCACCTTCCAGCTCGCCTCTTCGCTACTGCAACCGGTGGTCGGTTACTGGACCGATAAATATCCGATGCCGTGGTCGTTGCCAATTGGCATGTGCTTTACCTTAAGTGGTCTGGTGCTGCTTGCGCTGGCGGGCAGTTTTGGCGCAGTTCTGCTGGCGGCGGCGCTGGTCGGTACCGGTTCATCGGTCTTTCATCCGGAATCTTCTCGCGTGGCCCGTATGGCTTCCGGCGGGCGGCATGGCCTGGCGCAATCTATCTTTCAGGTCGGCGGCAACTTTGGCAGTTCCCTGGGCCCCTTGCTGGCGGCGGTGATTATCGCGCCTTATGGTAAAGGCAACGTTGCCTGGTTTGTGCTTGCGGCACTGCTGGCGATCGTGGTGTTGGCGCAAATCAGCCGTTGGTACTCGGCACAGCACCGAATGAATAAAGGAAAACCCAAAGCGACGATTATCAATCCACTGCCGCGTAACAAAGTGGTACTGGCGGTCAGCATTCTGTTAATCCTCATTTTCTCGAAATATTTCTATATGGCGAGCATCAGCAGCTATTACACCTTTTATCTGATGCAAAAATTCGGATTATCTATCCAGAATGCTCAGCTTCATCTGTTTGCCTTCCTGTTTGCCGTTGCGGCAGGTACGGTGATCGGCGGGCCTGTAGGGGATAAAATTGGGCGGAAATATGTGATTTGGGGCTCTATCCTCGGCGTTGCGCCGTTTACGCTGATTTTACCCTACGCCAGCCTGCACTGGACGGGGGTTTTAACGGTGATTATTGGATTTATCCTCGCTTCGGCATTCTCTGCCATTCTGGTCTACGCTCAGGAGCTGCTTCCGGGACGTATCGGTATGGTTTCTGGACTCTTTTTCGGTTTTGCTTTTGGCATGGGAGGTCTGGGAGCGGCAGTTCTGGGGCTTATCGCCGATCACACCAGCATCGAGTTAGTCTATAAAATCTGTGCTTTCCTGCCACTATTGGGGATGTTGACCATATTCCTGCCTGATAACCGGCATAAAGACTGATTTCATTGCAGCCAAAGGCAAACTTTGGCTGCATCGTTTTACAGTCGCCATAAGCCTTTCCTCTGTTAAACCGCCTTCAGTTTTCCGATCCGTGCTTTTTTTGCAGCTAATTCCATTTTTCTGCAAAATTCAACAATTATTCATAAACATCATCAATGAAATTGTCATAAACTATTACCTGTAATTTTGGTTTTCCCGGCCAAAAATGGACAATAACCACCAGGAAAAGGAGACGGAATGCATCACGCCACCCCGCTTATCACCACCATTGTTGGCGGCCTTGTGCTCGCCTTTATCCTCGGCATGCTGGCCAATAAACTACGTATTTCTCCTCTGGTGGGATATCTGTTAGCGGGTGTGCTGGCAGGACCATTCACTCCGGGCTTTGTTGCCGATACCAAGCTTGCGCCGGAACTGGCTGAACTGGGCGTCATTCTGTTGATGTTTGGCGTGGGTCTGCACTTTTCGCTGAAGGATTTGATGGCGGTAAAGGCCATCGCCATTCCCGGTGCGATCGCCCAGATAGCCGTGGCGACGCTGCTGGGTATGGCGCTCTCCGCCGTGCTGGGCTGGTCGTTAATGACCGGTATCGTGTTCGGCTTATGCCTTTCCACCGCCAGTACCGTGGTGTTACTGCGCGCACTTGAAGAACGGCAATTAATAGACAGTCAGCGTGGGCAAATCGCCATCGGTTGGTTGATTGTGGAAGACCTGGTAATGGTTCTGACGCTGGTGTTGCTGCCCGCAGTGGCAGGAATGATGGAACAAGGCGATGTGGGCTTTGCCACTCTTGCTGTCGATATGGGGATCACCATCGGCAAGGTGATCGCATTTATCGCCATTATGATGCTGGTAGGTCGCCGTCTGGTGCCGTGGATTATGGCACGTAGCGCAGCAACCGGTTCCCGTGAGCTGTTTACCCTGTCGGTGCTGGCGCTGGCGTTAGGGATTGCCTTTGGTGCGGTGGAGCTGTTTGATGTCTCCTTTGCACTCGGTGCGTTCTTTGCCGGGATGGTACTGAACGAGTCTGAACTGAGTCACCGTGCCGCCCACGATACGCTGCCATTGCGCGACGCGTTTGCGGTGCTGTTTTTTGTCTCCGTCGGGATGTTGTTTGATCCGTTAATTCTGATTCAGCAACCGCTGGCAGTGCTGGCGACGCTGGCGATTATTCTGTTTGGTAAGTCGTTAGCCGCGTTTTTCCTGGTGCGACTGTTTGGTCACTCCCAACGTACGGCATTAACTATCGCCGCCAGCCTGGCGCAAATTGGTGAGTTCGCGTTTATCCTGGCGGGACTGGGCATGGCGCTGGATCTGTTGCCGCAAGCCGGGCAGAACCTGGTACTGGCAGGGGCGATTTTGTCGATTATGCTCAACCCGGTCCTGTTTGCGCTGCTGGAGAAATATCTGGCGAAGACCGAAACGCTGGAAGAGCAGACGCTGGAAGAGGCTATCGAAGAAGAGAAGCAGATCCCAGTGGATATTTGCAACCATGCGCTACTGGTAGGTTACGGTCGTGTAGGCAGCCTGCTGGGGGAGAAATTGCTCGCCTCTGATATTCCGCTGGTGGTGATTGAGACGTCACGAACCCGTGTTGATGAACTGCGAGAGCGCGGGGTCCGCGCAGTATTGGGCAATGCGGCGAACGAAGAAATTATGCAACTGGCGCATCTGGAATGTGCAAAATGGCTGATCCTGACGATTCCCAACGGTTATGAAGCGGGCGAGATTGTGGCATCTGCCCGCGCGAAAAATCCGGATATTGAGATTATCGCCCGCGCCCATTATGACGATGAAGTGGCGTATATCACGGAACGTGGTGCGAATCAGGTAGTGATGGGTGAGCGTGAAATTGCTCGTACTATGCTGGAACTGCTGGAAACACCACCGGCGGGTAAAGTGGTGACGGGGTAAACGGTGGTTGCCGGATAATAGGCGCGGATATGTAGGCCTGATAAGACGCGCCAGCGTCGCATCAGGCATTGAGAGCAAAATGCCAGATGCGGCGTGAACGCCTTATCTGGCCTACGAACCGACGATAACTTAACGATCCCAGTAAGACTCTTCCAGGCTGTCTTCACGCTCCGGCAAGCCGCGCGTTAAACGAGGTGAATGCTGGTTCAGTACCTGATAGCTCACACGGTTAGCATATTTACACACCTGCGCTAACGATGAATAAGTTAACCAGGTGAATTTATGTTTGCTGGAGTTTGGTACGTTGCTACGGTGGTAGCTGTTGGCGGTAATGTCATGCAGCAACGCTGCCAGTGCGCCATCTCCTGCTCCGTTGGTATTCATGATTTTTTCCGGCCCGCCCATGTACGGCGCAATGTGCGAATAGACACGCAGCGGATTCTGGCAATCCTTGTGGCGCATGGCGCGGCTAAACTCATACTGGTTAAATTCCGCTATAGCACCCGGCAGCAGCGGATGCTGGGTTTTACGTTTCGCTTCGTCTTCGGTAAAGCCCGCCATATACAAGCCGATTGGCCCGGCGGTGCACAGCACCAGATCAACCCAGTCCAGCGCCTTGTCAGATGCCAACAACGGATCGCTTTCTCCGGTCAACGCTTCGGCTTCATCTTCGTTCATCGCAAGGATAGAGACGTGGTCTTTGAGGAATTGCTGCCACCACTGCGGATTCTCGGCAATGACAAACTTGGTGCCCAGCGTCAGCACCACCGGTACGTTATATTTCTTCGCGTACTCAATGGCTTTCATAGTTGCTTCCGGCATGGGTTCACCCGGCTTGCAACGCACCAGATAAGAGGTGAGAACCAGAGCCGAGGCTCCGGCAATCACATCTTCCGGAATACTTTCAGCCCGCAGCTGGTTCATGTGGCCGGGGCTGATAGCAAAGGTACGTTCCCCGGACTCGCCAATCAGCGTAAAGCAACGACCAATCGGGCCATCCACGCCTTGTAGATAGTTAAGATCGGTACGGCTGGAGGTATTACACAGGTAACGATAGGCATAGCTGCCAATTTCAATATTGCTGCACATCACACCCAGCAGCACCGAACGGTCGTCCGCGAGCACCGAGTAGTTGTGCATGGTGTTGCCAATGGTGCCACCCGCAAACTGATGGGTAATCAGGTTTTTCTGTTTTAGTTCCTGATAAAGCGCTTCGGCTACGTCATCCTCAATCACCAGTGAATGCCCGGCGCTTAATCCATAACGCTCAATGAATTCATCATCCACTTTCGCTTCAATATCGACCAGCGTTTGATCGATACCCACTACCCAGGCAGCGCTGGTTTCGTTTTCTGGCTGGAATTGCTGAAGCAGCGGATCGCGTGCATTTACGGGGAAGTAATGTTTGGATTTACGTTTACCGGGAAATTTCATGGTTGTTTTTACGGGTGGTTAACTGAGCGGCGAATGTTAACACAATCTGACGGGAGCGCGCGAGATGCAGCCAGTTTCAATATCAGCAGGCGGGATCGCATTTTCATGGCAGTGGTTCCTTACAATGACGTAATTTGAAAGGAGTTTTTGCATGAAGCCGGAAAACAAATTACCCGTTCTGGACCTTATTTCTGCTGAAATGAAGACCGTTGTGAATACTCTTCAGCCGGATTTACCGCCCTGGCCCGCAACGGGAACGATTGCTGAGCAACGACAGTATTACACGCTTGAGCGCCGATTCTGGAATGCGGGCGCTCCAGAAATGGCAACCAGAGCTTACATGGTTCCAACAAAATATGGGCAGGTGGAAACACGTCTCTTTTGTCCGCAGCCAGATAGTCCGGCGACGCTATTTTATTTGCATGGCGGCGGTTTTATTCTCGGCAATCTCGATACCCACGATCGCATCATGCGCCTGCTGGCAAGCTACAGCCAATGTACGGTGATTGGCATTGATTACACCCTTTCACCTGAAGCGCGTTTTCCGCAAGCGATAGAGGAAATTGTGGCTGCCTGTTGTTATTTCCACCAGCAGGCGGAGGATTATCAAATCAATATGTCCCGCATTGGCTTTGCCGGTGATTCCGCAGGTGCCATGCTGGCGCTCGCCAGTGCGTTGTGGTTGCGTGATAAACAGATCGATTGCGGTAAAGTTGCGGGCGTTTTGCTGTGGTATGGGCTTTACGGATTACGGGATTCCGTGACTCGTCGTCTGTTGGGCGGTGTCTGGGATGGCTTAACGCAACAGGATTTACAGATGTATGAAGAGGCGTATTTAAGCAACGACGCGGACCGCGAGTCGCCGTATTACTGCCTGTTTAATAATGATCTCACTCGCGAAGTCCCGCCCTGTTTTATTGCCGGGGCGGAGTTCGATCCGCTGCTGGATGACAGCCGTCTGCTTTACCAGACGTTAGCGGCGCATCAGCAGCCCTGCGAGTTCAAACTCTACCCAGGCACGCTGCACGCCTTTTTGCATTATTCACGGATGATGAAAACCGCCGACGAGGCTCTTCGCGACGGCGCTCAGTTCTTTACCGCTCAGCTTTAGCGATACGCGGCAACAAGATTAGCCATCATTTCGATATGTTCTGGCGTGGCATTAAGCGCCGGAATATATTCATATTTTTTCCCGCCCGCACCGAGGAAGACCTCACGGTTTTGCTCGGCAATCTCTTCCAGCGTCTCCAGACAATCCGCAGCAAAGCCCGGGCACATCACCTGAATATGACCTACGCCTTTTTCTCCGAGCATTTTCAGCGTTTCGTCGGTATAAGGCATCAGCCAGGGTTCCCGCCCAAAGCGCGACTGAAAGGTCATCATCACTTTTTCCGGTGCCATCTCCAGTGCGGAAGCCAGTTCGCGAGTCGTTGTGCGGCAATGTTGCGGATAATCATCGCCTTCATCTGCATAACGCTGGGGAATGCCATGATAAGAGAGCAACAGCAGATCCGGTTCGCCATGTTTGGCAAAAGAAGCGCGTACGCTGTTCGCCAGTGCATTAATATAATCGTGGTTATCGGCGTAATCACGAATAAACGATATCCCCGGAATGCTACGTTTGCGCGCCAGAATTCGCGCCAGTTCATCCCATACCGCACCGACAGTTGAACAGGAGTATTGCGGATAAAGCGGCAGCACCACAATATGATCTACATGCTCTGCCAGAAGTTCATCTACGGCGCTTTCCAGTGATGGCGAGCCGTAGCTCATTCCCAGCGCTACGGGCGTCTCCGGTAAACGTTGTGCCAGCGCCTGCTGTTGCTGGCGGCTGTAAACCATCAGCGGCGAGCCACCTTCCATCCAGACAGAGGCATACAGCTTCGCCACACGCGGCGAGCGCAGCGGCAAAATCACGCCGCGCAGCAACGGCCACCATAACAACCGTGAGGTATCAACCACGCGTCTGTCGCTTAAAAATTGTTTCAGATAGCGTTTTACCGCTTCAGGTGTGGGGGCATCGGGCGTACCCAGGTTTGCCAGCAGGATACCGGTTTTAGTCTGACGCATTACCGCCTCTTATCGATTCAACTTGTTGATAATTGTAGCGGAAAAGTGAAGAAGAAGAACTAATTGCTGTGAGAGGTATTGCCTGAGGAGGATGAGCAGACCTGCCCGAAAGCAGATCTGCTGCGGCTTGATTAGCCGAGGATTTTTTCCAGATCAGCGCGAACTTCAGCAACCGGCTTGGTGCCGTCAACTTTCGCGTATTTGGTGTTACCTGCTTCCGCTTCTTTGGAGTAGTAGCCGATCAGCGGTGCAGTCATCTGATGGTATTCAACCAGACGTTTACGCACGGTTTCTTCCTGATCGTCTTTACGGGTAGTCAGTTCTTCACCGGTAACGTCGTCTTTGCCTTCTACTTTAGGCGGATTGAATTTAACGTGATAAACACGACCAGACGGCGCATGAACGCGGCGGCCTACAATACGATCAACAATCAGTTCGTCCGGTACGTCGAATTCCAGAACGTAATCAACATTGATGCCCGCTTCTTTCATCGCGTCTGCCTGCGGAATGGTACGCGGGAAGCCGTCCAACAGGAAACCATTACGGCAGTCTTCCTGAGCAATGCGCTCTTTAACCAGCGCGATCACCAGTTCGTCGGTGACCAGTTTGCCAGCATCCATAATGTCTTTTGCTTGTTTACCCAGCTCGGAGCCAGATTTGACCGCAGCACGCAGCATATCGCCAGTGGAGATTTGCGGAATACCATATTTCTCCATGATGAACTGAGCCTGAGTCCCTTTCCCCGCGCCCGGAGCGCCAAGCAGAATGATACGCATTGCGAAAATCCCCTTAAAATGTGTCGAATTTTTTGAAAAAGCGATAAACGATACCACCAACAAGCGATTGCCTCAAGAAAGGCACCTGGGGCTGAAACGGTTAATGGCGAGATAATTTGCGGAAAGTGCAGATGATGAAAAGAAAAATGCCGGATGACACAAAGGTCATCCGGCATGACATCAGGAAACCAGCAGCTGGTTCATACGACGAATAAACAGGTTCGGATCTTCCAGCGTGCCGCGTTCTGCCAGCAGCGCCTGATCCAGCAGCAGTTCTACCCACTCGCTGAACTTGGCTTCATCTTCAGTATCTGCCGCACGTTTCACCAGTACGTGATCCGGGTTCAGTTCGAAGATGTATTTCACTTCCGGCACTTTCTGGCCCGCTGCGGCAAACAGTTTCGCCATCTGGGTGCTCATTTCGTCCGCGTCGGTAGAGACAATCGCTGGCGTATCGGTCAGACGGTGAGTCAGACGGACATCTTTCACGCGCTCGCCGAGCAGGGCTTTCACACGGTCGATGAACGGAGTCAGTGCTTTCTCCGCTTCTTTCGCGCTCTCATCAACTTCGTCAGCCAGTTTTTCCAGCGACTCGTCAACTTTAGACACAGACTGGAACGGTTTACCGTCGAACTCAGTCAGATAGTTCATCATCCACTCATCGATGCGGTCGGAAAGCAGCAGAACTTCGATGCCTTTCTTACGCAGCAGTTCCAGGTGCGGGCTGCTCTTCGCTGCCGCATAGCTGTCTGCGGTGATGTAGTAGATTTTCTCCTGCCCTTCTTTCATGCGGGAAACGTAGTCTTCCAGAGATACGGTCTGCGCAGAAGAATCGGTATGGGTAGAAGCAAAACGCAGCAATTTGGCGATCGCTTCCTGGTTAGCGAAATCTTCCGCCGGACCTTCTTTCAGTACCAGGCCAAACTGTTGCCAGAAGGTCTGGTATTTTTCCGCGTCGTCTTTCGCCAGTTTTTCCAGCATTTGCAGCACACGCTTGGTCAGCGCATTGCGCAGGTTACGCGTTACCGTGCTGTCCTGGAGGATTTCACGGGAAACGTTCAGCGGCAGATCGCTGGAGTCAATCAGACCACGCACGAAGCGCAGATAGTTCGGCATGAACTGTTCTGCGTCGTCCATGATGAACACACGCTGGACGTACAGTTTCAGTCCGTGTTTATGATCGCGGTTCCACATATCCCACGGAGCCTGGGACGGAATGTACAGCAGGCTGGTGTACTCCTGCTTACCTTCAACGCGGTTGTGGCTCCAGGTCAGCGGATCGTTAAAGTCGTGGGCGATGTGTTTGTAGAACTCTTTGTACTCTTCATCGGTGATTTCCGACTTGTTACGAGTCCACAGCGCCTGCGCTTTGTTGATTTTCTCCCAGGAGATAACGGTTTCGCCGTCTTTCTCTTCGCGTTTTTCGATCTCTACCGGCAGCGCGATATGGTCGGAGTATTTGCTGATGATGGAACGCACGCGCCAGTCATCGAGGAACTCGTCTTCGCCTTCACGCAGATGCAGGGTGATTTCAGTACCACGATCTTCTTTGGTGATATCGGCAACGGTGTATTCACCTTCGCCAGCCGATTCCCAGAAGACGCCATTTTCTGGTTTTTCGCCTGCCGCGCGAGTACGCACGGTCACTTTGTCGGCCACGATAAACGCAGAGTAGAAACCAACACCAAACTGACCGATCAGCTGGCTGTCTTTCGCCTGGTCAGAACCCAGGGATTCGAGGAATGATTTGGTGCCGGATTTAGCGATAGTCCCCAGATGGTCAATCACTTCGTCGCGGGTCATCCCCACGCCGTTATCGGAGATGGTCAGCGTGCGCTTGTCTTTATCGAAAGAGACACGAACGCGCAGTTCGCCATCACCTTCGTACAGGTCCGGGTTAGAGAGCGCGCGGAAACGCAGCTTGTCCGCCGCATCGGAGGCGTTAGAGATAAGCTCACGCAGGAAGATTTCTTTATTGGAATAGAGAGAATGGATCATCAGGTGCAGAAGCTGTTTCACTTCTGACTGAAAACCACGAGTTTCTTGTCCTTTCATGTAGGTCTACCTCAATAATGCCATTTTAAGGTTAAAAACAGGATGAGGGAGAGATGGGGACAAGGGAGAATAATTTCAAGCGAGAGCAGGTGATCCTGCTCTCGTTTGCTTAAAAACGAATCTTATGACGCCCGGCAAGGGAGTGTGACAGCGTGGTGCCATCGACCATTTCCAGTTCGCCGCCAACCGGTACGCCATGAGCGATTCGGCTGGCTTCCACGTCATATTGCGCACAAAGCTCGGCAATGTAGTTAGCGGTAGCTTCACCTTCAACCGTGGGATTGGTGGCGAGGATCACTTCAGTGATTTTTTCCTCTGCCAGACGCTGTTCCAGACGATCAAGGCCGATATCATCCGGACCGATGCCGTCCAGCGGTGACAGATGCCCCATCAACACAAAATAACGACCTGAAAACTGCCCCGTCTGCTCAATGGCGTAAATGTCCGCCGGACTCTCCACCACGCAGATTTGACCGTTTTCCTGACGACGCGGATTCGAACAGATGTTACAGACTTCCTGTTCGGTGAAGGTGCGGCAATCGGCGCAGTGGCCGATTTCCGACATCGCCCGGGTGAGCGCCTGCGCCAGACGCATCCCGCCGCTACGATCGCGCTGAAGCAGCGTGAACGCCATACGCTGCGCCGACTTCGGGCCAACGCCCGGCAGACAGCGCAGTGCTTCCATAAGCTGTGTTAACAGCGGGCTGGTTTGCATCAGAACGGCATCTTAAAGCCAGGCGGCAGCTGCATTCCGGAGGATACAGAGGCCATTTTTTCTTTCTGCGTTTCTTCAATACGACGTGCTGCGTCGTTGAATGCTGCAGCCACCAGGTCCTCCAGCATCTCTTTGTCGTCTTCCAGCAGGCTCGGGTCGATCTCTACGCGACGGCAGTTGTGTGCACCGTTGATGGTCACTTTTACCAGACCTGCGCCAGATTCGCCGGTGACTTCCAGCTGCGCGATCTCTTCCTGCATTTTCTGCATTTTTTCTTGCATCTGCTGGGCTTGCTTCATCAGGTTACCCAGACCGCCTTTACCAAACATAGGTTTCTCTCTCAATCACGTTAAGGATGACGAACGTAAGCTGTGCTTACGATCAAATGGGGCGGATACTTTCTTCATCCAGCTCCGCATCGAAGAATCGACGCAGGGTCTGAATATTATTATCCGCAATAATGGACTCGCGCGCCTGCGCAAGTTTTTCTTCGTATATCGCCTGACGCCATTCCAGCGGCGTACGCACCGCGGGATTATCATCTTCAACGATAGTCAGTTCAACCGTTGAACCTTTTAACGTGCTCAACGCTTCAGCCAGTTTTTGCTGTGCGCCGCGGTTGTTCAAATGCCGCTGAGAGGAGCGCAAATGCAGACATACTGCGTTGTCGCTCTCCTCTTTCCAGGCATTTAACGCCACCTGTTCGACCAGTTTTGGTAGCGAAAGTTGACTCACCTGAGCCGCCCACGGGTCGCGCTCAATGGCTTCTGCCGCCAGCTTCGCCGCCAGTTCCGGCGTTTTTTCATGTTCCAGCGCTTTTTTCAGCGCCTTCGGCGTGGCGACCACTTCTTTTTGCTGCATCACTGGAGTGGTCGCCTTCCAGCGATACGCTTCTTTTTTGGCTGGCGCTTTTTCCAGCGCCGATGGCACCGGGCGCGCCTGAACGCGATCGGTGACCGAAGCCAGTCTTTCCAGCGCAGCGTTATTCACCGGCCGCGCGCGGGTAGCGGCTGCCGGTTCACTCTTTTTTGCTTTGGTTGCTCCCTGCACGCGCTGCAACTGCTGGCGCGCCGCCAGCACCTGGCTGGTGGTTTCCGGGAGCGGTACAGTCGGTGCCTGCTGCGGCGCTGATTGCGGTTGCGGCGGCACCTGGGTTGGCGTCATTACTGCCGTTGGCGCAACGGGCGCAAAGGACTGGCGTGGCACTTCTGGCTCAGGCAGAGGCATACGCGGATGGAACGCCAGCGCGCGCAGCAGCGTCATCTCAACGCCCATGCGGCGGTCCGGCGCATACGGTAATTCTTTGCGACCAATCAACAGCGTTTGATAGTAAAGCTGAATATCCGTCGGCGGTATGGTACGCGCCAGTTCACGCATCCGCAGCTCGATGGCGGCCATGTCGTTGCCAAGTGCAGCAGGCGAAAGTTGTACCATCGCAATACGATGCAACAAACCGAGCATTTCCACCAGCAACGCTTCCCACTCGATACCACGGGCAGCAGCTTCATTAATTAGCGCCATTACGCGCTCGCCGTTGGCCTCGACCATCGCTTCAACCAGCGACAACGCCTGATCGTCGTCAAGCGTACCCAGCATCGCACTGACGGCCTGGGTTGAAACCTGGCCGTCACCGCTGGCAATCGCCTGGTCGGTCAGACTTAAGGCATCTCGCAAGCTGCCTTCAGCGGCGCGCGCCAGTAATTGCAACGCCCGCGGCTCGTGAGCGATATGTTCTTCGTTGAGGATGTGCTCAAGCTGATGGCGAATTTGCTCGACATCCAGCGCCTTGAGATGGAATTGCAGACAGCGCGACAAAATCGTCACCGGCAATTTCTGCGGATCGGTCGTCGCCAGCAGAAACTTAACGTGCTCCGGCGGCTCTTCAAGGGTTTTTAACAGTGCGTTAAAGCTGTGGCGCGACAGCATATGCACTTCGTCGATGAGATAAACTTTGAAACGACCACGCGCCGGAGCGTACTGGACGTTATCCAGCAGGTCGCGAGTGTCTTCAACTTTAGTACGCGAGGCGGCGTCGATTTCAATCAGATCGACAAAGCGCCCCTGCTCGATTTCACGACAGTTATCGCACACGCCGCACGGCGTCGCGGTAATGCCGGTTTCGCAGTTTAGCCCCTTCGCCAGCAGTCGGGCGATAGAGGTTTTTCCGACGCCACGGGTACCGGAAAAAAGATAAGCATGATGAATACGCCCTAACGACAAGCCGTTCGCCAGTGCGGTCAGCACATGTTCCTGGCCGACGACGTCAGCAAAGGTTTGTGGGCGCCATTTTCGGGCTAAGACCTGATAACTCATTGGCAGGCTCTGAAACGCTGGAAGGTGGATTCACGAGGGGGTAATGCTAACACAGCCCCGTCAGAACGGCGAGGCTGAATGCACATCTTGTGCTGTCCGTAGCGTGGGCAGCACAAGACTGGCGATAATTAATGGCCCGGGAACGGGACAAGGCTGTAGCTGGTAATGCCCTGTTTTTCGAGACGCTGCTCGCCGCCGAGATCGAACAGGTTGATAATGAACGCAGCGTCAGCTACTTCACCACCCAGACGACGGATCAGTTTAACGGTCGCTTCGATAGTGCCGCCGGTTGCCAGCAGATCGTCCACCACCAGAACTTTGTCGCCCGGTTTGATGGCATCAACGTGGATTTCCAGCTGATCGGTGCCGTATTCCAGGTCGTAAGTTTCACTGATGGTTTCACGCGGCAGTTTGCCCGGTTTACGGACCGGTACAAAGCCAACGCCCAGACCCAGAGCTACCGGAGCGCCAAACAAGAAGCCACGCGCTTCGGTGCCGACAACTTTGGTAATGCCCGCATTTTTGTAACGCTCAACCAGCAAGTCGATGCTGAGAGCGTAAGCTTTCGGGTCTTCCAGTAAGCTGGTGACATCACGGAAAAGAATGCCGGGTTTTGGGTAGTCCTGAATGCTTTTGATGCTATTTTTGAGATACTCAAGCTGCTGTGCAGTCGCGGTCATAAGTGTATGCCTGCTTGTTACGGTGGTACTCACGGCGCGTTTTAAACGTATCAAAAGTAACAGTTGTTTAACCTTTGACCGCCTGCGCCTGTGCTCGAAAACGCCAGAATGTACTGGCTGTACGCAATAATTGCAACTGCGATTGTTGTGCTTCAGTGCTTTTCTTGCTTTTCATCAATCACCGGAATTCGCCACATATAAAAAAGCAAACAGGCGAGAATTACCAGCAACATGATGCGCACCCATGGCATCTGGACGAACCACAGAGAAATGGCAAACGTGAGCAAAATAAGCAAAATCGCCCGCGGTTTGACGCCGCGCGGCATCGCATGATGTTTCTGCCAGAAACGTAGATAGCTGCCAAACCATGAGCGGTACAGCAACCAGGCGTGAAAGCGCGGGGAAGAACGGGCAAAGCACCAGGCCGCCAGCAGGATAAACGGCGTCGTCGGTAATACCGGTAATACCACGCCCAGCGTACCCAGCACTACCGCCAGCCAGCCAATGATGATTAAAATGATTCGTTGCATATTGAGTGTTGTCAGCTTACAGAGTTGCTACTTTAGCATAACAATTATCATTTTCATTGAGGTCTTATCGTGAAAACCGCCCTGCTGCTGGAAAAACTGGAAGGACAGCTCGCCACGCTGCGTCAGCGTTGTGCCCCGGTAGCGCAATTTGCCACGCTAAGTGCCCGTTTTGACAGGCACCTTTTTCAGACCCGTGCGACAACACTACAGGCTTGTCTCGATGAGGCGGGCGATAATCTGTCTGCGCTTCGTCATGCCGTTGAGCAACAGCAACTGCCGCAAGTGGCCTGGCTGGCGGAACATCTGGCGGCGCAACTGGAGGCTATAGCGCGTGAAGCCACAGCCTGGTCGCTACGCGAGTGGGACAGTGCGCCACCGAAAATTGCCCGCTGGCAGCGTAAACGTATTCAGCATCAGGATTTTGAGCGGCGGCTACGTGAGATGGTTGCCGAACGTCGAGCCCGCCTGGCGCGGGTGACCGATCTCGTGGAACAGCAAACGCTGCATCGTGAAGTGGAAGCCTATGAAGCGCGCCTGGCACGCTGCCGCCATGCGCTGGATAAAATCGAAAACAGGCTAGCGCGTTTAACCCGCTAGCAATGGAGAAAGTATGTCACTGGAAAATGCCCCTGACGATGTCAAACTGGCTGTCGATTTGATTGTACTGCTGGAAGAAAATCAGATCCCAGCCCGCACCGTGCTGCGCGCGCTGGATATTGTAAAGCGTGATTATGAAAAGAAGTTACAGAGCGATGATGAGGCGGAAAAGTGAGAAATAAATGGGGTCGCTAAATGTCCCCTAAGATTGCGGGCAAACGCAAAACTGCCTGATGCGCTACGCTTATCAGGCCTACACCGCTCCTGCAATATATTGAATTCTTGCGGTTTCGTAGGCCGGATAAGGCGGTCACGCCGCATCCGGCATGAACAACGCGCACTTTGTCAGTAATCTCGGGGCAACTAAATGTCGCCCCCTTTGGTTATTACCCTACCGCTGGTGTCGGATCGTCGCCTTTGTAGTCGCGTTTGACTTCCGTCACCTCATCGCCCTTCTCGTTGTGCAGATGCACTTCAAGCTGGTTAAAGGCAATGTTGATGTCGTTTTCACGGCACAGCTGATCGATAGTACGGTTCAGCTCATCGACAGTACGGCTACGGTCACGCAGTTCACGCACATACAGACGCAGCTCATGATCCAACGTGCTGGCACCAAACGCCGTAAAGAAGACTTCCGGCATTGGTTCGTGCATCACCCTTGGGTGCTCAGTCGCCGCCTTCAGTAATACTTTACGCACTTTTTCCAGATCGGAGCCATAGGCCACGCCGAGACGGATCACCAGACGCGTAGTCGTGTCAGTCAACGACCAGTTGATCAGACGCTCGGTAACAAACGCTTTGTTCGGGATGATCACTTCTTTGCGATCGAAATCGGTAATCGTTGTCGCACGAATACGGATCTTACTTACCGTCCCCGAGAAGCTACCAATGGTTACCGTATCGCCAATGCGCACCGGACGTTCGAACAGAATGATCAAACCGGAGACGAAGTTACCGAAAATTTCTTGTAAACCAAAACCAAGACCTACGGATAATGCTGCCGCCAGCCACTGGAGTTTATCCCAAGAGACGCCCAGCGATCCGAACACCGTCATCGCACCAACGGCAATAATGATGTAGTTAAGGATGGTAGTAATGGCATACGACGCGCCCTGGCGCATATTCAATCGCGAGAGCACCAGCACTTCCAGCAAACCAGGCAGGTTGCGAATCAACGCCCAGGCCACCATTGAGGCGATAATCGCAAACAACAGACTGCCCATGGTGACGTTTTTCACCACCGCAGCACCAGCTTCAGTACCGTTGTAATGCCAGAGCGTAATGCTGTCGAGATAGCTGAACACGGTGATCAAATCGGACCAAATTGCCCAGAACATGACACCGAACAGCGCAAACATCAGCAACATGGTAATACGCAGCGTCTGCTGGTTAACTTGCTCCAGTGCAATGGTGGGTTCTTCCGGCGGTTCGGCACCTTCTGCGCCCTCTTTCACCAGATTCTGCCGACGCGCCAGCGCACGACGCCAGGCGATACGCCGCGCCGCTACGCTTAAGCCGCGCAATACCGTCTGGTACAGCAGGTTCCAGATGATCACCAAATAAACGGTTTCAATCCAACGCCCGGAGAGGCGCAGCGTGGTGTAGAAATAACCCGTGGCGGTCAGCACCATCAACGCAATCGGGATAATCGACAGTACGGTAATGGTGACCAGTCGCATGGTGTGCGACTCTTTATCACGCCAGCTTTCGCGGCACATCGGCCACACCAGGAAGGCAATCAGCAGCAAGTTGAAGAAAATCATCGCCTGCCCCAGCACATCATCCATCAGATGCAGCGGGGAAAGTTCTGCCACCACAGACCAGAAATGGATAGGCAGCAATGCGAGACTGATGCGGACAATTTGCCGACGCCAGTGGCTGGTCTGCTGTTCCGGCATGCCGAAGTGACGCACGGCAACGCCGTTTTTCTCCAACACTTTCCAGCACAGGCCAAACACCAGCCAGAAAATCGCCAGTTTTTTACTGAACGACCATAGCAGTTCGCTGATGTTGAGCTGCATGGTCAACAGAATCAGGCCAACCGCGAGAATAATCAGGCACACCGGCAGCGCACGGATCAGGTCGATAAGGATCGCTTTTGGTGTGTTGAGCTGGCTGTCGTTACGCAGGGAACCCACAGCGGAAGCCAGTTTTTGTTGATACGCTTTCAGCCAGCCCAGACGCCAGTGGATCAGCCCGGCAATCAACAGCAGCGGCAAACCAGCGAGGAAAGCGATAAAAACGGCAGGCCAGGCTTTTTCCCAGTTCACCGTGATTTTCATCGACTTAAATTCATCTTTCAGGCTTTGCGGGAACGCTTTGATCCAGTTCCAGTCCATTGGACGGTTACTGTTCACCCAAAAGATTTGCTGAGTCAGGATGGATTTCAGGTTTTTCGACACACTCATTAACTGCTGCTGGTTGATTTGCAGGTTAATGGCCATCATCAATTGGTTACCCAACTGTTTGTTAAGCTGATCCAGCAATTCGCGACGCATATCAACCACTTGCAATAATGCATCGTGAACTTCGCTGTTGACTTCGTTGGTGTGACCTTCTTCCAGTTTGTTGACGAACGCATCGCTCTGGAAGAGTGCATCACGCTGCTGGTTAACTTCAAACTGTTCGAGACGCAAATCCGCGATGCGGTTGGTCATGTTTTCCAGTTCATCCGCCGAGGGCAGCGTTTGTTGTTGCTGGTAAAGGATACGAGACAACAGCAGGCTGCCCTTCAGGACGGCAATCTGCTCTTTAATATTGCGTTCCGATTGCAGCGCCCGCTCCAGCCAGTTTTTGACTTTAATGTTTTGCTGCATCAACTGATTACCGTTTTCAGTCGCGGTAATCAGACGCTGACTTAACTGCTGGTTAATTTCCAGTTCCTGCTTCACCAGCGGATTAGCCTGAATACGCGCGGCTTCATCCGGGGAGACGGCCTCCTGCGCCGTTTGTTCGGTTAAAGTCAGGCGCTTGCTGTTTACCGCTTCTTGCAACAGCTGCAACTGGTGCTCCAGACGGGCGCTGTTCGCCGTCACGTAATCCCGTTGCTTTTGCAAGGTATCCTGTAAGACTGTGTTTCCTTCCAGGCTTTTACGCTGCTGGTCAATCTCCGCATTCAGCAACGCCTGCTGGGCCTGCATTAACACTTTCTGGCTGGGACGTAAGGCAGTCTCGCCGACATCAGTCCCATCCAGACGACTGCGAATTTGTTGCAGCTGCTGCGAAGCGTTATACATCGCATTTTGCACGCGTTCGGGCTGCGTCTGTAACGAAACCAGCTGGCTGTTATAAGACGCCAGATCGTTTTGTGCGTTTTGCAAATCGTCCAGCGCCTGGGCAACGCGAGTTTCCAGCTGGCGCAACGAAAGCGTGCTCAGAATTTTGCGCGTTTCTTCGTCATTATCGACATCGCTAAGTGCTGTTAACGCTGCGGTCGCCTGACGCATTTTTTCCGGCGCTTCAGCGACTTTTTGCCGTAGCTGAACTGTCTCTTCTTTTACGCGATCGATTTTATCGAGGGTGGCTAATGTATCTGTCAGATCCTGCTGCACCAGTTTGTCCTGAGCAGAAAGATCTTTTTGTTTATTCAGTGAGTCAAGTTGTGCCTGCAGGTCCGCTTTTGTCGGCAGATCACCATTCGATGACGCCCGCGCAAACGCCGTGTTCTGGCATAACAAGACAAAAACAAAAGCAATAAATGCTGAAAAAACAAAATGCCGTGATCGTTTGTAATACTGGAACATAGTCATGATGAATGAAGGTTTCTGAACCTGAAGAACGACCTGAAAAAGTCAAACCGCAAGAATATCACGACGCAGTGAACCAGAATAGCAACGACGAAAATGTCCAGGAAAAATCCTGGAGTCAGATTCAGGGTTATTCGTTAGTGGCAGGATTACGAAGCGTGGGGCACAGGAGATACATCTCCAGTAAGATGGCGACGTAATCGCGGGCTTCTTTTTTAAGATCAAAAGATTGCGGGGCAAAGAGCCAGTTTTCCATCAGGCCGGAAATATAGCCGCGCATAATAATTGCTGCGCGACGCGTCATTAAATCCGCAGGCAACATTTTCGCTTCAATACAATGTTTTAACGTTTGTTCTATACGGTCATAACTTTCCAGACAGAGATTACGTTGTGCCTGTTGCACAACAGCCATTTCTCCGACAAATTCGCATTTGTGGAATATAATCTCCATCAATAATCGACGCCGTTCTTCTGTCACCGTGGATTCAAGAACATGAATTAATATCTCTCTTAATACTGAGAGTGGATCGCCAGGGAATTTTGCCTGATACTCAAGCTCTAGTTCACCAATATTGGATTCTGACAGTTCCCAGATCTCACTGAACAAATCCGACTTGTCTTTAAAATGCCAGTAGATTGCACCGCGCGTAACGCCAGCTGCTTTTGCAATCTCGCCCAGCGAGGTGGATGATACCCCCTGCTGTGAGAAAAGACGTAGAGCCACATCGAGGATGTGTTGGCGCGTTTCTTGCGCTTCTTGTTTGGTTTTTCGTGCCATATGTTCGTGAATTTACAGGCGTTAGATTTACATACATTTGTGAATGTATGTACCATAGCACGACGATAATATAAACGCAGCAATGGGTTTATTAACTTTTGACCATTGACCAATTTGAAATCGGACACTCGAGGTTTACATATGAACAAAAACAGAGGGTTTACGCCTCTGGCGGTCGTTCTGATGCTCTCAGGCAGCTTAGCCCTAACAGGATGTGACGACAAACAGGCCCAACAAGGTGGCCAGCAGATGCCCGCCGTTGGCGTAGTAACAGTCAAAACTGAACCTCTGCAGATCACAACCGAGCTTCCGGGTCGCACCAGTGCCTACCGGATCGCAGAAGTTCGTCCTCAAGTTAGCGGGATTATCCTGAAGCGTAATTTCAAAGAAGGTAGCGACATCGAAGCAGGTGTCTCTCTCTATCAGATTGATCCTGCGACCTATCAGGCGGCATACGACAGTGCGAAAGGTGATCTGGCGAAAGCCCAGGCTGCAGCCAATATCGCGCAATTGACGGTGAATCGTTATCAGAAATTGCTCGGTACTCAGTACATCAGTAAGCAAGAGTACGATCAGGCTCTGGCTGATGCGCAACAGGCGAATGCTGCGGTCACTGCGGCGAAAGCTGCCGTTGAAACTGCGCGGATCAATCTGGCTTACACCAAAGTCACCTCGCCGATTAGCGGTCGCATTGGTAAGTCGAACGTGACAGAAGGCGCATTGGTACAGAACGGTCAGGCGACTGCGCTGGCAACCGTGCAGCAACTTGATCCGATCTACGTTGATGTGACCCAGTCCAGCAACGACTTCCTGCGCCTGAAACAGGAACTGGCAAATGGCACGCTGAAACAAGAGAACGGCAAAGCCAAAGTGTCGCTGATCACCAGTGACGGCATTAAGTTCCCGCAGGACGGTACGCTGGAATTCTCTGACGTTACCGTTGATCAGACCACCGGGTCTATCACCCTACGCGCTATCTTCCCGAACCCGGATCACACTCTGCTGCCGGGTATGTTCGTACGTGCGCGTCTGGAAGAAGGGCTTAATCCAAACGCTATTTTAGTCCCGCAACAGGGCGTAACCCGTACGCCGCGTGGCGATGCCACCGTACTGGTGGTTGGCGCGGATGACAAAGTGGAAACCCGTCCGATCGTTGCAAGCCAGGCTATCGGCGATAAGTGGCTGGTGACAGAAGGTCTGAAAGCAGGCGATCGCGTAGTAATAAGTGGGCTGCAGAAAGTGCGTCCTGGTGTCCAGGTAAAAGCACAAGAAGTTACCGCTGATAATAACCAGCAAGCCGCAAGCGGTGCTCAGCCTGAACAGTCCAAGTCTTAACTTAAACAGGAGCCGTTAAGACATGCCTAATTTCTTTATCGATCGCCCGATTTTTGCGTGGGTGATCGCCATTATCATCATGTTGGCAGGGGGGCTGGCGATCCTCAAACTGCCGGTGGCGCAATATCCTACGATTGCACCGCCGGCAGTAACGATCTCCGCCTCCTACCCTGGCGCTGATGCGAAAACAGTGCAGGACACGGTGACACAGGTTATCGAACAGAATATGAACGGTATCGATAACCTGATGTACATGTCCTCTAACAGTGACTCCACGGGTACCGTGCAGATCACCCTGACCTTTGAGTCTGGTACTGATGCGGATATCGCGCAGGTTCAGGTGCAGAACAAACTGCAGCTGGCGATGCCGTTGCTGCCGCAAGAAGTTCAGCAGCAAGGGGTGAGCGTTGAGAAATCATCCAGCAGCTTCCTGATGGTTGTCGGCGTTATCAACACCGATGGCACCATGACGCAGGAGGATATCTCCGACTACGTGGCGGCGAATATGAAAGATGCCATCAGCCGTACGTCGGGCGTGGGTGACGTTCAGTTGTTCGGTTCACAGTACGCGATGCGTATCTGGATGAACCCGAATGAACTGAACAAATTCCAGCTAACGCCGGTTGATGTCATTACCGCCATCAAAGCACAGAACGCCCAGGTTGCAGCTGGTCAGCTCGGTGGTACGCCGCCGGTGAAAGGCCAACAGCTTAACGCCTCTATTATTGCTCAGACGCGTCTGACCTCTACTGAAGAGTTCGGCAAAATCCTGCTGAAAGTGAATCAGGATGGTTCCCGCGTGCTGCTGCGTGATGTGGCGAAAATTGAGCTGGGTGGTGAGAACTACGACATCATCGCAGAGTTTAACGGCCAACCGGCTTCCGGTCTGGGGATCAAGCTGGCGACCGGTGCAAACGCGCTGGATACCGCTGCGGCAATCCGTGCTGAACTGGCGAAGATGGAACCGTTCTTCCCGTCGGGTCTGAAAATTGTTTACCCGTACGACACCACGCCGTTCGTGAAAATCTCTATTCACGAAGTGGTTAAAACGCTGGTCGAAGCGATCATCCTCGTGTTCCTGGTTATGTATCTGTTCCTGCAGAACTTCCGCGCGACGTTGATTCCGACCATTGCCGTACCGGTGGTATTGCTGGGGACCTTTGCCGTCCTTGCCGCCTTTGGCTTCTCGATAAACACGCTAACAATGTTCGGGATGGTGCTCGCCATCGGCCTGTTGGTGGATGACGCCATCGTTGTGGTAGAAAACGTTGAGCGTGTTATGGCGGAAGAAGGTTTGCCGCCAAAAGAAGCTACCCGTAAGTCGATGGGGCAGATTCAGGGCGCTCTGGTCGGTATCGCGATGGTACTGTCGGCGGTATTCGTACCGATGGCCTTCTTTGGCGGTTCTACCGGTGCTATTTATCGTCAGTTCTCTATTACCATTGTTTCAGCAATGGCGCTGTCAGTACTGGTGGCGTTGATCCTGACTCCGGCTCTTTGTGCCACCATGCTGAAACCGATTGCCAAAGGCGATCACGGGGAAGGTAAAAAAGGCTTCTTCGGCTGGTTTAACCGCATGTTCGAAAAGAGCACGCACCACTACACCGACAGCGTAGGCGGTATTCTGCGCAGTACAGGGCGTTACCTGGTGCTGTATCTGATCATCGTGGTCGGCATGGCCTATCTGTTCGTGCGTCTGCCAAGCTCCTTCTTGCCAGATGAAGACCAGGGCGTATTTATGACCATGGTTCAGCTGCCAGCAGGTGCAACGCAGGAACGTACGCAGAAAGTGCTCAATGAGGTAACGCATTACTATCTGACCAAAGAAAAGAACAACGTTGAGTCGGTGTTCGCCGTTAACGGCTTCGGCTTTGCGGGACGTGGTCAGAATACCGGTATTGCGTTCGTTTCCTTGAAGGACTGGGCCGATCGTCCGGGCGAAGAAAACAAAGTTGAAGCGATTACCATGCGTGCAACACGCGCTTTCTCGCAAATCAAAGATGCGATGGTTTTCGCCTTTAACCTGCCCGCAATCGTGGAACTGGGTACTGCAACCGGCTTTGACTTTGAGCTGATTGACCAGGCTGGCCTTGGTCACGAAAAACTGACTCAGGCGCGTAACCAGCTGCTTGCAGAAGCAGCGAAGCACCCTGATATGTTGACCAGCGTACGTCCAAACGGTCTGGAAGATACCCCGCAGTTTAAGATTGATATCGACCAGGAAAAAGCGCAGGCGCTGGGTGTTTCTATCAACGACATTAACACCACTCTGGGCGCTGCATGGGGCGGTAGCTATGTGAACGACTTTATCGACCGCGGTCGTGTGAAGAAAGTTTACGTCATGTCAGAAGCGAAATACCGTATGCTGCCGGATGATATCGGCGACTGGTATGTTCGTGCTGCTGATGGTCAGATGGTGCCGTTCTCGGCGTTCTCCTCTTCTCGTTGGGAGTACGGTTCGCCGCGTCTGGAACGTTACAACGGCCTGCCATCCATGGAAATCTTAGGCCAGGCGGCACCGGGTAAAAGTACCGGTGAAGCAATGGAGCTGATGGAACAACTGGCGAGCAAACTGCCTACCGGTGTTGGCTATGACTGGACGGGGATGTCCTATCAGGAACGTCTCTCCGGCAACCAGGCACCTTCACTGTACGCGATTTCGTTGATTGTCGTGTTCCTGTGTCTGGCGGCGCTGTACGAGAGCTGGTCGATTCCGTTCTCCGTTATGCTGGTCGTTCCGCTGGGGGTTATCGGTGCGTTGCTGGCTGCCACCTTCCGTGGCCTGACCAATGACGTTTACTTCCAGGTAGGCCTGCTCACAACCATTGGGTTGTCGGCGAAGAACGCGATACTTATCGTCGAATTCGCCAAAGACTTGATGGATAAAGAAGGTAAAGGTCTGATTGAAGCGACGCTTGATGCGGTGCGGATGCGTTTACGCCCAATCCTGATGACCTCGCTGGCGTTTATCCTCGGCGTTATGCCGCTGGTTATCAGTACTGGTGCTGGTTCCGGCGCGCAGAACGCAGTAGGTACCGGTGTAATGGGCGGGATGGTGACCGCAACGGTACTGGCAATCTTCTTCGTTCCGGTATTCTTTGTGGTGGTTCGCCGCCGCTTTAGCCGCAAGAATGAAGATATCGAGCACAGCCATACTGTCGATCATCATTGATACAACGTGTAATCACTAAGGCCGCGCAAGCGGCCTTTTTTATGCATAACCTACGAACATTAAGGAGTCATTGAACCACCAACTCAGGATCTCATACGAAAACCAGTATTAAACACGTATAAAATTCATAAAAAATACTGATTGTTAGTTAATTTATATTAAGTAGCGCTAATAGATTTAATAATCCATAATCATTTAGAGGCTATTCTTAATTATTTGCGGTAATTCTTTATTCATTCCTCGGTTATTACGTCATATTCAGAGCAATCCTGGTATTAGTGTTACCAATTTCATCTGGCGATAATCCTGAAATGTTATGAACAGTTCGAGCAAACTGCTTTTACCTGCTGCGGGTTAGTGCTAGTATGAAAAAGTAAGTCCTGTCCCGCTTCCTTCCTAATTGTAATTTTTCGTAATAATGCGATGAAAACCTGCAAAGAGTGGCTTATAGTTAAGCTAACAAACGAGAGGGCAAGTCCAGGTCAGTAAGTTTTTTCCATCCCGAAAGGTGTCCGTTAGTTCAACCGCTAAGAAGGGGACGAGTTATGGATGAATACTCACCCAAAAGACATGATATCGCACAGCTTAAGTTTCTCTGTGAAACCCTGTATCATGACTGTCTTGCAAACCTTGAAGAAAGCAATCATGGCTGGGTTAACGACCCAACCTCGGCGATCAACCTCCAGTTGAATGAACTGATTGAGCATATTGCGACTTTCGCACTTAATTACAAAATTAAGTATAATGAAGACAATAAGCTCATTGAGCAGATCGACGAATATCTGGATGACACCTTTATGTTGTTCAGCAGTTATGGTATTAATATGCAGGATCTCCAAAAATGGCGGAAGTCAGGTAATCGACTATTCCGTTGTTTTGTCAATGCGACGAAAGAGAATCCTGCGAGTTTATCTTGTTAGAATTATTACAACCATGGGTAGAAGTATGTCCGAAAAACCTTTAACGAAAACCGATTATTTAATGCGTTTACGTCGTTGCCAGACAATTGACACGCTGGAGCGTGTTATCGAGAAAAATAAATACGAATTATCAGATAATGAACTGGCGGTATTTTACTCAGCCGCAGATCACCGCCTCGCCGAATTGACTATGAATAAACTGTACGACAAGATCCCTTCCTCAGTATGGAAATTTATTCGCTAATAAATAATTGGCTTTCGGAGCTATAACCAGCTGTTTATTAAGAATTTTATACTTTATCGCCATGAAGGCATACCCTATGTGATCTTCATCACACAGACGTAATGGGAACGTTCTCTTCACTGACTTTTCGTCTTACTGTGTTGCCGCATTTTCAGCAACCGGAGGTCAGTAATGAGCACAGAAAAAGAAAAGATGATTGCTGGTGAGTTGTATCGCTCGGCAGATGAGACGTTATCTCGCGATCGCCTGCGCGCTCGTCAGCTTATTCACCGATACAATCATTCCCTGGCGGAAGAGCACACATTACGCCAGCAAATTCTCGCTGATTTATTCGGTCAGGTGACAGAGGCTTATATTGAGCCAACGTTTCGCTGTGATTATGGCTATAACATTTTTCTCGGCAATAATTTTTTCGCCAACTTCGATTGCGTGATGCTTGATGTCTGCCCTATTCGCATCGGTGATAACTGTATGTTGGCACCAGGCGTTCATATCTACACGGCAACACATCCCATCGACCCTGTAGCACGTAATAGCGGTGCTGAACTGGGGAAACCCGTCACCATCGGTAATAACGTCTGGATTGGCGGACGCGCGATCATTAACCCTGGTGTGACCATTGGTGATAACGTCGTGGTAGCCTCAGGTGCAGTTGTCACAAAAGATGTCCCGGACAACGTTGTCGTGGGCGGTAATCCAGCCAGAATAATTAAAAAATTGTAACCAGTTTTTCGCAACTGTTATGCAAAATCGTGGCAAATCTGTTACTTTCCCTCTACTATTCCCACGTTAAAATAGGGTGTTCCCTGGAAAGTTGCAGATACCACGAAGGCAAACGATGACCGAAATACAACGCCTGCTGACCGAAACGATTGAGTCTCTGAATACCCGCGAAAAACGCGACAACAAACCCCGCTTTAGTATCAGTTTTATCCGTAAACATCCGGGGCTATTTATCGGTATGTATGTTGCTTTTTTTGCCACCCTGGCGGTGATGTTGCAGTCCGAAACGCTTTCAGGCTCTGTCTGGCTACTGGTGGTATTATTTATCCTGCTAAATGGTTTCTTCTTTTTCGATGTCTACCCACGCTACCGCTATGAAGATATCGACGTGCTGGATTTCCGCGTTTGCTATAACGGCGAATGGTACAACACGCGCTTTGTACCTGCCGCGCTGGTTGAAGCCATCTTGAACTCTCCGCGTGTCGCGGATGTTCATAAAGAACAACTGCAAAAAATGATCGTCCGTAAAGGTGAACTGTCTTTTTACGATATTTTTACCCTCGCTCGCGCCGAATCAACATCTTAAGTTAGGGTTACATACCAGGCGTAAAGCTCTGCGCCTGGTCAAATGACAACGTTCGTTTCCACCCATCACTTCATGAAATCCCGGCTCTACCTCCTTATCTCCTGCCAGCCTTTTTCCACAATCAGATATACTTTCCCTACACTGTGTTAATAAGGATATGCTGGTGAGAACACGACATCTGGTCGGCCTTATTTCGGGAGTACTGATTCTTTCAGTATTGCTGCCTGTCGGCTTAAGCATCTGGCTGGCCCATCAGCAGGTAGAAACATCATTTATTGAAGAGCTGAATACGTATTCCTCCCGCGTCGCTATTCGGGCCAATAAGGTGGCGACACAAGGGAAAGATGCGCTGCAAGAGCTGGAAAGATGGCAAGGCGCTGCCTGTAGCGAAGCCCATCTCATGGAAATGCGTCGGGTATCTTACAGTTATCGCTATATTCAGGAAGTGGTTTATATCGATAACAACGTTCCCCAGTGTTCGTCTCTGGAGCATGAAAGCCCGCCCGATACCTTCCCCGAGCCAGGTAAAATTTCGAAAGATGGTTATCGTGTCTGGTTAACATCGCATAACGATTTAGGCATTATCCGTTACATGGTCGCCATGGGAACGGCACATTATGTCGTCATGATCGACCCCGCTTCCTTTATTGATGTCATTCCCTATAGCTCATGGCAAATTGATGCCGCCATTATTGGCAATGCCCATAACGTTGTGATAACCAGCAGTGATGAAATTGCTCAGGGAATTATTACCAGACTACAAAAAACACCCGGTGAGCATATCGAAAATAATGGAATCATTTACGATATCCTGCCCTTACCGGAGATGAATATTTCGATCATCACCTGGGCTTCAACGAAAATGTTGCAGAAAGGCTGGCATCGGCAAGTCTTTATTTGGTTACCGTTCGGGTTGGTGATTGGCCTGCTGGCAGCGATGTTTGTGCTGCGTATTTTGCGCCGTATCCAGTCACCGCATCATCGGCTGCAGGATGCTATCGAAAATCGTGATATTTGCGTGCACTATCAGCCGATTGTCTCCTTAGCCAATGGCAAAATTGTCGGTGCTGAGGCACTGGCGCGCTGGCCGCAGACAGACGGTAGTTGGTTGTCACCAGATAGTTTTATTCCGCTGGCACAGCAAACGGGGCTTTCTGAGCCGTTGACGCTACTGATTATAAAAAGTGTCTTTGAAGATATGGGCGACTGGCTGCGTCAGCATCCGCAGCAGCATATTTCGATCAATCTTGAATCCACCGTGCTCACCTCGGAAAAAATCCCGCAATTGCTGCGTGAAATGATCAATCACTATCAGGTTAATCCCAGACAGATCGCGCTTGAACTCACTGAACGCGAGTTTGCCGATCCGAAAACCAGCGCCCCGATAATTTCTCGCTACCGGGAGGCGGGCCATGAAATTTATCTCGATGATTTTGGTACGGGGTATTCAAGTTTAAGCTATTTACAGGATCTGGATGTCGACATTCTGAAGATCGATAAATCTTTCGTTGATGCGCTGGAATATAAAAATGTCACGCCACATATCATCGAAATGGCAAAAACACTGAAACTGAAAATGGTAGCGGAGGGAATCGAAACCAGTAAACAAGAAGAGTGGCTACGTCAGCATAGCGTGCACTACGGCCAGGGCTGGCTCTACAGCAAGGCATTACCGAAAGAGGATTTCTTACGCTGGGCCGAGCAACATTTGTGAATTTTAGGGCTGACGGCACGCCGCACAGCCCGTCCGCTACCTACTCGTCGATGATTGATTCGAATCCACCATAGATCATTCGCTTGCCGTCAAACGGCATGGACTCGCCGAACTCTTTCATCCGTGGGTCCGACATCATCTTTTGATTAGCAGCGTCGCGGACCTCTTTTGAAGGGTATTCAATCCAGCTAAAGACAACCTCTTCATTCTCTTCAGCTTTTACCGCCATACGAAAATCGGTCACTTTGCCATCCGGTACATCGCTGGCCCAGCATTCGACAATACGAAGCGCGCCAAACTCTTTAAACAATGGCGCGGCCTTAGCGGCCATTTCCCGATAGGCATCCTTTTTATCGGCAGGAACGGCAACAACAAAACCATCAACATACTTCATCAGACATACCTCCGAAGCGTACTGCGCAGCCAGACAATTCTTGCGACGTCAGTTGTGGTTAAAGTTTAGCCATGTTGGGATTTTTTGACGAAACGGTGGGAGGCAGAAATGGGTGGGGGCCCTGCCAGCTACATCCCGGCACACGCGTCATCTGCCTTGGCTGCTTCCTTCCGGACCTGACCTGGTAAACAGAGTAGCGTTGCGGGAGAACCAACAGAGCCCCCATTGAGAGCGTTGAGAACCAACGCGCAGGCGCATTATCACTGCTGCCCCAGCTAATTGCAACCCATTGCGTGCCGGATGCTGGTTTCTTGCGCAATGCGACTTCACTCGGGCGTTTTTCCAGATTATGCTGAAAAATTACCTCAGGAAGAAAAGATGGAAAAAGAAGATTCATTTCCCCAACGCGTCTGGCAAATCGTCGCCGCTATTCCCGAAGGCTATGTCACCACTTACGGTGATGTGGCGAAACTGGCAGGATCGCCCCGCGCCGCGCGCCAGGTGGGCGGTGTGTTAAAGCGTCTCCCTGAAGGCAGCACCTTGCCCTGGCACCGGGTGGTTAATCGCCACGGCACAATTTCGCTAACCGGACCGGATTTACAGCGTCAACGACAGGCATTACTGGCAGAAGGTGTGATGGTATCGGGAAGCGGGCAAATCGACTTGCAGCGTTATCGCTGGAACTACTAACCCTCTCCGGGCGGAGAGGGTTAACTGCGCTTAATATTGCGTAGGAGCTGGAACTGCCGAAGACGGATTCACCTGAGTTGGTGAAGTCGAAGGTACGGTAGTCGTTGCGCCACCGCTGGCCTGAACCGGCACGGCGGTTTGCTGCACCGGCACCAATGTCAGGTCGGCTTTAGTTCCGCCCTGGTTGATCACCGGCTGAACGGTATCGGTAATAAATACCAGTTTGTCATTCACGGTAATCGCCGCACTCAACAGAATACGCGCATTCGGCTGAACATCTGCCGGGTTAAATGGCAGAACAAAGCTGAATGGTGACTGTTTACCTTCGGTACGCACCGCTTTCTGCGCCAGCACTTTTGACGGTGCATCGGCTAACGACGCGTCAGAAAGTGTCACGGTCAGCACGGCATCAGGCGGCAGTGCGACTTTCTGACGGATCCAAACGGTACCGGAGACATTCGGTTGCTGGATAGCAGGTTGTTGTGTTGCTGAAATAGACGTATTTGCAGCCGGTGCTGGCGTCTGAATATCCGCGCTTTTATCTGCGCAAGCCGCCAACGCAATCGCAACCGCTAAACCACTGGCCATGTGCACGAGTTTCATTCTCTTCTCCTTATTATCAATGCACCAGCGGGCTAACTTTCCTCGCCGGAAGAGTGGTTAACAAAATAGTAACGTCAACAAGTGTGGCACACATCACGCATTTCTGCCTGTAATTAGCCCGTAATTCAGACCATTGCACCCATCGGACCAGTGGCAAATTTGCGTTATACTCAACTCACTTTGGCTTGCTGCGGCAGCTTTGTTACTGGAGAGTTATATGAGTCAGGCGCTAAAAAATTTACTGACATTGTTAAATCTGGAAAAAATTGAGGAAGGACTCTTTCGCGGCCAGAGTGAAGATTTAGGTTTACGCCAGGTGTTTGGCGGCCAGGTCGTGGGTCAGGCCTTGTATGCTGCAAAAGAGACCGTCCCTGAAGAGCGGCTGGTACATTCGTTTCACAGCTACTTTCTTCGCCCAGGCGATAGTAAGAAACCGATTATTTATGATGTCGAAACGCTGCGTGACGGTAACAGCTTCAGCGCCCGCCGGGTTGCTGCTATTCAAAACGGCAAACCGATTTTTTATATGACGGCCTCTTTCCAGGCACCAGAAGCGGGTTTCGAACATCAAAAAACAATGCCGTCCGCGCCAGCGCCTGATGGCCTGCCTTCGGAAACGCAAATCGCCCAATCGCTGGCGCACCTGCTGCCGCCAGTGCTGAAAGATAAATTCATCTGCGATCGTCCGCTTGAAGTCCGTCCGGTGGAGTTTCATAACCCACTGAAAGGGCACGTCGCAGAACCGCATCGTCAGGTGTGGATCCGCGCAAATGGTAGCGTGCCGGATGATCTGCGCGTTCATCAGTATCTGCTCGGTTACGCTTCTGATCTTAACTTCCTGCCGGTAGCTCTACAGCCGCACGGCATCGGTTTTCTCGAACCAGGAATTCAGATAGCGACCATCGACCATTCCATGTGGTTCCATCGCCCGTTTAATTTGAATGAATGGCTGCTGTATAGCGTGGAGAGCACCTCGGCGTCCAGCGCACGCGGCTTTGTGCGCGGTGAGTTTTATACTCAGGACGGCGTGCTGGTTGCCTCGACCGTTCAGGAAGGGGTAATGCGTAATCACAATTAAAAAAATAGCCGGAGGTGAAAACCGTCCGGCTGTTTTTTGCAGTGCTTGTTACGCGTTATAGGCATTCTCGCCGTGGCTGTTGACGTCCAGCCCTTCTCGCTCCTGTTCTTCCGGTACACGCAGACCAACCGTCAGATCCGCCAGTTTGTAGCCAATAAACGCCACCACACCGGACCAGACGATCGTAATGGCGATGCTTTCCAGCTGTACCAGCAACTGATGGCCCATCGTCACACCTTCAGCGAAGCCCACGCCGCCCAGCGAGCTGGCGGCAAAAATCCCGGTCATGATACAGCCGACAATGCCACAAACGCCGTGCACACCGAAAACATCGCAGGGATCATCCACCCGCAGCAAACGTTTGAGCATGGTAACGCCCCACAAGCCCGCCAGACCAGCTACCACGCCGATAATCAACGCGCCGCCAACCCCAATGTAGCCACAGGCTGGCGTCACGCCGACCAGACCGGCAATCGCGCCAGAACACGCTCCCAGCAGTGAAGGCTTACCGCGCAGCGCCCATTCACCGAAGATCCAGCCAAGAATTGCTGCCGCCGTTGCGACCACAGTATTCACAAATGCCAGTGCTGCGATTTCATTCGCCGTGCCCGCTGACCCGGCGTTAAAGCCAAACCAACCGATATAGAGAATGGCAGTCCCGGTGAAGACCATCGGCAGGTTGTGCGGTTTAAACGCCTCTTTGCCGAAGCCCACGCGTTTGCCTATCAGATACGCGCCCACCAGACCGGCGATTGCGGCGTTAATGTGCACCACCGTGCCACCCGCGAAATCCAGTGCACCGTGAGAAGCCAGCAAACCGCCGCCCCAGACCATATGCGCAATCGGAATGTAGGAGAGCGTCAGCCATACCACCACGAAAATCAACACAGCTGAGAAGCGGATTCGTTCCGCCAGTGCTCCAACTATCAAGCCTACGGTAATGCAGGCAAACGATCCCTGAAACGCTACGTGGATATACTGATAAATGCTGCCCATCACCGCCGTCAGTTCGATGTTTTTCAGCATCAACCAGTTAATGTTGCCGAAGAAGTTGTTTCCCTCACCAAACGCCAGCGAGTAACCGTAAACCACCCAGAGAATACAGACCAGTGCAAACGTCACCGTCACCTGCGTCAGCATCGACAGCACGTTTTTGCCGCGAATCAACCCACCGTAAAACAGGGCAATCCCCGGAATAGTCATAAACAGCACCAGCGCAGTACAAATCATCATAAACGCATTGTCGGCTTTATCGGCCACCGCAGGTGCAGCCATTACCAGTCCCGGCAGCATTGCCAGTGAAGCAAGCCCAGTTTTTATCGTCGCTATCTTCATTTTTCGTTCCTGTTGCTGTGTGCCAGAGATTACAGCGCCGCTTCGTCGGCTTCGCCGGTACGAATACGAATGACGCGTTGCAATTCAGCGACGAAGATTTTGCCGTCGCCAATTTTTCCGGTGTAAGCCGCCTTACTGACGATATCAATCACTTCATCGAGTTGGTCATCAGCAATCGCCACATCAATTTTTACTTTTGGCAGGAAGTTGACGCTGTATTCCGCCCCCCGGTACAGCTCGGCATGCCCTTTCTGACGCCCGAAACCTTTCACTTCGGTGACGGTCAGGCCCTGAATACCAATGGAAGATAACGCTTCACGAACGTCTTCCAGCTTGAATGGTTTGATTATCACGGTCACCAGCTTCATAGATCCCCTCCGGTCAGAATTCGGTAATGGTTCTGCTACACGAAGAAGGTATTGCAAGCGGTGTGCCAGAAATGAAAAACGAGAAAGAGAGCAGGAAGTTAAGAAGATTGAAAATGAAAACGCACTATGACAGTGCACAGTGCGTTACATTATTGCACCAACGATGAAATATTGCGCTATTCAGGCGCTCAATGATTCCTCTTCACGCACGCTGGCTGCCAGCTCTTCGCCCGCAAGTTGCAGTTGATACATCTGCCAGTAGCGTCCCTGGGCCGCCAACAGTTGCTGGTGAGTGCCCTGCTCCACGGCTTGCCCACGATGAAGCACCAGAATAGTGTCGGCATCAACAATAGTTGATAAGCGGTGAGCAATCACCACCAGCGTGGTATGCTCACGCACCGCCGCCAGAGCATGTTGAATTGCCTGTTCAGTACCGGAGTCAATGCTGGCTGTTGCCTCATCAAGGATCAGGATTTGCGGCGTCTCCACCAACACGCGTGCCAGTGCCAGCAGTTGCTTTTGCCCGACTGAGAGATTATTCCCCTGCTCGCCAAGCGGCGTGTAAATACCGTCGTTCATGCTACGCGCCAGCTCCGTCAGTTGCACGGTTTCCAGCGCCTGCCAGACGCGTTCTTCGGAGATATCACGTCCCAGCGTCACGTTGGCGAGGAAGGTATCCGCCAGCACCACCGGATCTTGCTGCACCATTGCCACGCCCTGGCGCAGCGCGCTGTGACTTAACGAACTTAATGGACGACCATCAAGGCGAATCTCACCTTCCGTTAGCGGGTAATAGCCCATCAATAAACTGGCGAGGGTACTTTTACCACTGCCGGTATGCCCGACCAGCGCCACAAAATTGCGCGAAGGCACAGAGAGATTAATGTTCTTTAGCACCATATTGTCATCGCGATAAGCAAATGACACGTTATCGACTTCAATGGTGCCGCTCTGCAACGGGCGATCATCATTGCCATATTGCTGGCGCGGTCCGTCCATCAGCTCAAACACGCGCTCACCAGCAACAACAGCCTGTTGCAGCATCGCCTGTTGCGTGGTCAGTTCGATTAAGGGTTCGTTAAGCCGCCCAAGATAGCTGATAAACGCATACAGTACGCCCACTTCAATGGTGCCGCTGACAGAGAAGCCAAACAGCATCAACAATCCACAAAGAATGAGCGATGAAAACAGACTCAGCAGCGGACGCAGCAGAAAACCGTCGAGGCGCAGGGTTTGCATCCTCGCCATATAGTGTGAACGACTGGCCTCACCCATACGTTCGCCAAATCGCGCCTGCTGACGGAACTGCTGGATAACGCTCATGCCATTGATGATTTCGTTAAAGCCGTCGTTGATATCCGCCAGATAGGCGCGCACACGACGGACAATCGGCGTGCTGTAACGCTGGTATATCACCATTACCACCAGCACCACCGGGAAAATCATTATCGCCACCAGCGCCATTCGCCAGTCGAGGCTGAACATCGCCACCAGCATCGCGCCCACCAGTGCGGCGCTACGCAGGACAGTTGCCACCACGGTAACGTAGAGATCGCGGATCACTTCAGTGTCATTGGTGACGCGGGAAATCACCTGCCCGACGGGTTGGGTATCAAACTCGCTTAATGGCTGGCGTAACGCAGCATCCATCACGTCGGTACGCAACTGTTGCACTACGCCTACTGCCGCCCGATTAAACAGCAGCGACTGCGCGTAATGTAGCCCGGCGGCAAACAGTTGCAGCCCAACATACGCCGCAGCCAGCCCTGCAACCACTTTCAACGGCAGGTTATTTTTCGCTACCATATTGTCGATAAAATAGCTGATAAGCAGCGGCCCACTGACTTCTGCCGCAGCCGCAACCCACATCATCAGGACCGCAATCCCCAACGGTTTACGCCACGGCGAACCGTACGCTAACAGACGCTTGAGAGTCGGCCACAGTTGGCTAAAACTACGCATCGACGGCCTCCTCGCGATTTTCCGGAGCGTCGTCGAGCGCCGCCTCCAGTTGTTGATAGCGATACATATCGCGATACCAGCCGCTTTGTTGTGCCAGCACATCATGATTGCCACGCTGGGCGATATGTCCGTGCTGCATCACAATAATTTCACTGGCTTCCGTCAGTGCCGAAAGGCGATGGGCACTGATGATTACCGTCCTTCCCTGCCCCCACTGGCGCAGGTTATGCAGGATCTGGTGCTCTGTGCGTCCGTCTACTGCCGAAAGCGCATCATCAAGGATGAGGATTTCCGCGTTGACTAATAACGCACGAGCAATGGAGATACGCTGTTTTTGCCCACCGGAAAGCATCACGCCGCGCTCGCCCACTTCTGTATCGTAACCTTGCGGTAAACGCAAAATATCGTCATGCACGCTGGCTAACCGCGCGACATGCTCAATCTCTTGCTGGGTGGCATTCGGGCAACCCAACGCGATGTTGTTCGCTACGGTGTCGGAAAAAAGGAACGGTGTCTGGCTAACTACCGCCAGGCGGCTACGCCAGCTATCGAGTTGTAACTTCGTCAGAGGAATATCATGAAAGCGGATATCCCCCTCGCTGACGTCGAAATGACGCTGAATGAGCGACAACAGGGTACTTTTGCCGGAACCAGTCGGCCCGCAAATACCTACCATCTGACCGGGTTTCAGGGCGAAATTGACGTTTTCCAGCGCAGGATGGTCAGTCTGCGGATACGTAAACTGGCGAATATTCACATCCAGTTCACCACGACCTTCTGGCACCTTATCACTACCATCAATAACGACTGGCGCTTCGGCCAGCATGGTACGAATTCGGCTATACGCCGCGCTGCCACGTTCCACAATGTTAAACATCCATGCCAGCGCCAGCATTGGCCAAATCATCAGACCTAAATACATCATAAAACTGGTGAGCTGGCCCAGCGTTAAACTGCCCTGTACCACCATCCAACTACCGCCGCCAATCGCCAGCAAGTTCGCCATACCAATCGCGATATAGATGGTCGGGTCGAAACGAGCATCAATACGCGCCACCCGCATGTTTTTTTTGCCGGTATCTTCGGCATCCGCGGCAAATAACGCCGACTGACGATCTTCCAGACCAAAAGCTTTGATCATGCGGATACTGGTGAGGCTTTCCTGGGTGCGGTCATTAAGACTGGAAAACGCCGCCTGTGCCAGCTTAAAGCGTTCATGCAAGGCATCGCCGTTGCGCTTGATCATGATCGCCATCACTGGCATCGGCAACAGGGCAAATAAGGTCAACTGCCAGCTAATTTGCGTAGACATCATAATCAACACAGCGCAGCCCATTACCAGTGAATCCACCAGCGTCAGCACCCCTTCTCCGGCGGCAAACACGACGCGATCGACGTCATTGGTCGCACGAGCCATGAGGTCACCCGTGCGATGACGCAGGTAAAACTCAGGATGCTGCCGGCTTAGCTGGCGGTAATAATCTTCACGCAGTTCAACAGCCAGTTGATAAGACGCACCAAACAGCAATACGCGCCAGACGTAACGCAGGAGATAAACCACAACGGCAATCAGCACCATGGTGGCGATCCACATCAGGATCTGCCCGGTAGTAAAGTGTTGTTCTGTCACGCCATCGACAACAATACCAACCACTTTTGGCGGAACCAGTTGCAGCATCGCGATAATGACAAGCAAGGCGACAGCCCCGAGATAGCGACGCCATTCCCGACGGAAATACCAGCTTAATTGAGCAAATAATCGCACGCGTTGTGTCCTGACCTGATTCTGGATATTTATTCGATGGGTAAAGAAGTGGTGTATTTAATCTGTTCCATCGCGAAGCTGGAAGTGACGTCCGACAGCCCCGGCACGCTGTTTACCAGACGCTTATAAAACTCGTCGTAGCGTTTCATGTCGGCAACCTGGACGCGCATCAGATAATCGTATTCACCGGCCATGCGCCAGAACCCCAGCACTTCTGGCATTTCGGTAACCACCGTGACAAAGCGGCAATACCATTCGCTGCTGTGATGTTGCGTTTTTATCAGCACAAAGGCGGTCAGGCCGAGGCCTATTTTTTCCGGATCCAGCAGGGCGACTTTGCCGATAAGGATACCGTCGTCCTCCAGCCGTTTCAGACGCTTCCAGCAGGGGGTGGTTGTCAGATTAACGGCTTCAGCCAGTGCCTGCAAAGAGAGGGTGCAATCCTGCTGTAGCAAGGCCAGCAGCTTACGGTCAATTTTATCTAACATAGCCCTTCCACAGAGAATTTTTTTCTCTTTTAATTCTATTTTAAAGGTGAAATCGCGACAATTTATTCTGTGCGGTTTAAGCACCACGGCACAAAATGACAAATTCAACGCAAAAAAAACCGGGCAATTGCCCGGTGCTGGAAGGGATCTCGTTATTCGGGGGAATAAGGTAGATGTGGATAGTCCAGCCAGTGCGTCAAATAGTGAGAGACAGCCTGATTTCGGCAATGTCCAATCACCGGTAAATGCGGGAGCTCCGCGCGCAGTTGCGGCATCGCATTGCCCATAATAAATCCGCTACCGACACTGCCTAACATTTCGCGATCGTTCATCGCATCACCAAAGGCCATGCAATCGCGTAACGATAAACCTAAATGTTGGGTCAGCACCGTCAATGCAGCGCCTTTATTGCAGCCCACCGGCAGCACTTCGAGGCAATCCGTGGCGGAAAAACATAAATGTGCACGCTCGCCTAATGCTTCGTATAGCTGGATCTGCAAGCGTGTAAGATCGTCGTGATCGCCACAGAAGCAGATCTTGGTGACGCTGCCGAGTGGCATTTTTTTGACATCGATTATCTGATAACGAAAACCGCTATAGACAAATGCCTGCAACAACGCAGGGATCTCTTTCCCGGTAAACCAACCGTCGTCATTGAAGATATGCATGCTGGCTCGGGTATCCCATTGCTGATACAGCACCAGCTCCGCGACATCCGCAGGTAAATCATCACGATGTAAAAGTTCACCTTCCAGAGAATGCACGCGCGTTCCGTTGCCAGTAATCAAATATGCATCCAGCGATAGCGCCCCGAGAATATGCTGCATCTCCAGCGCATGACGCCCCGTGGCAAAAGTGAGGGTAATGTCGCGTTCACGCAGCCGCGCCAAAGTAGAGAGGGTTTTCTCACCTAAATGATGGTCAGGCATCAATAAAGTGCCATCCATATCAAATGCTGCCAGACGAGCCATTTCTTTCTCCACTCTGTGACACGGTTAATTGTGATTGAGTATCACCTGATATATACGGAAGTAATAGTGAATAGTTAAATAATATTGTTCCGGGTTTATATGCGACTGCTCAACCGTCTTAACCAGTATCAACGTCTGTGGCAACCTTCCGCCGGAAAGCCGCAAACCGTCACCGTCAGCGAACTGGCCGAACGCTGTTTTTGCAGCGAACGCCATGTTCGTACGCTGTTGCGTCAGGCACAGGAGGCGGGATGGCTGGAGTGGCAGGCGCAGTCAGGACGCGGAAAGCGCGGACAATTACGCTTTCTGGTCACGCCAGAATCGCTACGCAATGCGATGATGGAACAGGCGCTGGAAACCGGAAAGCAGCAAGATGTGCTGGAGCTGGCGCAACTGGCCCCAGGTGAGCTGCGCACTCTGTTACAGCCGTTTATGGGCGGACAATGGCAAAACGATACGCCCACGTTGCGTATTCCCTACTATCGCCCGCTCGAACCGCTACAACCGGGCTTTTTGCCCGGCCGTGCCGAGCAGCATCTGGCCGGGCAGATATTTTCCGGCCTGACCCGCTTCGATAATAATACCCAGCGCCCGATTGGCGATTTAGCGCATCACTGGGAAACCTCTACTGACGGGTTACGCTGGGATTTTTATCTTCGCTCAACCTTACACTGGCATAACGGCGATGCAGTAAAAGCCTCCCACTTACACCAGCGGTTATTGATGCTGTTACAACTGCCAGCACTGGATCAATTATTTATTAGCGTGAAGCGTATTGAAGTCACCCATCCGCAGTGTCTGACCTTCTTTTTACATCGCCCCGATTACTGGCTTGCGCACCGGCTGGCGAGCTATTGCAGCCATCTGGCGCATCCGCAATTCCCCCTGATCGGCACGGGTCCTTTTCGCTTAACACAATTCACAGCGGAACTGGTGCGCCTGGAAAGCCATGATTATTACCATTTACGTCATCCGCTGCTTAAAGCGGTTGAGTACTGGATAACTCCGCCGCTTTTCGAAAAAGATTTGGGAACCAGTTGTCGGCATCCCGTGCAAATCACCATCGGCAAACCGGAGGAGCTGCAACGGGTCAGCCAGGTCAGTAGTGGCATCAGTTTAGGTTTTTGCTATTTAACGTTGCGCAAAAGTCCCCGACTGTCCCTCTGGCAGGCGCGAAAAGTGATCTCCATTATTCATCAATCCGGTTTATTACAAACGTTAGAAGTCGGAGAAAACCTGATCACCGCCAGTCATGCATTACTGCCAGGCTGGACTATTCCGCAATGGCAAGTACCGGATGAGGTCAAACTACCGAAAACCTTGACGCTGGTTTATCACCTACCGATAGAACTTCATACCATGGCAGAACGTCTACAGGCGACACTGGCAGCGGAAGGCTGTGAACTCACAATTATTTTTCATAACGCAAAAAACTGGGACGACACGACCCTACTGGCACACGCAGACCTCATGATGGGCGACAGATTAATTGGCGAAGCACCGGAATATACCCTGGAGCAATGGCTGCGTTGCGATCCACTGTGGCCACATGTTTTCGACGCTCCAGCATATGCACATTTGCAATCGACACTGGACGCGGTGCAAGTAATGCCTGATGAGGAAAACCGATTTAATGCCCTGAAAGCGGTTTTTAGCCAGTTAATGGCAGACGCGACGCTGACGCCGCTATTCAACTATCACTATCGCATTAGTGCCCCTCCCGGCGTGAACGGTGTGCGACTGACACCGCGCGGCTGGTTTGAATTTACCGAAGCCTGGCTTCCCGCGCCGTCGCAATGAATAGCTGGTCCGGGTTAATCGCAGGCGTTACCATAACGCTTTTATTGTTCAAGCAGGATTATCTATGAAACGTGCTGTCGTTGTGTTCAGTGGAGGCCAGGATTCCACCACCTGTCTGGTGCAGGCATTACAACAATATGATGAAGTCCATTGCGTGACGTTCGATTACGGTCAGCGACATCGCGCAGAAATCGACGTGGCACGCGAACTGGCGCTGAAACTGGGGGCACGCGCGCATAAGGTTCTTGATGTAACGCTGCTCAACGAGCTGGCGGTCAGCAGCCTGACGCGTGACAGCATTCCAGTGCCTGATTATGAACCTGAAGCTGATGGCATCCCGAATACGTTTGTCCCTGGGCGTAATATTTTGTTCCTGACACTGGCGGCAATATATGCGTATCAGGTAAAAGCAGAAGCGGTGATTACCGGCGTCTGCGAAACGGATTTCTCCGGCTACCCGGATTGCCGCGATGAGTTTGTGAAAGCACTAAACCATGCCGTCAGTTTAGGCATGGCGAAAGATATTCGTTTTGAAACGCCGCTGATGTGGATTGATAAAGCGGAAACCTGGGCGCTGGCAGATTATTACGGCAAGCTGGATTTAGTCCGTAACGAAACGCTGACCTGCTATAACGGCATTAAAGGCGACGGTTGCGGTCATTGTGCGGCATGTAATTTACGCGCCAACGGTTTGAATCATTATCTGGCCGATAAACCGACGGTGATGGCAGCGATGAAGCAGAAAACCGGGTTGAATTAATTATTCCGGGTGTCGCCGGATGCGGCTTGAGCATCCGGCACCACAAAACGTTTACTTAACCATCTGCTCCAGCTTTTCGCGCAATTCCCCTTCCAGAGCTAATGCTTTCTGCGTTTTAAGATCAATACAAACAAACGTAATAAGCGCATCCGCTACTACCTGCCCTTCCGGCTCCAGTGTAATGACCTGGCTTAAGATGCCACTTTTACCGTTTAATTGCTGCAACTGACTGGTAATAGTTAACAGGTCGCTTAATACCGCCGGGCGACGATAGTTAATATTGATATTGACCACGACGAAGGCGATGTTATGGGCCGTCATCCACTGAAAACTGTCGCTATTTTCCAACCCATCCCAGCGGGCTTCTTCGAGAAATTCAAGGTAGCGGGCGTTGTTTACGTGCTGGTAAACGTCGAGATGATATCCACGAACTTTGATTTGTGTTTGCATAGCGCAATAACCTTACGTTGTTTTTATAAAAACTGTTATAAGTACAGAGGTCATAACTGGTATGACCTCTTCAGTCTGGCAAAAAATTGCCACTATGCAAATTAATTACAGGGTTAATACCGCCAGATTACGTTCCACCAGCGAATTGCCCATCCCCGGCACCTGCTTGAGATCCTCCACCGTTTTAAACGGACCGTACTCTTCGCGATAACTGACAATCGCCTGCGCTTTCTTCAGGCCAACGCCATTCATCGCGCGGGCTAACTCTTCCGCGCTGGCATTATTAATGCTGACCCGGGTGCCTTCTTCGTCACTGGCTTTCGCCGGAACTGCTGCTTTACTTTGTGCTGCAGGAGCCTCCGCTTTGGTTTCTACCGTTGTCGGTTTCGCCGCAGGAGCTGCCGCCAGAGCACTATGAGACATTCCGGCACAGGCCAGGGACAGGGTAATGAGCAGTGCTTTAATTCCGTGTTTCATACTGTTTTCTCCTTGTTTGTTAACAGTGGAATCACCTTAACGGCAGTGAAAACAGTAAACAAATGGCAATGTTCAGAAATGGAAAAGGCCGCGAAAGCGACCTTTTCTTGTTACAGCTGCAAAGCATTTTTTTGCGAGGCGGCTTCAGGATTATTGCTGTTCCAGCGCATCGCCAATTTTGATTTTCGCCTCTTTACGCAGGTTACTCATCAGCGCTTCAAAGACGATTTGTGCGTTGTTCTGGGTGATACCCTGCACCATCGCTTTTTTCTGATCTTCCGGCATTGAACCTTGTTTCACTTCGTCCAGCGCCAGCAGAACCACATTACCTTGCATATCGGTCGCCATACCGTAGCTCGGTTTGTCTTTCGCTGGCAGTGGCAGTGCAAACGCCGCCTGGCTAATCGGGTCACGACCGGAACGGCTTAAGGTTTTCGGCTCGCCAAATTTCAGACCGGCAGCCTGCATAGCTTCCGCACCTTTGCCGGCTTTCAAATCAACCAGCAGTTTCTCAGCATCCACTTTCGCCTGTTGTTCAGCTTTGTTGTGCTGAACCAGTGCCTTAACTTGTTCCTGAACATCTGCCAACGGTTTCACCGCTTCCGGTTTGTGCTCGCTGATGCGCAGCACGAATGCGCGGTCGCCGTCTACGGTGATGATGTCAGAGTTGATGCCCGGCGCACCGTTTTCACCTACCAGACCGCCGTTGAAGATAGCGTCAGCAACCGGCTTGAAGTTCAACTCTTCCGGCAGGTTATCTTTGCTGAACCAACCCGTCTGAGTGGCTTTAACGCCGGCAGCTTGCTCTGCACCGGCCAGAGACTCGGTATCATTGCTTGCTGCATCGCTCACTTTCTGCTGCAGTGCGTAGTACGCATCGAGGGCTTTTTCGTGTTTCACTTTCGCCGCGACATCGTCACGCACTTCGTCTAACGACTTCACTTTCGCTGGCTGAATGTCGTCCAGACGTACAATCAGGAAACCGACCGAAGATTTGATGACACCAGAGAGTTGGCCTTTTTCTTTCAGACCAGCATTTTTCAGTTCGTCCGGGATAGTGGCATCTTCTAACCAACCCATATCGCCGCCGTTACGGGCAGAGATAATATCGGCAGATTTTTCTTTGGCTAACGCAGCAAAATCACCGCCTTTATTCAGCTCATCAAGTACCGCTTTCGCTTCATCTTCAGTTTTGGTCTGGATGATGCTGTAGCGGGTACGCTGCGGCTGGGTGAATTGATCCTGATGCTGATCGTAGTAGCTCTGGATATCCGCATCGCTAACCGGTTGCTGCATCGTTGCGGCATCCAGCTTGATGTAACTCACGCGGAATTGTTCCGGCGTCATGAAATTGTTTTTGTTTTGTTCGTAGTAGCTGGCAATTTCCTGTTCGGTCACAGGCTGCTTCGCCGCCAGCGCGTTAACATCGATAGTCGCTTCACGTACCACGCGTTGTTGAGCTACCAGTGCCGCCAGCTCGTCGGTTTCACCTTTCAGCATAAAATCGGTACCGGCAACGCCGTTAATCAGCTGTTGGGTAGTGAGCTGGTTACGTAGCGCCTGGGCGTACTGATCGGCGGTCATCCCCATCTGGTTGAGGATACCGTTATAGCGGCTGTTATCAAATTTGCCGTCAACCTGGAAGGCTGGGGTCGCGAAAATCGCCTGTTTAACCTGCTCATCACTGATACCCAGTTTCAGCTCACGAGCGTACTGATCCAGAAGCGCCTCGTCGATCAGACGATTCAGCACCTGTTGACGCAGGGTTTTCATATAGCCTTCGTTCGCTGCAAGCTCAGAGTATTGATCGCCCAGCTGTTGCTGCATGCGATTACGCTCGCTGTTGAAGGCATTCTCGAACTGCCCACGGCTGATTTCCTGGTCATTCACTTTTGCGGCGTAGTTATTGCCTCCGCCAATCAGGTAACCACTCACGCCGGTCAATATGAACGACACGATAATGATACCGAAAATAATCTTGAGCACGAGACTGTTTGCAGCCGTGCGTAAGCTGTCCATCATGGTGTAACAACACTCCGCTGTAGATGACTGTGTACCTCACGCAACGTATCGATGCGCGCAAAGGCCTATTGTGACAAGAAACGGGGGCAATTGTCAGCCCACAAGACGCAGAAAGTCACCGATTACAAATAAAAAAGGCACATCAGTAGATGCGCCCTTGAACTTCGTCACATCCCCACTGGGGACAACGCTTAGTTTACCGCGTCTTTCAGTGCTTTACCTGCACGGAAGCTCGGTACTTTAGCGGCAGCGATGGTGATCTCTTTACCGGTCTGCGGGTTGCGGCCAGTACGGGCAGCACGCTCTTTAACGGCAAAAGTACCAAAACCTACCAGTGCTACATCATCCCCTTCTTTCAGAGATTCAGTTACGGAAGCAATAATAGCATCTAACGCACGGCCAGCCGCAGCTTTAGAGATATCAGCCCCTGCAGCAATCTTGTCGATCAATTGAGATTTATTCACTCTTCTCTTCCTCTTTATAATTTATATCGCACTTGAATCCTTCAAGGTACGAACGCGCAGCAGTTATATCAGGCCAGCCATCCCCTTACAACACCCCTTAATAAGGGCAAGCCCAATCCGCCATCTAACTTAGCGAGACAAAAAAAGGCTGGCAAGTCCGAATTAGCCTGCCAGCCCTGTTTTTATTAGTGCATTTTGCGCGAGGTCACTATTTTGCAGTCACAACCTGCATGCCAGACGGTTCATTTTGCAGCGCCAGAGTCAGAACTTCCTCAATGCGTTTCACAGGATGAATATCCAGATCGGCAATTACGTTGTCAGGAATCTCTTCCAGATCGCGTTTATTTTCGAACGGAATTAACACTGTTTTAATCCCGCCGCGATGCGCTGCCAGTAGTTTTTCTTTCAAACCACCGATAGGCAGTACCTGACCACGCAGAGTGATCTCACCGGTCATTGCCACATCGGCACGAACCGGGTTACCGGTCAGGCAAGAAACCAGCGCGGTGCACATAGCAATACCGGCACTCGGACCATCTTTCGGCGTCGCACCTTCCGGTACGTGGACGTGGATGTCGCGTTTTTCATAAAAATCAGGGTTGATCCCCAGTTTTTCCGCACGCGCACGAACCACCGTTAACGCCGCCTGAATGGACTCCTGCATCACTTCGCCAAGCGATCCGGTATAGGTCAGTTTGCCTTTACCCGGAACGCACGCGGTTTCAATGGTCAGCAAGTCACCGCCCACTTCCGTCCACGCCAGACCAGTTACCTGACCGACACGGTTTTCGTTATCCGCGCGACCATAGTCGAAACGCTGAACACCGAGATAGTCATGCAGGTTATCGCCGTTAATTTCGATATGTTTTAATGACTTATCGAGCAGTAACTGCTTAACCGCTTTGCGACACAGTTTGGAGATTTCACGCTCCAGACCACGCACGCCCGCCTCACGGGTGTAGTAACGAATAATGCCGATAATGGCGCTATCGTCGACGGTCAGCTCACCTTTTTTCAGTGCATTACGTTCAATCTGCTTCGGCAGCAGGTGACGTTTGGCGATGTTCAGTTTTTCATCTTCGGTATAACCGGAGAGGCGAATCACTTCCATACGATCCAGCAGCGGTGCCGGAATGTTCATGGAGTTCGACGTCGCGACAAACATCACGTCGCTAAGGTCGTAATCCACTTCCAGGTAGTGGTCGCTGAACGCTACGTTCTGCTCTGGATCCAGCACTTCAAGCAGTGCGGAAGCCGGATCGCCTCGCATGTCAGAAGACATTTTGTCGATCTCATCGAGCAGGAACAGCGGGTTTTTCACGCCCACTTTCGCCATTTTCTGGATCAGTTTACCCGGCATAGAACCGATGTAAGTACGGCGGTGACCACGGATTTCCGCTTCATCACGCACGCCGCCCAGCGCCATACGGACATATTTACGCCCGGTGGCTTTGGCGATGGACTGCCCCAGGGACGTTTTACCTACCCCCGGTGGCCCTACCAGGCAGAGGATCGGTCCCTTGATTTTGTTGACACGGCTTTGAACCGCAAGATACTCAAGGATGCGATCTTTCACGCGCTCCAGACCATAATGGTCGGTATCAAGGATTTCCTGCGCCTGACGCAGGTCTTTTTTGACCTTGCTACGCGCATTCCACGGTACCTGTACCATCCAGTCGATATAACCACGCACTACGGTCGCTTCTGCCGACATCGGAGACATCATTTTCAGCTTCTGCAACTCTGCTTCCGCTTTCTCTTTTGCCTCTTTCGGCATTTTCGCCGCGTCGATTTTGCGCTTCAGGGCTTCGTTTTCGTCCGGCGCGTCGTCCATTTCACCGAGTTCTTTCTGAATAGCTTTCATTTGCTCGTTCAGATAGTACTCACGCTGGGATTTCTCCATCTGCTTTTTAACACGGTTGCGAATGCGTTTCTCAACCTGCAGCAGATCGATTTCCGATTCCATCATTGCCATCAGATATTCCAGACGTTCGTTAACGTCGGACATCTCCAGAACGGACTGTTTGTCAGCCAGTTTCAGCGGCATATGTGCAGCAATGGTATCCGCCAGACGCGCCGGATCGTCGATGCTATTCAGCGACGTCAGCACTTCTGGTGGAATTTTTTTGTTCAGCTTGATGTAGCCTTCGAACTGGCTGATTGCAGTACGCACCAGCACTTCCTGTTCCCGCTCATCAATGGTCGGCGACTCCAGATACTCCGCCTTCGCAGAAAAGTGTTCGCCATTGTCAGAGAGCGCAGAAATACGCGCGCGCTGTAACCCCTCGACCAGCACTTTGACGGTGCCGTCAGGCAGTTTCAGCATCTGCAATATAGAGGCCACGGTCCCGACGGTGAAAAGATCGTTTACACCCGGCTCATCCGTTGAAGCTTCTTTCTGCGCGACCAGCATAATTTTTTTATCATGGTCCATCGCCGCTTCCAGACAACGGATAGATTTTTCCCGCCCGACAAATAAGGGGATGACCATGTGCGGATAAACCACCACATCGCGCAGCGGCAATACGGGGATTTCAATGCGTTCAGAACGCTCAGGATTCATAGAGCTCTCTCTTAGTTTAATTTCCGCCAGGTAATCAGATGACACGACTGTGCTTCACGCCATCTATTAACATGTACGTCAGTATATGGGGATGTTTCCCCCACATTCAACGCCGAGAATAGAGGAAAAATTAAAGGGGAGATAAAATCCCCCCTTTTTGGTTAACTAATTGTATGGGAATGGTTAATTATTCACCAGATGCCTGTTGCGCTTCCGGCTTGCCATAAATCAGCAACGGCTTGCTTTGACCATCAATTACCGATTCGTCGATAACCACTTTTTCGACGTCTTCCATGGACGGCAGATCGTACATGGTATCGAGCAGTGCGGCTTCTACGATGGAACGCAGGCCACGGGCACCGGTTTTACGCGCCATCGCTTTCTTAGCGATAGCATCCAGCGCCTCGTCACGGAATTCCAGATCCACACCTTCCAGATTAAACAGCGCCTGATACTGCTTGGTCAGGGCGTTTTTCGGCTCTTTGAGGATCTGAATCAGAGCTTCTTCGCTCAGTTCATTCAACGTTGCGACAACCGGCAGACGACCAATGAACTCAGGGATCAGACCAAACTTGATCAGATCTTCCGGTTCAACCTGCGCCAGCAGTTCACCTTCGCTTGCTTTGTCGGACTTCGCTTTTACCGTCGCGCCAAAACCAATGCCGGAACCGGTTTCTACTCGATGGGAAATCACTTTATCCAGACCGGCAAACGCACCGCCACAGATAAACAGGATCTTAGAGGTATCAACCTGCAAGAATTCCTGCTGCGGATGTTTACGCCCACCTTGCGGCGGAACAGCAGCTACCGTACCTTCGATCAGTTTTAACAGTGCCTGCTGTACGCCTTCACCGGAAACGTCTCGGGTAATGGACGGGTTGTCTGACTTACGAGAAATCTTGTCAATTTCATCGATGTAGACAATCCCGCGCTGCGCTTTCTGTACGTCGTAATCGCACTTCTGCAACAGCTTCTGAATGATGTTTTCAACGTCTTCGCCCACATAACCGGCTTCGGTCAGCGTGGTTGCGTCAGCCATGGTGAACGGAACGTCCAGCAGGCGCGCCAGCGTTTCGGCCAGCAGCGTTTTACCGGAACCGGTCGGACCGATCAGCAGAATGTTACTTTTGCCCAACTCGACGCCATTGCTGGTATCTCCGTTGCGCAGACGTTTGTAGTGGTTGTATACCGCGACCGCCAGCACTTTTTTCGCCTGTTCCTGACCGATAACGTAATCGTCCAGGTGGTTGCGAATTTCATGCGGCGTCGGTAGCGCACTGCGTTCACGATGCGGTGCAACTTCTTTAATCTCTTCGCGAATGATGTCGTTACATAAATCAACACATTCGTCGCAGATATACACGGATGGACCGGCAATCAGCTTGCGCACTTCATGCTGGCTTTTGCCGCAAAAAGAGCAATACAGCAATTTGCCTGAGCCATCTTTGCGTTTATCTGTCATGGGTCAAAACCTCTTCTTTGTTCTTTGTGCCGCACACGACGACGCAAATGCCATTCTCAGGCGCAAGCCGCTTACAGCGTTGTGCCGCCCTGGATAAGTATAGCGGCACAGTTGCGCCTCTGGCATCAATTACGATGGGTCAGAATCGAATCGACCAGACCGTATTCCACCGCTTCAGGGGCGGAAAGGAAGCGATCGCGCTCGGTATCACGTTCAATCTGTTCTAATGATTGACCCGTATGAAGCGCCATAAGTTCATTCATGCGCCCTTTAACTTTCAGAATTTCACGGGCATGAATTTCGATATCGGTCGCCTGGCCCTGGTAGCCGCCCAACGGCTGGTGAATCATCACGCGCGAATTCGGCAGGCAGAAACGTTTACCTTTTGCCCCTGCAGTCAGCAAGAAAGCGCCCATCGAGGCCGCCTGGCCCATACAGATGGTGCTGACATCAGGCTTGATAAACTGCATGGTGTCATAGATAGACATCCCGGCAGTAATCACCCCGCCTGGAGAGTTAATGTACAGATAGATATCTTTTTCTGGGTTTTCTGCTTCCAGGAACAGCATCTGCGCCACAATCAGGTTAGCCATGTGGTCTTCAACCTGGCCAGTCAGAAAAATGACGCGTTCCTTAAGTAGACGAGAATAGATATCAAAAGAGCGCTCACCTCGTGAGGTCTGTTCAATGACCATCGGCACCAGCGCCATATGGGGTGCAAAGTTATCTCGTTCGCCGCTGTATGACATTTCCGTCTCCTGGATAAAATTGAAAAAACCTGCTGTACCGATTGTAACCTTATGGACGGATTATCAGCTAGTCCCTGTGTTATGGGTACGGCATCACCATATTTCAAGCATAACAATCTTTTGTTGTTACGCTAACACCGAAAGAGGCTTTTCGCACGGTTCCATGCAAAATTCATGACAAAAAAAAGCCCACCACCTGGCGGTGACGGGCCTTTGTGCGAATTTAGCGCGTTATGCTGCGTAAATTACGCCTGCTGGTTCATCAGCTCGTTGAAAGTGGTTTCTTTTTCAGTCACTTTCGCTTTCGCCAGTACAGCTTCAACAGCCTGTTCTTCCAGAGCAACATTGCGCATGTTGTCCATCAGTTCTTTGTTTTTGCTGTAGAACTCGATAACTTCTTTCGGATCTTCGTACGCAGAAGCCATCTCTTCGATCAGGCCTTTCACGCGCTCTTCGTCAGCTTTCAGCTCGTTGGTGCGGATAACTTCGCCCAGCAGCAGGCCAACAACTACGCGACGTTTAGCCTGTTCTTCGAACAGTTCACGCGGCAGTTCCAGAGCTTGTTTTTCGTTGCCACCGAAACGCTGTGCAGCCTGGCGACGCAGAACGTCGATTTCGCTGTCGATCAGCGCAGCCGGTACGTCGATGTCGTTAGCTTTTACCAGACCTTCGATCGCCTGAGACTTAACGCGGTTACGGATGGCGCTCTTCAGCTCGCGCTCCATGTTTTTACGCACTTCAGCGCGCAGACCTTCTACGGAACCATCTTCAACGCCGAAACGTTTGATGAATTCTGCAGTCAGTTCCGGCAGTTCACGCTCTTCAACTTTCTTCAGGTTGATAGCGAATTTCGCTGCTTTACCTTTCAGGTTTTCTGCGTGGTACTCTTCCGGGAAGGTCACGTCGATGGTGAACTCTTCGCCAGCTTTGTGGCCTTTGATACCGTCTTCAAAGCCTGGGATCATACGACCCTGGCCCATCGCCAGTACGAAATCAGACGCTTTACCGCCTTCGAACTCTTCACCGTCTACAGAACCGGTGAAGTCGATGGTTACGCGGTCTTCTGCTTCAACAGCGCCGTCTTTTTCTTTCCAGGTCGCCTGCTGTTTACGCAGAGTATCCAGCATGCCGTCAACGTCAGCGTCGGTCACTTCAACGATCGGTTTTTCAACTTCGATCGCTTCCAGACCCTGCAGTTCAACTTCCGGATAAACTTCAAACTCTACAGAGTAGGTGAAGTCTTCACCCAGCTTGTATTCGCCCGGAACATAAGTCGGTGCGCCAGCCGGATTGATTTTTTCTTTAATGATGGCGTCAATGAAGTTACGGCTCATCAGGTCACCCAGAACGTCCTGGCGTACAGACGCACCATAACGCTGAGCAACGATATTCATTGGCACTTTGCCTTTGCGGAAGCCGTCAATACGTACTTTTTTCGCAACGTTGACCAGCTCGCTTTTAACAGCGGTCTCGATGCTGTCAGCAGCGATAGTAATCGTTACACGGCGGCCAAGGCCTTGAGTGGTTTCAACTGAAACTTGCATCTTGTTACCTCAAAAAATCACAGTGCTCGGTCAACTCTTACCCCGCAAGCACAGGTTGTTGGCTTCGCGGAACCGGGATGTTCTTATAATCAATCACATTCCCTGTTACCAGAATCATCCCGAAAGCATTCAAATAGGACGCGGCATTATAGCGGCATCACTTTTATGAGTCGAGAACGGTTATTGCGCGCTGTCGCGTATTTTTTCACAATTCCCGGGCAATTTTCGTCTGAATGCTGGGCAAAAAGCGCAAAATCCAGACAAAACAAAACGGCCCGCAGGCCGTTTTTCATAAAATCTTTAGCAACATACTGGAAAAGCGCCGACAGTTGCAAATGCGTTTTTACGCGATGCTTCCTGCTCCACGACAGGGAGGAGAGGCAAAGACGGTGTCCTGCAACCCTTCCCACTCCTTAATAGTGTAAGTATGCAGAGCCAGCGCATGAACGGTAGTAGAGAGTTCCTCCGCTAAAGTACTGTAAATCATTCGATGACGATTCAGAAAACGTTCACCCGTAAAACGATCGCTGACCAGCACAACTTTAAAATGGCTTTCAGAGCCGGCTGGGACATTGTGACGATAGCTTTCATCCACTACTTCGAGGAATACGGGTTGGAACGCCGCCCTTAATTTTTCTTCTATCCGCTCACGTATCATCATGAAATATCTCCTCCGACAACGCTGAGATGTCATCCATCCCTTTAAATACTAGCCGCTTTTACCGTTTCCATTGCAGCTTAACAACAAATATTTAGGTTTCGTCCTGGTTTTTCCGTCAAGCGTATGAAGTTTACTGATTTAAAGATTGAAACACAGGCCTCGCATCAGCGTTTCTTTTACCAGGGGCGATTATTTCGTCAACATGATGAATTTACATGCCTTACCCACTTCCCCTCGCCGTTGGCAATGTTATGATGGCGGGAATTTTTACCAAACACGCTTAAGAGTCTCTGAGAGCCCGAACATGTTCAAAAAAATCCTCTTCCCGTTAGTTGCTCTGTTTATGCTTGCAGGATGCGCAAAACCGCCAACAACTATTGAAGTTTCACCGACGATAACACTGCCACAGCAGGATCCAAGCCTGATGGGCGTCACCGTAAGCATTAATGGTGCCGATCAGCGTACCGATCAGGCGCTGGCAAAAGTCACCCGCGATAATCAAATCGTTACCCTGACCGCCTCCCGCGATCTGCGTTTCCTGCTGCAAGAAGTGCTGGAAAAACAGATGACCGCGCGTGGTTACATGGTTGGTCCGAATGGCCCGGTTAATCTGCAAATCATCGTTAGCCAACTGTATGCTGACGTGTCCCAGGGCAACGTGCGCTATAACATCGCCACCAAAGCGGATATCGCTATCATCGCTACCGCGCAGAATGGCAACAAAATGACCAAAAACTATCGTGCCAGCTACAACGTTGAAGGTGCGTTCCAGGCCTCCAACAAAAATATCGCCGATGCGGTTAACAGTGTGCTGACCGATACCATCGCTGATATGTCTCAGGACACCAGCATCCACGAATTCATCAAGCAGAACGCGCGTTAATTTCTGCCCTCTGGCCCGGTGCAAGTCGGGCCTGTAGACGCCCATGTCCAGTCAATATTTACGTATTTTTCAACAGCCGCGTTCAGCCATATTGCTGATTCTGGGTTTTGCTTCCGGGCTACCGCTCGCCCTGACATCCGGCACCTTACAGGCCTGGATGACGGTCGAGAATATCGATCTTAAAACCATTGGTTTCTTCTCTCTGGTAGGCCAGGCTTACGTTTTTAAATTCCTCTGGTCACCACTGATGGACCGCTACACGCCCCCATTTTTCGGGCGGCGGCGCGGTTGGCTGCTCGCCACGCAAATTCTGTTATTAGTCGCCATTGCGGCGATGGGTTTTCTCGAACCAGGCACCCAGCTCCGCTGGATGGCGGCACTGGCGGTGGTGATCGCTTTTTGCTCTGCCTCCCAGGATATTGTCTTCGATGCGTGGAAAACCGATGTGCTCCCGGCAGAAGAACGTGGTGCGGGCGCGGCAATCAGCGTGCTGGGTTACCGTTTAGGGATGCTGGTTTCCGGCGGCTTAGCCCTGTGGCTGGCAGATAAATGGCTGGGCTGGCAGGGCATGTACTGGTTGATGGCGGCGCTGTTGATCCCCTGTATTATCGCGACGTTGCTTGCACCAGAACCCACCGACACCATTCCTGTGCCCAAAACGCTGGAACAAGCGGTTGTTGCACCTCTGCGCGATTTCTTTGGTCGCAATAATGCCTGGCTTATTTTGCTTCTTATCGTGCTGTATAAGCTGGGCGACGCATTCGCTATGAGCCTGACAACCACGTTTTTGATTCGCGGCGTCGGGTTTGATGCGGGTGAAGTAGGCGTGGTTAACAAAACGCTTGGCTTACTGGCGACCATTGTTGGCGCATTGTACGGTGGGATTTTGATGCAGCGCCTGTCGCTGTTCCGTGCACTGCTGATTTTCGGCATTTTACAAGGTGCATCTAACGCCGGTTACTGGCTGCTGTCGATTACTGATAAGCATCTCTACAGCATGGGTGCAGCCGTCTTTTTCGAAAACCTCTGTGGCGGGATGGGTACATCAGCCTTTGTCGCGCTGTTAATGACGCTGTGTAATAAGTCATTTTCCGCTACTCAATTTGCCCTGCTCTCAGCGCTTTCTGCTGTAGGGCGAGTTTATGTCGGCCCCGTGGCGGGTTGGTTTGTTGAAGCACACGGCTGGTCGACATTCTATCTGTTCTCCGTCGCCGCTGCCGTACCAGGGCTTATTTTACTGCTGATTTGTCGCCAGACGCTTGAATATACACGAGTAAATGACAACTTTATCTCCCGTACCGAATATCCGGCAGGTTATGCCTTTGCCATGTGGACACTGGCGGCGGGCGTCAGCCTGTTGGCCGTGTGGTTACTGCTGTTGACGATGGACGCGCTGGATTTGACGCACTTCTCTTTCCTGCCTGCTCTGCTGGAAGTCGGGGTTTTAGTCGCCCTTTCTGGCGTCGTGCTTGGTGGTTTACTGGATTATCTGGCGCTACGAAAAACGCATCTGACGTAATCTGTAAATATTATTTAGCTGTAGTAATCACTCGCCGTAATTATTACGGCTAAATAAACATCAGCATCGCTTATTAATATTTGTTCTTTTGTGCGGCTTAGCGTCTGGAAATTATTGACGCTATTTATGAATTCTATTTTTCTTACACGATTCAGCAAATGAGTCTTTATTTTCTCACTACCAAGTTGTCACCTTAATGATAATTATTTGTTAAATAATTGTTTTATTTCGCATTGGTTATACCAATTGCCCGCCCAGACTCCTTCTGCACTCCCCTTTTGTTATAACGCCCTTTTGCAACAGCTTCTTAAAATCAATCCGATATGTTTTGCAACATATGTGACCTGGAAGCCAAATCCAAGTAACAGGAATTTAATCATGTTTACAGTAATGTAACCTTCCCGTAAAATGCCCACACACTTTAAACGCCACCAGATCCCGTGGAATTGAGGTCGTTAAATGAGACTCAGGAAATACAATAAAAGTTTGGGATGGTTGTCATTATTTGCAGGCACTGTATTGCTCAGTGGCTGTAATTCTGCGCTGTTAGATCCCAAAGGACAGATTGGTCTGGAGCAACGTTCACTGATACTGACGGCATTTGGCCTGATGTTGATTGTCGTTATTCCCGCAATCTTGATGGCTGTTGGTTTCGCCTGGAAGTACCGTGCGAGCAATAAAGATGCTAAGTACAGCCCGAACTGGTCACACTCCAATAAAGTGGAAGCTGTGGTCTGGACGGTACCTATCTTAATCATCATCTTCCTTGCGGTACTGACCTGGAAAACCACTCACGCTCTTGAGCCTAGCAAGCCGCTGGCACACGACGAGAAGCCCATTACCATCGAAGTGGTTTCCATGGACTGGAAATGGTTCTTCATCTACCCGGAACAGGGCATTGCTACCGTGAATGAAATCGCTTTCCCGGCGAACACTCCGGTGTACTTCAAAGTGACCTCCAACTCCGTGATGAACTCCTTCTTCATTCCGCGTCTGGGTAGCCAGATTTATGCCATGGCCGGTATGCAGACTCGCCTGCATCTGATCGCCAACGAACCCGGTACTTATGACGGTATCTCCGCCAGCTACAGCGGCCCGGGCTTCTCAGGCATGAAGTTCAAAGCTATTGCAACACCGGATCGCGCCGCATTCGACCAATGGGTCGCAAAAGCGAAACAGTCGCCGAACACCATGTCTGACATGGCAGCGTTCGAAAAACTGGCCGCGCCTAGCGAATACAACCAGGTGGAATATTTCTCCAACGTGAAACCAGACTTGTTTGCTGATGTGATTAACAAGTTTATGGCTCACGGTAAGAGCATGGACATGACCCAGCCAGAAGGTGAGCACAGTGCACACGAAGGTATGGAAGGCATGGACATGAGCCACGCGGAATCCGCCCATTAAAGGGGTTGAGGAAGAATAAAGATGTTCGGAAAATTATCACTTGATGCAGTCCCGTTCCATGAACCTATCGTCATGGTTACGATCGCTGGCATTATTTTGGGAGGTCTGGCGCTCGTTGGCCTGATCACTTACTTCGGTAAGTGGACCTACCTGTGGAAAGAGTGGCTGACCTCCGTCGACCATAAACGCCTAGGTATCATGTATATCATCGTGGCGATTGTGATGTTGCTGCGTGGTTTTGCTGACGCTATTATGATGCGTAGCCAGCAGGCCCTTGCCTCGGCGGGCGAAGCGGGCTTCCTGCCTCCTCACCACTACGATCAGATCTTCACCGCGCACGGCGTGATTATGATCTTCTTCGTGGCGATGCCTTTCGTTATCGGTCTGATGAACCTGGTGGTTCCGCTGCAGATCGGCGCGCGTGACGTTGCGTTCCCGTTCCTCAACAACTTAAGCTTCTGGTTTACCGTTGTTGGTGTGATTCTGGTCAACGTTTCTCTCGGCGTGGGCGAATTTGCGCAGACCGGCTGGCTGGCCTATCCACCGCTATCGGGAATAGAGTACAGTCCGGGAGTCGGTGTCGATTACTGGATATGGAGTCTCCAGCTATCCGGTATAGGTACGACGCTTACCGGTATCAACTTCTTCGTTACCATTCTGAAGATGCGCGCACCGGGCATGACCATGTTCAAGATGCCAGTATTTACCTGGGCATCACTGTGCGCGAACGTACTGATTATTGCTTCCTTCCCAATTCTGACGGTTACCGTTGCGTTGTTGACCCTGGATCGCTATCTGGGCACCCATTTCTTTACCAACGATATGGGTGGCAACATGATGATGTACATCAACCTGATTTGGGCCTGGGGCCACCCGGAAGTTTACATCCTGATCCTGCCTGTTTTCGGTGTGTTCTCCGAAATTGCGGCAACCTTCTCGCGTAAACGTCTGTTTGGTTATACCTCGCTGGTATGGGCAACCGTCTGTATCACCGTGCTGTCGTTCATCGTCTGGCTGCACCACTTCTTTACGATGGGTGCGGGCGCGAACGTAAACGCCTTCTTTGGTATCACCACCATGATTATCGCCATCCCGACCGGGGTGAAGATCTTCAACTGGCTGTTCACCATGTATCAGGGCCGCATCGTGTTCCATTCTGCGATGCTGTGGACCATCGGTTTTATCGTCACCTTCTCGGTGGGCGGGATGACTGGCGTGCTGCTGGCAGTACCGGGCGCGGACTTCGTTCTGCATAACAGCCTGTTCCTGATTGCGCACTTCCATAACGTGATCATCGGCGGCGTGGTCTTCGGCTGCTTCGCAGGGATGACCTACTGGTGGCCTAAAGCGTTCGGTTTCAAACTGAACGAAACCTGGGGTAAACGCGCGTTCTGGTTCTGGATCATCGGCTTCTTCGTTGCCTTTATGCCACTGTATGCGCTGGGCTTCATGGGCATGACCCGTCGTTTGAGCCAGCAGATTGACCCGCAGTTCCACACCATGCTGATGATTGCAGCCAGCGGTGCGGTACTGATTGCGCTGGGTATTCTCTGCCTCGTTATTCAGATGTACGTTTCTATTCGTGACCGCGACCAGAACCGTGACCTGACTGGCGACCCGTGGGGTGGCCGTACGCTGGAGTGGGCAACCTCTTCCCCGCCTCCGTTCTATAACTTTGCCGTTGTGCCGCACGTTCACGAACGTGATGCATTCTGGGAAATGAAAGAGAAAGGCGAAGCGTACAAAAAGCCTGACCACTATGAAGAAATTCATATGCCGAAAAACAGCGGTGCCGGTATCGTCATTGCGGCTTTCTCCACCATCTTCGGTTTCGCCATGATCTGGCATATCTGGTGGCTGGCGATTGTTGGCTTCGCAGGCATGATCATCACCTGGATCGTGAAAAGCTTCGACGAGGACGTGGATTACTACGTGCCGGTGGCAGAAATCGAAAAACTGGAAAACCAGCATTTCGATGAGATTACTAAGGCAGGGCTGAAAAATGGCAACTGATACTTTGACGCACGCGACTGCCCACGCGCACGAACACGGGCACCACGATGCAGGCGGAACCAAAATCTTCGGATTTTGGATCTACCTGATGAGCGACTGCATTCTGTTCTCTATCTTGTTTGCTACCTATGCCGTTCTGGTTAACGGCACCGCAGGCGGCCCGACAGGTAAGGACATTTTCGAACTGCCGTTCGTTCTGGTTGAAACTTTCTTGCTGTTGTTCAGCTCCATCACCTACGGCATGGCGGCTATCGCCATGTACAAAAACAACAAAAGCCAGGTTATCTCCTGGCTGGCGTTGACCTGGTTGTTTGGTGCCGGATTTATCGGGATGGAAATCTATGAATTCCATCACCTGATTGTTAACGGCATGGGTCCGGATCGCAGCGGCTTCCTGTCAGCGTTCTTTGCGCTGGTCGGCACGCACGGTCTGCACGTCACTTCCGGTCTTATCTGGATGGCGGTGCTGATGGTGCAAATCGCCCGTCGCGGCCTGACCAGCACTAACCGTACCCGCATCATGTGCCTGAGCCTGTTCTGGCACTTCCTGGATGTGGTTTGGATCTGTGTGTTCACTGTTGTTTATCTGATGGGGGCGATGTAATGAGTCATTCTACCGATCACAGCGGCGCGTCCCATGGCAGCGTAAAAACCTACATGACAGGCTTTATCCTGTCGATCATTCTGACGGTGATTCCGTTCTGGATGGTGATGACAGGAGCTGCCTCTCCGGCCGTAATTCTGGGAACAATCCTGGCAATGGCAGTGGTACAGGTTCTGGTGCATCTGGTGTGCTTCCTGCACATGAATACCAAATCAGATGAAGGCTGGAACATGACGGCGTTTGTCTTCACCGTGCTAATCATCGCTATCCTGGTTGTAGGCTCCATCTGGATTATGTGGAACCTCAACTACAACATGATGATGCACTAAGAGCGGCGGTTATGATGTTTAAGCAATACCTGCAAGTAACGAAACCAGGCATCATCTTTGGCAACCTGATCTCGGTGATTGGGGGATTCCTGCTGGCCTCAAAGGGCAGCATTGATTATCCCCTGTTTATCTACACGCTGGTTGGGGTGTCACTGGTTGTGGCGTCGGGTTGTGTGTTTAACAACTACATCGACAGGGATATCGACAGAAAGATGGAAAGGACGAAGAATCGGGTGCTGGTTAAAGGCCTGATCTCTCCTGCTGTCTCGCTGGTGTACGCCACCTTGCTGGGTATTGCTGGCTTTATGCTGCTGTGGTTTGGCGCGAATCCGCTGGCCTGCTGGCTGGGGGTGATGGGCTTTGTGGTTTATGTCGGCGTCTACAGCCTGTACATGAAACGCCACTCGGTCTACGGCACATTGATTGGTTCGCTCTCCGGCGCAGCACCGCCAGTGATCGGCTACTGTGCGGTAACCGGCGAGTTCGATAGCGGCGCAGCAATCCTGCTGGCTATCTTCAGCCTGTGGCAGATGCCTCATTCTTATGCCATCGCCATTTTCCGCTTTAAGGATTATCAGGCCGCAAACATTCCGGTACTGCCGGTGGTGAAAGGCATTTCGGTGGCGAAGAATCACATCACGCTGTATATCATCGCCTTTGCCGTTGCCACGCTGATGCTCTCTCTTGGCGGTTACGCTGGGTATAAATATCTGGTGGTCGCCGCGGCGGTGAGCGTCTGGTGGTTAGGTATGGCCCTGCGCGGTTATAAAGTTGCTGATGATCGAATCTGGGCGCGCAAGCTGTTCGGCTTCTCTATCATCGCCATCACTGCCCTCTCGGTGATGATGTCCGTTGATTTTATGGTGCCGGACTCGCATACGCTGCTGGCTGCTGTGTGGTAATACAACCTCTCTATAAAAAAGGTGCTACGGCACCTTTTTTATTGTCTGAGATCAGAGATACGGCTAATAACCGTATCTCTTGACAGAGTGAGCATATGCACATAAATTAATCACACGGTTGATAGCCGTATTATGCATGAGATCGACTCCCTACGATTTCATTCAGTTAATCAAAGAGGTCATAATGCCTGGAAAAACAGTCGCTCTACCCGATATCGATAAAACGCTGAAAAATGCGCGGGTTGAACTCAAAACCAGCCCCGACGCCAAAAACAAACTTCGTGAAGCTGCGCAAGCCGTTGGGGTAGATTTAAGCGCTTTTATTTTGAGCGCAGCTATGGAACGCGCCGAAAGTGTGCTTGATAACCAACGTCGCCGTGAGCTTTCGAATCAAAGCTGGGAACTGATGAACCAACTCATCGCTGAACCTGCTCAACCGACGCTCGCCCTCAAGGCGTTAATGAAAAGGAAAAACAGCGATGGTCGACAAGCATGAAGAGATTACTCTGCCCATAGTCCTCTCCTGTAATTATCAGTCTGATATTACTTATCCTGGGCAAAAACAGTTTGATTGCGGTAACCCTGTTATCGATAAATTTGTACGCGCATCGCTAAAGAAAAGTGTGCGTAATAGCGACTGTGCTGCTAAAGCTCTTATTGACAGACAAAGTGGTGAACTGATTGGCATCTGTACTTTTACGGCATATTCGCTGGAAAAACAACGCGTTTCTGGCGTCCTTCAGGGTTCACAACCTTCAGAGATTGGTGTTGTCAGATTAGTCATGTTAGGGGTAGCGCGGAAATATCAAAAGCGGGGCTTTGGTCAGGACCTACTATGTGATTTTTTTGAACATGTAAAAATAATTCACCGGGCATTACCAATTAAAGGGGTTTATCTTGATGCTGACCCTGCCGCCATTAACTTTTATACTCGCCTCGGCTTTGTTCAGCTTTCAGCGAGGCCCAATGTTTTCGGTGCTGTACCGATGTTTTTAGCGATTCAGCATATTCTCGCGGCTTAGATTATTATCGCCTCCGGCCAGGGCTAGTTTTGCCTCAGCCGGGGACTGAGCAGCGTTACCACTTTTGTTCAATTGCCCCCGCTTTCAGCAACTCCACATCCTTGCCGTTAATGGTTGCCGTTGCGGCAACGATTGTGGTCCTTACAGTTGCACAAGATTTTCGCTCAAATTCCGGTTTATAAAGAATTAGAGACGAATTACTGGTAAATGAATCAAATATGTAATCAGTAAAGCTAATATTCAGCCGGTTTAAACCGAAAGGCGCGAAGCCAACCGTTTGGTTAATCTCCTTACCGGATGGGCTACGAATGCTGAATGTCACGCGAAGATTGGCCACTTCGCCTAATTTATTGGTGGTGGCGAAGAGGCTATCCATGCAGGAAAAACCTTTATCTAAAAAATTATCCCGCATCCCAGAACGGGTAACCGTGATCACGGGTAACGTATCGTCAACCGTTTTTCTGTCAATCATGTCTTTTCGACATGTAGCCAGAAAGTCTTCCGGGCCACCATAAATGTGGACACCTTTATCAAGATATTCCTTCGCTTTCTTACAATCTACCTCAACATACTGACCATTGGCGTACATCATGCCCAACCTGGACCATGCTAAATTCACACCGTATTGCGCGGCCTGATTAAATAGTGCATACGCTTTGGCATAATCCACCCGCACCAGCTCACCGTCGTAGTAGATACTCCCCAGCGCTAACGGAGCTTCTCTATCACCGTGTTTAGCGGCTAACTCAAACCATTTAATCGCTTCCTGAACATCAGGTTTGGTATCAAAGCGAGGCTGATAATATTCCCAGCCTAACAGGCTCTGCGCGTCGACATCTCCCAATTCAGCCATTTTATGCAGTCTATTTATAACATCGGGCGCAGGTTGACCACCGTATATGCTGTCATACAATTCATGCGCTTTCTCGCTTGCCACCACGCATGGTGAAACTATTAGCATTAAAGAAAATAATATTCTTTTAGTTAACATGTATACCTTTATGTTCTCTCTGTCATATATTTCCATAATAATTAACCACCAAACATCCATTTAATGAATAAATACAGTACCATAAAGGCCCAAGTAATAAGCACACATTTAACCTGAAACATTATCATCGATGTCACCAAATCGTTTATTTAGTGAGATAAAAATAGCATGTTCGCAAGATAAAAAATGCACATAGCAATCAAGAAATAATATTATTACTTTTGATGTAAAACTATTTAGCTTTAAGAATAATTTTTTCAACATATAGAGCATTCATTTTATGAATGCAAAATAAACATACCTGACACACAAACTATTCTCCTCTGTAATATTTTCTCATTAACACTCTGTTTACCCAACATGCGCTCCGCACTACACTATGTGGGCATTTTTTTAAGAGGTGGTAATGAACGATTATAAAATGACGCCAGGTGAGCGGCGCGCGACCTGGGGTTTAGGCACCGTTTTCTCGTTGCGCATGCTGGGCATGTTCATGGTTCTGCCGGTTCTGACCACGTACGGCATGGCTCTGCAAGGTGCCAGCGAAGCATTAATCGGTATTGCCATTGGTATTTATGGTCTGACTCAGGCCGTTTTTCAGATTCCGTTTGGCCTGCTTTCAGACCGCATTGGTCGCAAACCATTAATTGTCGGTGGGCTGGCGGTGTTTGCCGCCGGTAGCGTTATCGCTGCGCTCTCTGACTCCATCTGGGGAATTATTCTGGGCCGGGCGCTACAAGGCTCCGGTGCGATTGCCGCTGCCGTTATGGCGCTGCTTTCCGATCTTACGCGCGAACAAAACCGCACCAAAGCGATGGCGTTTATCGGCGTGAGCTTTGGCATTACCTTTGCCATTGCGATGGTGCTTGGCCCGATCATCACTCACAAACTTGGGCTGCACGCGCTGTTCTGGATGATCGCTATTCTGGCAACAACCGGCATTGCGTTGACCATTTGGGTTGTGCCCAACAGTAGCACTCACGTACTTAATCGTGAGTCCGGAATGGTGAAAGGCAGTTTCAGTAAAGTGCTGGCGGAACCGCGGTTGCTGAAACTCAACTTTGGCATTATGTGTCTACACATGCTTCTGATGTCTACGTTTGTTGCCCTGCCCGGACAGCTGGCTGATGCGGGGTTCCCGGCGGCTGAACACTGGAAGGTCTATCTGGCGACGATGCTAATCGCCTTTGGCTCGGTCGTGCCTTTCATTATCTACGCTGAAGTTAAGCGCAAAATGAAGCAAGTCTTTGTCTTCTGCGTCGGATTGATCGTGGTTGCGGAAATTGTGTTGTGGAACGCACAAACGCAGTTCTGGCAACTGGTGGTCGGCGTGCAGCTTTTCTTTGTAGCGTTTAATTTGATGGAAGCCCTTCTGCCTTCACTTATCAGTAAAGAGTCGCCTGCAGGTTACAAAGGTACGGCGATGGGTGTTTACTCCACCAGCCAGTTTCTTGGCGTGGCGATTGGCGGTTCGCTGGGCGGCTGGATTGACGGCATGTTTGACGGTCAGGGCGTATTTCTCGCTGGCGCAATGCTGGCCGCAGTGTGGCTGGCAGTCGCCAGTACCATGAAAGAACCGCCGTATGTCAGCAGCTTGCGCATTGAAATCCCGGCGGACATTGCCGCAAACGAAGCGTTAAAAGTACGTTTGCTGGAAACTGAAGGCGTCAAAGAAGTGTTGATTGCAGAAGAAGAACATTCAGCGTATGTGAAAATCGACAGCAAAGTGACGAATCGCTTTGAGGTTGAACAGGCAATTCGCCAGGCATAAAAGCGAGGCGAAATTGCCTGCTGCGCTACGCTTACCAGGCCTACAAAGTTCCTGAGTTATAAACCTTTGTAGGCCAAATCAGGCGTTCATGCCGCATCTGACATGAACAAAGCGCAGGTTGTCGCGATTAATCGCGGAAGTTTTTGAACTGGAACGGCTGACCGAGATCGCCCCCACGTACCATCGCCATAACAGCCTGCAAATCATCACGAGATTTACCCGTTACACGGATCTCATCGCCCTGAATTTGCGCCTGCACTTTCAGTTTGCTGTCTTTAATCATCTTGACGATTTTCTTCTGGGTCGCGCTCTCAATGCCCTGTTTCAGTTTCGCTTCCACAAACCAGGTTTTACCGCTATGAACGATATTTTCCGGTACATCCAGTGAACTGCCTTCAATGCCGCGCTTCAGCAGCTTGGCACGCAGAATATCCAGCAACTGATTGACCTGGAAATCGGACTCGCTCAACACTTTGATGGTTTTGCTGGCGTCGTTCAGCTCAAATGAGGCTTCAACATTACGGAAGTCAAAACGGGACTCCACTTCGCGGCTCGCGTTATCGACCGCGTTACGTGCTTCCTGAAGATCAACTTCAGAGACAATATCGAAAGATGGCATCTTTTCCTCTCCCTTCATTTTTGATGCGAAGCATAATACCTGCAAAGTTAAATAACCAACAGTCCTGCACCAGGACGTATCCCTTAATTGTGCATAGTCGCAACAGCATGCACAATTAAGAGATAGCCTTATTGAACACCCGGAGTGGTTGCGGGTGAGGAGGAACAATGAAAATTACCGTATTGGGATGCGGTGCCTTAGGGCAATTATGGCTTACAGCACTTTGCAAACAGGGTCATGAAGTTCAGGGCTGGCTGCGCGTACCGCAACCTTATTGTAGTGTGAATCTGGTTGAGACTGATGGTTCGATATTTAACGAATCGCTGACCGCTAACGATCCCGATTTTCTTGCCACCAGCGATCTGCTCCTGGTGACGCTGAAAGCATGGCAGGTTTCCGATGCCGTCAAAAGCCTCGCGTCCACACTGCCTGTAACTACGCCAATACTGTTAATTCACAACGGCATGGGCACCATCGAAGAGTTGCAAAACATTCAGCAGCCATTACTGATGGGCACCACCACCCATGCCGCCCGCCGCGACGGCAATGTCATTATTCATGTGGCAAACGGTATCACGCATATTGGTCCGGCACGGCAACAGGACGGCGATTACAGTTATCTGGCGGATATTTTGCAAACCGTATTGCCTGACGTCGCGTGGCATAACAATATTCGCGCCGAGCTGTGGCGCAAGCTGGCAGTCAACTGTGTGATTAATCCACTGACCGCCACCTGGAATTGCCCGAATGGTGAATTACGTCATCATCCGCAAGAAATTATGCAGATATGCGAAGAAGTCGCGGCAGTGATCGAACGCGAAGGGCATCATACTTCAGCAGAAGATTTGCGTGATTACGTGATGCAGGTGATTGATGCCACAGCGGAAAATATCTCGTCGATGTTGCAGGATATCCGCGCGCTGCGCCACACCGAAATCGACTATATCAATGGTTTTCTCTTACGCCGCGCCCGCGCGCATGGGATTGCCGTACCGGAAAACACCCGCCTGTTTGAAATGGTAAAAAGAAAGGAGAGTGAATATGAGCGCATCGGCACTGGTTTGCCTCGCCCCTGGTAGTGAAGAGACTGAAGCCGTCACCACTATCGATCTGCTGGTTCGCGGCGGTATCAAAGTCACCACTGCCAGCGTCGCCAGCGATGGTAACCTGGCGATTACCTGCTCGCGCGGCGTTAAGCTGCTGGCGGATGCGCCGCTGGTCGAAGTGGCTGATGGCGAATATGACGTGATTGTGCTGCCTGGTGGCATCAAGGGCGCAGAGTGTTTTCGCGATAGCACCCTGCTTGTCGAAACCGTTAAACAGTTCCACCGTTCAGGGCGTATTGTCGCGGCTATTTGCGCCGCGCCAGCCACCGTGCTGGTCCCGCACGATATCTTCCCGATTGGCAATATGACCGGCTTCCCGACGCTGAAAGACAAAATTCCCGCCGAACAATGGCAGGACAAGCGCGTCGTCTGGGATGCACGAGTAAAATTGCTGACCAGCCAGGGGCCGGGTACAGCTATCGACTTTGGTCTGAAAATTATCGACCTGCTGGTTGGCCGTGAAAAAGCCCATGAAGTAGCATCACAACTGGTGATGGCGGCAGGGATTTATAATTATTACGAGTAGTGTCGGATGCGGTAAACGTCGCATCTGACCAGATGCGACGTTACAACCACATATTACGGGCGATACACCTTCACATTGTTAAAGCCCTGCTCGCGCAGATAGAGCGCCTGCAGGCGGCTCATCACCCCGCGCTCACACCACAACAGCCAGGTTTTGCTCTGGTCGAGATCGCCAAATTTGGTGCTCAGTTTATAGAACGGCAGAGAAACCACATCAATCCCTTCGACTTTCAGTGGCTTATCTTCCTGTTCATCGATAGAACGGATATCGAGGATCACGTCGTTCGGGCCGAAGCCATTGACGGTTTCCACTTCCACCACTTCCTGCTCGGTCTGCTGGGCGATTTCGCGGATATCAACGTTATTCGCTTCCTCAACCACTTTATCGAGAATGCTGAAGTCAAACTTCTCTTCTTCCGCTTCAATCTTCGATTTAACCGCTTTCACCGTCGGGCTTTTGGAAATCACGCCGCAATATTCCGGCATCGTGCGGGCAAAGTCTTCGGTGCCAATCTGGCGAGCCAGGTTGATGATGTGCTCTTTGTCGTAAGAGATCAGCGGACGCAGGATCAACGTATCGGAGACGTTATCAATCAGGCGCAGGTTGGTCAGCGTCTGGCTGGACACCTGGCCGAGCGCTTCACCGGTAACCAGCGCCTGAACGCCGTAACGTTCTGCCACTTTGGACGCGGCACGCACCATCATACGTTTGAGGATAACGCCCATCTGACCGTCGTCGATTTTCTCGAGAATTTCCCCGACGACCGGTTCGAAATTAATAGCGACAAAACGCACGCGGTGGGAGCTGCCAAAGCGGTTCCACAGATAATGCGCTACCTGACGCACGCCAATTTCATGCGCCGCGCCGCCAAGGTTAAAGAAGCAGTAATGCACACGACATCCGCGACGCATCAACATATAACTGGAAACGCCGGAGTCGAAACCACCAGAAATGAGCGACAGCACATCTTCCTGGGTACCAATCGGGAAACCGCCAATACCTTCGTAGCGGCCTTTAATCAGCAGAAGACGATCGTCTTCCACTTCCAGATGGACAGTCACATCCGGATTGGTCAACTTCACGCGCGCGGATTCAATATGCTGATTTAAACCGCCGCCGACGTAACGCTCCACATCAATCGAGCTAAAATCATGTTTGCCACGGCGCTTCACGCGCACGCAGAAGGTTTTGCCTTCCAACTGATCGCGATACTGAACCAACGCTTTCTCGAAAATATCGTGCATGTCGGTAAACGGCACGTCTTCGACTTCGAGAATATGGTGGATACCCGGAATACGGGTCAAGGCGTCGCGAATGGCCAGACGCTGGTTTTCATCTTTTGCGCGAACTTCGATGTTATCCCAGTGGCGGACGACAGCGAGCGTCTCATCATAGTGCTTTAAAACGTTACGAATGTTCCCGGTAAGGATTTTTATAAAGCGCAAGCGCACAGATTGGCTTTTGATGGTGATTTCCGGGAACAATTTAATGATAAACTTCATGGCGGCAATGGTTCGTTGGCAAGCCTTAAGCGACTTGTATAGGGAAAAATACAGCAGCCCACACCTGCGGCTGCATCCAGGCGCGGAAGTATACCACTAACATCGCTTTGCTGCGCACATCACCTTACCATTGCGCGTTATTTGCTATTTGCCCTGAGTCCGTTACCATGACGGGGCGAAAAATATTGAGAGTCAGACATTCATTATGCCGAAGAAAAATGAGGCGCCCGCCAGCTTTGAAAAGGCGCTGAGCGAGCTGGAACAGATTGTAACCCGTCTGGAAAGTGGCGACCTGCCGCTGGAAGAGGCGCTGAACGAGTTCGAACGCGGCGTGCAACTGGCACGTCAGGGGCAGGCCAAATTACAACAAGCCGAACAGCGCGTGCAAATTCTGCTGTCTGACAATGAAGACGCCTCTCTAACCCCTTTTACACCGGACAATGAGTAATGGACTTTCCGCAGCAACTCGAAGCCTGCGTTAAGCAGGCCAACCAGGCGCTGAGCCGTTTTATCGCCCCACTGCCCTTTCAGAACACTCCCGTGGTCGAAACCATGCAGTATGGCGCATTATTAGGTGGTAAGCGCCTGCGACCTTTCCTGGTTTATGCCACTGGTCATATGTTCGGCGTTAGCACAAACACACTGGACGCACCCGCTGCCGCCGTAGAGTGTATCCACGCTTACTCATTAATTCATGATGATTTACCGGCGATGGATGATGACGATCTGCGTCGCGGTTTGCCGACCTGCCATGTGAAGTTTGGCGAAGCAAACGCGATTCTCGCTGGTGACGCTTTACAAACGCTGGCGTTCTCGATTCTAAGCGATGCCGATATGCCGGAAGTGTCAGATCGCGACAGAATTTCGATGATTTCTGAGCTGGCGAGCGCCAGCGGTATTGCCGGAATGTGCGGTGGTCAGGCATTAGATTTAGACGCTGAAGGCAAACACGTACCTCTGGACGCGCTTGAGCGTATTCATCGTCATAAAACCGGCGCATTGATTCGCGCCGCCGTTCGCCTTGGTGCATTAAGCGCCGGAGATAAAGGACGTCGTGCTCTGCCAGTACTCGACAAGTACGCAGAGAGCATCGGCCTTGCCTTCCAGGTTCAGGATGACATCCTGGATGTGGTAGGAGATACTGCAACGTTGGGAAAACGCCAGGGTGCTGACCAGCAACTTGGTAAAAGTACCTACCCTGCACTTCTGGGTCTTGAGCAAGCCCGGAAGAAAGCCCGGGATCTGATCGACGATGCCCGTCAGTCGCTGAAACAACTGGCTGAACAGTCACTCGATACCTCGGCACTGGAAGCGCTAGCGGACTACATCATCCAGCGTAATAAATAAACAATAAGTATTAATAGGCCCCTGATGAGTTTTGATATTGCCAAATACCCGACCCTGGCACTGGTCGACTCCACCCAGGAGTTACGACTGTTGCCGAAAGAGAGTTTACCGAAACTCTGCGACGAACTGCGCCGCTATTTACTCGACAGCGTGAGCCGTTCCAGCGGGCACTTCGCCTCCGGGCTGGGCACGGTCGAACTGACCGTGGCGCTGCACTATGTCTACAATACCCCGTTTGACCAGTTAATCTGGGATGTGGGGCATCAGGCTTATCCGCATAAAATTTTGACCGGACGCCGCGACAAAATCGGCACCATCCGTCAGAAAGGCGGCCTGCACCCGTTCCCGTGGCGCGGCGAAAGCGAATATGACGTATTAAGCGTCGGGCATTCATCAACCTCCATCAGTGCCGGAATTGGTATTGCGGTTGCTGCCGAGAAAGAAGGCAAAAATCGCCGTACCGTCTGTGTCATTGGCGATGGCGCGATTACCGCTGGCATGGCGTTTGAAGCGATGAATCACGCGGGCGATATCCGTCCTGATATGCTGGTGGTTCTCAACGACAATGAAATGTCGATTTCCGAAAATGTTGGCGCGCTCAACAACCATCTGGCGCAACTGCTTTCCGGTAAGCTTTACTCTTCACTGCGCGAAGGCGGGAAAAAAGTTTTCTCTGGCGTTCCGCCCATTAAAGAGCTGCTCAAACGTACCGAAGAACATATTAAAGGCATGGTAGTGCCTGGCACGTTGTTTGAAGAGCTGGGCTTTAACTACATCGGCCCGGTGGACGGTCACGATGTGCTGGGGCTTATCACCACGCTGAAGAACATGCGCGACCTGAAAGGCCCGCAGTTCCTGCATATCATGACCAAAAAAGGTCGTGGTTATGAACCGGCAGAAAAAGACCCAATCACTTTCCACGCCGTGCCTAAATTTGATCCCTCCAGCGGTTGTTTGCCGAAAAGTAGCGGCGGTTTGCCGAGCTATTCAAAAATCTTTGGCGACTGGTTGTGCGAAACGGCAGCGAAAGACAACAAGCTGATGGCGATTACTCCGGCGATGCGCGAAGGTTCTGGCATGGTCGAGTTTTCACGTAAATTCCCGGATCGCTACTTCGACGTGGCAATCGCCGAGCAACACGCAGTGACCTTTGCTGCGGGTCTGGCGATTGGTGGCTACAAACCCATTGTCGCGATCTACTCCACTTTCCTGCAACGCGCCTATGATCAGGTGCTGCATGACGTGGCGATACAAAAACTCCCGGTTCTGTTCGCCATTGACCGCGCGGGCATTGTTGGTGCTGACGGTCAAACCCACCAGGGCGCTTTTGATCTCTCTTACCTGCGCTGCATACCGGAAATGGTCATTATGACCCCGAGCGATGAAAACGAATGTCGCCAGATGCTCTATACCGGCTATCACTATAACGATGGCCCGTCAGCGGTACGCTACCCGCGTGGCAACGCGGTTGGCGTGGAACTGACGCCGCTGGAAAAACTGCCAATTGGCAAAGGCATTGTGAAGCGTCGTGGCGAGAAACTGGCGATCCTTAACTTTGGTACGCTGATGCCAGAAGCGGCGAAAGTCGCTGAATCGCTGAACGCTACGCTGGTCGATATGCGTTTTGTGAAACCGCTTGATGAAGCGTTAATTCTGGAAATAGCCGCCAGCCATGAAGCGCTGGTCACCGTAGAAGAAAACGCCATTATGGGCGGCGCAGGCAGCGGAGTGAACGAAGTGCTGATGGCCCATCGTAAACCAGTACCCGTGCTGAACATTGGCCTGCCTGACTTCTTTATTCCACAAGGAACACAGGAAGAAATGCGCGCCGAACTCGGCCTCGATGCCGCCGGTATGGAAGCCAAAATCAAGGCCTGGCTGGCATAATCCCTACTCCACTCCTGCTATGCTTAAGAAATTATTCATGGCAGGAGTGGCAGCATGCAATACAACCCCTTAGGAAAAACCGACCTTCGCGTTTCCCGACTTTGCCTCGGCTGTATGACCTTTGGCGAGCCAGATCGCGGTAATCACGCATGGACACTGCCGGAAGAAAGCAGCCGTCCCATCATTAAACGCGCGCTGGAAGGCGGCATAAATTTCTTTGATACCGCCAATAGCTATTCCGATGGCAGCAGCGAAGAGATCGTCGGTCGCGCACTGCGGGATTTCGCCCGTCGTGAAGACGTGGTCGTTGCGACCAAAGTGTTCCATCGCGTTGGTGATTTACCGGAAGGATTATCCCGTGCACAAATTTTGCGCTCTATCGACGACAGCCTGCGCCGTCTCGGCATGGATTATGTCGATATCCTGCAAATTCATCGCTGGGATTACAACACGCCGATCGAAGAGACGCTGGAAGCCCTCAACGACGTGGTAAAAGCCGGGAAAGCGCGTTATATCGGCGCGTCATCCATGCACGCTTCGCAGTTTGCTCAAGCACTGGAACTACAAAAACAGCACGGCTGGGCGCAGTTTGTCAGTATGCAGGATCACTACAATCTGATTTATCGTGAAGAAGAGCGCGAGATGCTGCCGCTGTGTTATCAGGAAGGCGTGGCGGTGATTCCATGGAGCCCGCTGGCGCGGGGCCGTCTGACGCGTCCTTGGGGAGAAACCACCGCACGGCTGGTGTCGGATGAAGTGGGGAAAAATCTCTACCAAGAAAGCGATGAAAATGACGCACAAATTGCAGAACGCTTAACGGGCGTCAGTGAAGAACTTGGTGCAACACGAGCACAAGTTGCGCTGGCCTGGTTGTTGAGTAAACCGGGCATTGCCGCACCGATTATCGGAACTTCGCGGGAAGAACAGCTTGATGAGCTGCTGAACGCGGTGGATATCACTTTAAAGCCGGAACAGATTGCTGAACTGGAAACGCCGTATAAACCGCATCCGGTAGTAGGATTTAAATAGGTATGCAGGCCTGATGAGACGTGACAAGCGTCACATCAGGCATCGGTGCACAACTACGACAGAATACCCAGCGGCCAGTGATGTCCAATAAAGTACAGGATGCCTGCGGAAATCACCCCGGCGACAATATCGTCAATCATGATCCCCATGCCGCCATGTACATTGCGATCAAACCAACGGATCGGCCACGGCTTCCACATATCCAGAATACGGAAAATCACAAACCCGGCGGCAACCCACTGCCAGTCATTGGTCGGCAGCGCCATGAGCGTGATCCACATACCGATAAATTCGTCCCAGACAATGCTGCCGTGATCGTGCACACCCATGTCTTTCGCCGTTTGATGACAAAGATACACGCCGATACAGATCCCCAGCATCACCACCAGCGAATAGAGCTGCCAGGGCAAAAAAGTCATCAGATACCAGAACGGAATCGCTGCCAGCGATCCCATCGTGCCAGGAACGATTGGGCTTAATCCACTTCCGAATCCGACAGCAAGCAGATGCCACGGATTACTCATCTTCAGGCGACTTTTCGCGACATCTTTATGGCGTGGCAAAATGGTCATATCCTTTCCAGTCTAACGTGACAGGTTCGCCGTCACGAATAAAACAAAGCCCTTCGATATCGGCGGTCATTTGCCCGATACAGGTAAACGGTACGCCCAGGTGTCCGAGAGCCACATCCAGCGCGCCACGGTTCAGTTCCGGCACAGTGAAACACAACTCGTAATCTTCACCGCCAGAGAGCGCCCAGCGCAACGCCTGTTCAGGTTCAACATGGCGAGAAAGCGCATCAGAAAACGGCAGCAATGCCAGGTCAATACGTGCGCCGCAGTCGCTGGCTTTCACGATATGCCCGAGATCGGAAATCAGACCGTCAGAGAGATCGATAGCTGAATTTGCCAGATCGCGCAGTGCCTGCCCCTGTAAAATACGCGGCGATGGACGGAGATGACGTTTGATCAAGTAGTCCGCATCTTTAGCATCGGCAACCTGCAAACGGTTTTGCAAAATCGCCAGCCCGGCGGCGCTATCGCCCGGTGTACCGGTCACATAGATCCAGTCACCCGGTTTCGCCCCAGCGCGCGTTAAGGCTCGTCCCATCGGAACAAAGCCGTGGATACCCAGCGTCATTGATAATGGCCCACGCGTGGTATCGCCGCCAATGAGTTGCATATCGTAATAATTGAGAAGATCAAACAAACTGTCGCTGAAGGACTCAAGCCACGCTTCGTCGACGTCCGGTAAGGTTAATGCCAGCGTCAGCCAGGCTGGATCGGCCCCCATCGCTGCCAGATCGCTTAGGTTCACCGCCAGTGCTTTATACGCCAGATCAGCAGGATCGATATCAGGGAGGAAGTGGTTGCCCGCCACCAGCGTATCAGTGCTGATCGCCAGGGTCTGCTTCTCGGGGATATTGAGAAGTGCGCAATCGTCGCCGATGCCCAGTTCGACATCAAGACGAGAACTTCTTACACGGTCAAAATAACGGGCAATCAGGGAGAACTCGCCACATGCCATACGTTATGCCTCAGCAGGTAAAAAAGAAAAGGCCGGCGATCGCGGAACGGTCTTCCGTGAATCTACCGGCCTGGATATCACTTTTTGTTAGGGCGAATCACAGGTGCTGCTTTATCGAGTACGCCGTTGACGAACTTATGGCTGTCTTCTGCGCCGAACGATTTCGCCAGTTCGATCGCTTCGTTAATGGCCACTTTGTATGGCACATCGCTACGTTTAGACAGCTCGTACAGCGCAATGCGCAGTACTGCTTTTTCTACCTGGCCCAGTTCTTCCAGCAGGCGGGACAGGTATGGCTTCATCAGTCCGTCGAGGTATGCGGTGTTAGTCGCCACCCCGGCCAGCAGCTCACGGAAGTACAGGACGTCAACGTCTTTTACATCCTGTTCAGCCAGGAACTGGTATTCAACATCAGCGATGTCGTTCTGGGACAACTGCCAGGAGTAGAGCGCCTGGACGGCACACTCACGAGCGCGGCGACGAGCAGCAGGTTTCACGGATTTCCCCTTACTAATTTCAGGCCTTGATGGCTTTCAATACATTAATCATTTCAAGCGCAGTCAGTGCAGCTTCTGCACCTTTGTTGCCAGCTTTGGTGCCAGCACGTTCGATCGCTTGTTCAATGCTTTCAGTGGTCAGAACACCAAAAGCAACCGGAATTTCGCTGTCCTGGGCAACATGCGCCAGGCCGTTGCTTGCACCACCAGCGACATATTCAAAGTGGGCAGTGCCACCACGAATAACCGTACCCAGCGCAATCACCGCGTCGTATTTACCGGTTTTAGCCAGTGCACCCGCCGCCAGCGGCAGCTCATAGGCACCAGGCACCCAAACAACGGTAATGTTTTCATCTTTTACCTGACCGATACGTTTCAGTGCGTCAATTGCACCTTCCAGCAGGCTGTCATTGATAAAGTTGTTGAAACGCGCGATGGTGATGGCGACGCGAGCGTCCGGGGTAGCAACGTTAGCTTCAATAATGTTCATTTTCTTCCTTCGGGTTCGAGTATGGCCCCGCAGGGGGGCGGATTTTAGCATAATATTTCGTGCTCTGCTTCCCTTTCGAGCCGGGAGATCATGCACCCACTAAATGCAGGCAAACATCCGGGCCTACATGACGTATCTCTTTGAATTTAAATTGGGGGGCGTCGGCTAATTTCTCAAGCCCTGGCAGCGAGCATAATCCACGGGCGTCGCTGCCTAATAGTTTAGGTGCGATATAGACAATCAGCTCATCGACTAACCCCGCCTGTAGCAATGCGCCAGCGAGCGTTGGCCCCGCTTCCACCCAGATGCTGTTAATTTGCTGTTTACCCAGTTGCATCATCAGTACAACCAGATCCAGATGACCTTTATGCTCTGGAATCAGCAAGGTACGCACCGTTTCCGGCCACTCACGAGAATCATCCTGAGTACGCGCGAACCAAGTTTCGCCGGGCTGCTGCACAATGCGATGTTCCGGCGTCACGCGATTTTGGCTATCAATCACAATACGTATCGGCTGACGGAGATTTTGTTGCGGATAGAGCGCCTGAGTTTGTTCATCCAGTTCAGACCAACGCACTGTTAAGGCTGGATCATCCGCCAGCACCGTGGCGCTGCTGGTTAAAATGGCATGACTTTGTGCGCGCAGTCGTTGTACGTCGCGCCGCGCCTGAGGCGAAGTGATCCACTGGCTTTCGCCGCTCGCCATCGCCGTGCGGCCATCAAGCGATGCGCCAAGTTTTAACTGAATATAAGGAAAGCCGGTGCGCATCCGCTTGAGAAAGCCTTTATTCAATTGCTCGGCTTCACTCATCATCAACCCGTGGCTGACGTCAATACCAGCCTGTTGTAGACGGTAAAGTCCACGCCCAGCGACCTGCGGATTGGGGTCTTGCATTGCAGCAACCACGCGCGCCACGCCCGCAGCAATTAATGCATCACAACACGGTGGCGTACGACCATGATGGCTACAGGGTTCGAGTGTGACATACGCCGTTGCGCCTTTGGCTTTTTCGCCGGCCATGCGCAACGCGTGTACCTCGGCATGCGGTTCACCCGCTCGTTGATGGTAACCTTCACCGACAGTTTCGCCATCTTTGACAATGACGCACCCGACATTCGGGTTGGGATGCGTGGTAAAACGTCCTCGTTGCGCCAGCTTTAGCGCCCGCGCCATGTAATACTCGTCCTGCACGGCTTAGTCCTCCAGGCGCGCGATCTCTTCGCCAAATTCTTTGATATCTTCGAAACTGCGGTAGACAGAGGCAAAACGGATATAGGCGACTTTATCGAGCTTTTTCAATTGCTCCATCACCAGATTGCCAATCATCTTGCTCGGCACTTCGCGCTCACCGGTGGCGCGCAGCTGCGATTTTATATGATTGATTGCCATTTCGACGTCATCGGAACTCACCGGACGTTTTTCCAGCGCCCGCAGCATTCCGCTACGTAATTTCTCTTCATTAAACGGTTCACGCACGTCGTTGCTTTTTACAACACGCGGCATAACCAGCTCCGCCACTTCAAAGGTGGTGAAACGTTCATTACACACCAGACACTGCCGACGGCGGCGTACGGATGAACCCTCGCCCACGAGACGAGAGTCAATTACCTTAGTGTCCACGGCGAAACAGAATGGGCAATGCATACGGCGTCCTGACCAGGTGGTTAACAGAAATCTATTTTACCCTGAACTGACGATACAACAAAGGCGCAACGCTTTTGAGATAAAGGATCGATGCTTTCACTGCTTTTACCCTCTACCATTAGGCTAATTGCGACGAGAAAGGGACGACCTATGAATACTAACGTTTTTCGACTGCTCCTGCTGGGAAGCCTGTTCAGCCTTAGCGCCTGTGTGCAGCAAAGCGAAGTGCGGCAGATGAAACACAGCGTCAGCACACTGAACCAGGAGATGACGCAACTCATTGACATCCTCCACGCCCTGAAGGACGTGGATCCCTGCTACGTTCAGGCTGTCGCCTGAATCATTTCGGTGGGTTCCTGCTTCAACGGGCGGCCTGACTGCACCATCCCTCCACAGGCAAGAACGGCGTGCCCCGCCGCTAAAATGTTACGAGCGCCATTTACATCGGCGTTCGCTGTATATCCACATACCTGGCATCTGAATTGACTTTGTGACAGGCGATTTTCTTTCGCTGTATGACCACAGCACGTGCAACGCTGGCTTGTGTACGCTGGCGGAACAGCAAGCACCTGACCGCCACGCCAGAGCTGCTTGTACTCAAGCTGGCGGCGCATTTCATACCAGCCCTGATCCAGTACCGAACGGTTTAAACCTGATTTTGCCCGGACATTGCGTCCCGGCTGGCTGACCGTACCCGCTGCTGACTTTGACATGTTGCTGACCTTCAAATCCTCAATGACTATCATTGCGTGGTTTTTGCTGACGGTCGTTGTGACTTTGTGAAGGTAGTCCCTGCGGATATTTGCGATACGGGAATGCAGTCGCTGTATTTTGCGTTTCTGCTTCTGCCAGTTATTGCTGAATTCGACCTTGCGGCTTAACTGTCGCTGAAGTCTCGCCAGCGTCTTCTGGTTTTTCTGAAAACTGTTTACAGGCTCAAAGACTGTGCCATCTGACAGCGTGGCGAGTTTAGCCACGCCAGCATCCAGCCCGACCATTGATGCTGAAGGGTGAACCGGAGTGGATACTTCACTTTCTGTCTGAATACTGATGTACCACTTACCGCAGGACTGGCTGACAGTGACATTTTTCACAACACCCGTGACCTGGCGGCTGTTCCGGTAGCGCATCCAGCCCAGTTTCGGCAGAAAAATACGGCTGTTTTCCTGATCGAGCTTAACGCCCTGCGGGTAGCGGAATGCATCATTCTGTCCCCGCTTTTTGAATCGGGGAAAAGCAGCCCGCTTCTGGAAGAAGTTTTTGTAAGCCCGCTCAAGGTCTTTCAGTGACTGTTGCAATGGCTGTGAGGGCGAATCTTTAAGCCATTGCGTTCCAGTGGCGTTTTTCCACTCAACCAGCCAGGAAGCCATTTTCCCGTAAGGGATGTATTTATTACCGGCCTCATGATTCTCATTCTGAAGC
>NZ_JBJQMC010000019.1:0-104334 GCF_046486085.1 Escherichia sp. WS568
GCACGGCTGGGACGGAAGTCGCTGTCGTTCTCAAAATCGGTGGAGCTGCATGACAAAGTCATCGGGCATTATCTGAACATAAAACACTATCAATAAGTTGGAGTCATTACCGAAATCCAGTACAATTTATCTGATATAAAAAATTATGCGATACAGAAATATTTCAGAAATTTTATTAGGCAATCATTGCGCAATCCCATACTGAATATACACTTGAGAGTATTTATAATTTGTATCTTTAAGTTGAGGCTTAGCCACAGTAGTTTTGTTTTTTGCTTTTTTCTTAGGTTTGGTATGATGAAACAGAAAACAATCCACCATTACCCAACCATTTTTATATCGAGCCACCAGCATCTTCTGGCTGGGGTAATGAGCATGAAACAGCATTTTCACGTCCATGGTGCCCATCAACGACTGTTTGCGCTTTAGCTCATCCTCAGCCATCTGAAATTCTTGTAAGAATTCTGAAGACAGACGCTGACGCAGGATTCTTATGGCACTGGAGTTTTCATCATTCTTTGCCAGATGCCCGAAGCGTACTAGTGCCTTGTGGGTTATCTGGATGGGTCCCAGATGAGAGCTGAGCTGTTCGTACTGCCAGAAGTAGGTCAAATCCACCTTAACCCAGCTGATGCTGTCCAGCAGAGCCTCGTTCATGATGGTTCCGGACATTGGTACCATTGTCAGCCTGGCCAGACGCATATGTATGTAGTCCGTAAGCAACCTCAGCGACTCAGGAACGTTTTTATTGAGCAGGAGATGCTGAAGCACCGGGGTTGCGGTCTGCCAACACAGATTGCGCCCGTCAGGCAGGAAAGCAAACTTTTGATCGTCAGGCGCAGAGTTCGAAGCGTTTTCCTTACGAAGCAAAAAATAATGGCCGCACAGCAGCTCTGCTCTTACCTGGTCCTCGTCAGGGTCATGTCGGGCTTTACTTAGATCAACGGTAAGCACAACGCGGTTAATCGCATCAGCGTGATATTTTTTTACCCAGACGCAGACACGATAGAGACGCTCATCGATTTTCTGGCTGGCTGTGGAAATCCATTGCATTGTTGTTCCTTAATTTTCGGGGCTGACAATGAAAATGCCCAGCTCAGCCCCCGGCACGAGTTCTGTATATTTCAGGCTCAGCTTCCGTTGGTTGGACGGGCCCTGGCTGTTTTCAGGAGCCCAGTCAGAGAGCGTTTTTAATTGAGGTATGTTGCCTGCTGCGAAAATGGGCAAGGATGCTTTTACTACTGAATAATCAGTCTCAGCATATTTATTCCCGTTTCGTTCCTGCCCTTCAGGCCTAAATGCAAAAATGTGAGCAATCGGAACAGGGAAAGAGTTAGTTCGACAAAGGCGATAAGATTCGCCCTGCTTCAGTGGGTGAAATTCAAGACGGTGTAAAGCCTTATCGATATTAGACACGACATTCAAATTGGTAGTTGCTACATTTTTTACTTCTGAGGCTCTCCTGCGCTCCAACAAACTCACAAGTTGCTCTGCTGTTTTAACTTCCTGGTTTCGGTTTAGCCGCCATGAAAAAGTAACTTTTTTAAGCTGGGACTTGATGAAAAGGACATTTCTTGTTGAGTGCATAGCGACAAGGCCCGGGAGCTTCTTGTGCACTTTATCAAAACGGACATTCTTTTTATTATCGATACGCCTCATTGCCGCAGCAAAATCATTTTTTGCTTCATTTATAGATGTGATCAAGCTTTCGAGAAGATCTGCTCTTTCTGGGACAATGATAAGACCCGGGTATTTAGTGGTCACTTTGGTGGAATCATGACTTAATGACTCTATGTCATCCACACAGATGTCAGTAAGTGCCTGAATAATTTCCTCAACCGAAGCATCGTCTTTAACACTAACCCTGATGGGTTTAACCTGCTTCAGTCGCTCTTCTGTTCGAGATACGGTGGAGACAGTCATCAGGTTTGCCATCAGCGGGGGGGTGTTCGAAAGAAAACACTTAAGCGAGTCGATACGTTCCAGAATCTGGTCACGAAAATAGGGCAAATCGTCATAACTCATACGTTTCTCCAGGCTCATGTTATTTCAAATCAATTTTGCTGCCCTGGCTGACCTTGCAGAACATAAATGTCATGTAAACCTCTAAAGAAGTCATTTTGAAACAGCTTTCACAGCATGCGATTTATGTTCGATAGGGCTCATGAACAAAGGATGATAATGGAGACGCCATGGATAGTGGATAGTCTTACCCACCTGGGTGATCCGATTGAGGCGAAAACGACCATTTATACAGTCAACTGACCAAAGCCCGGGAGAAACTAACCTCTTCCAGCGGTAAAAAGAGAAACCTGCAACACAGAGGTCATGCTCCAGGAAATGTTGAGTTTCGACGACGCGAACTTTTATCAAAAACCCCAGCATTGGCGAAAACCAGATCAACAACCATGTTGGCGGCAGGATGACTTTGTTCAGGAGATGATCTGTCATAAGCAAGGCAGATAACATCAGAAAACTGATAGTCAACCACAGGGCCATCCAACCGGCCCATACGCGGCTCTGACAGGGTTTCCATTCGAGAAGAAAAAGTTTTTTATGCATTCTGCCCCGCCTAATTTTAATGTATTGCCGAAGTATGCTGCATCATGATGGTGGTGCGGGGAAAGATTTCAAACTTCCACAATTCTGAAGCCGTGTTCCAACCATGAAAGATCCCGTCTCCACAGCGAGTGTTAAAAGCAAGAATTTCATCCCTGACCTGGTAAGCGAGCACTTCTGGCATATCAATAAATTCAGGTAAGGAAAGAAGAATCCCATGGATAACTTCTCCGGTTAACTTACTCATAACCTCTTCCTCAGACAGGGCAGCGTCCGGGAACAAACACGACGGAAGTGAAAAACAACATAGGTCAAGACCAAGAGCAGCCCTTCCTGCGTCGTAGCCTTCTTCATTAACGACAAAACGAAAGAATTTTTCAGCCTCACCCAGTAATGTTGACGGTCCTTCAGACGGAACTTCAATACCACTGAAGACTTTATCGGTCCAGTTGGTAAATGGACTGGTGAAAACCCAACAAATTAAGGATAACGCCAGCTCTTCCTTAAACATACGTTCAGTGCCGGTTGTTCTGGAAAGTTGCTTTTGAGTACTCATGTTTTACCTGTTGCATGAAATTATTGATGTTATATAAACACAACCGGCATTTTATCTAATAGGTTTGAAAACACTAAAAATCGCAAATGCTGGTACCTTTCTGTTTTAAGAGATTTTCAAGGTAAAGTGAGGCGAGATCAATTGGCTGGTTCTCTTCAAGACAGGCTCGCACAAGATCTTCAATAGAGACCGAATCAACCCCCCTTCCCTGTAAAATTTCTTTAGCAGATGCCAGCGTTTTATGAACGCTTCGACTTAGTTGTAATCTGACTTGTGTGCGGGTATCAAAAAGACAATCTTCTGTGACACTTTGTGAAACGGTTCTACTCATTGAAAAATCACTCCATTTCTGGGATCGAATGAAAATTAACAGCTATAGATGTATCAGGTTTCCCATTTTCTACGATACTCAACCACGTACGCGCTGAGATTTGTTGTTCACAGACGAGTATGTAACCTGTTCCCTGTTGATGATGTAGCTCAAGAGCTTTTAGGATAGGCCCTGAATGAGGTCCGAGAGCATCACGCGTGTGAATAAGCGTTTGCTCTGGCAATACGTTGCTAAGCATAGACAGCAGAACATTACGCTCATCCTCATTATCCGACAAAACAAGAATTATACGAAAACCCGTTTTTATACGAAATCTGATCTCTGAAACTAACTTTCTTAATCTTAATTTATATATGACCAGGCGGAATCGAGTCATCAGTAAAGAAACCACTGTGAAGATAACGATTACTGCGCCATATTTTGACCTGTAGAACCACCAGTTAAGGCCTCCAGCAACTATCAGGATTAACATTAAAATTAAACTCCCATAGAAAAAAAGTGCTGGGTAGCGAGTTGTCTTTCCTTCAATTAGTGCTGAGGCAAATATCAAAATGGATATTCCGTAAATTACCCAGTCAAAAATACTTTCTCCAATCATTCTTTAGTGAACATCCTTAAAAGTGGAAATGTAGGTTTATGGGTTTATGCATTTTCCTGATGGCCTTGACAACCAAGGATTTCACAGAAATTGTCACAGTGTGAAGCTGTAACAAAGCGCTCTCCACGTTCGAATCGCTCAACCAAATCCTTTCTTACTTCACTTCCAGGTTTCTGGAAGATGTACTCAAGCTGGAGATCCTCGGCCGTAGAAAGTAGTCGTTCTATGCTGAAATCAACATGGTAAAAGCAAAACTGATTATCAACCGGGGGAAAGTTGCTTTTGGTACTGTTCTCGTTTTTGGATTTTAGTTCATTCATGAGCTCTCCTTGGTTGAGAACAGTATACAAATCTCTTTAGGGATTTTTTTTCGTTAATAGCACTTTTTTGAGTTTAAAGAGTATGTTCATACCAGAGCATTAGAGGCTACGAAAAGGATAATGGAATTAGAAAGATAGATTTTAAGTGGTGATGTAAGGTGGGATAGGTAGAAGAGGAGTAGACGCTTGTAAGCGAGGCAAAAAAAAGGCACGGAAACCGTGCCATAAGAGTATGTGAGAAAAAATCAAAATCAGGGAAAGAATCAAGCAGCTTGTGAAACTGAATCTCCAACTGCAAGATTTAAATTTCTTAGGTTATCGAAAACTTCAGATACTAAGTCATTACGGTCGTGGATTTTAATCCGCCCACCGGTTAACTCTGAAACATAAACGGTATGGCAGAGGTCAGTAACCACTTCGCCGTATTCATCAACGACTTCCAAAGATGCAATCATCGGAATATAAGAAGCCGCAGCATAGCTCTCATAAATACTTATTATGGAGTCATTGTTGCGTCGAGAAATTACCCTACCAGAAGGTAAAGCCTCATCTTCCATATAGCAATCAGATAGGTCCTCACAGAAGTCATTTTCTTTAAGTGAAATATTAAGGGTCAATTCACTGTTGATAGAGCGTGAATAAGAATATTCACTCAGTTTATAGCAAGCCAAACTAATATCACTAAAAGTTTCATAAGCTTTATAGAGGCTCGATGTTATAGACTCAGATACAAATGTTATTAGTCCAATAAAATGAGTATCCCAGAACTGTTGCAAAGCAAAACGGGCAATCATAACCTGACCATCAACCTGCATCAGTCTGTTATATTCATCCCGGTCATAACCTTTCGACTGAGAAACATCATTAGACATGCTAAGAACTTCACTACAAACATCATCATATTCAAAACGACTAGTTGCAAAGTGTTTTCCTGAAATTTCAAGGTACTGACCAGAGACTGCGTCAAACACCTCAAGAAAGTAACAGAGTCGCGATTTTAAAGATTCTCTGTTTAAAGCTTCTATTTCATTCTCAGAGATACTATCGACATATAAATCAACAACATTCTTGAGTTCAATAGCTTTGATATTACAGGTAAAAGAAAGCTCGTCACTTTGACAATGGCAAACACTTAATACTATATCCGCCTCATCAAAATCTATGCCAAGATAACTCAGAACTGCTCGGACATAGTTTTTATCATCAGATGAATGTGTCATATACACTACCTCGAATTTGAGAGGAAGTGCCCCAGAAGGGAAGCGACTTCCCCACTGGGTTAGATAAAAATTTGGTTAAGCTAAAAGAAGATGCCAGCGACAGATTTTACATTGTCATAGACAAGTGTCTTCAGCCAACCAAAGTTACTTTTTTGGACTGAAGCAAAAGGATCATTGAGACGCGTTACGAAAATCGTCAAAAGCTTCAGTTATTAGTAATGTGCGATCAGTTACTCTGTATCGGTCATTACTTTCGAGAGATACGTAAGTTGAATGCGAAGAATCACAGACAACACGCCCTCTTTTATTGATCAATCTTACTTCCATCATCACCGGCACATTGATAATTGAAGCAACATCGGTATAGAGGGATATGAGGGCATCATTGTCACAATATAACGCCCCGTTCCCATCAAATGTATCGTTAAACTTAATATATATATCTGGCATATTTGCCGGATAATCATCAGTATTGAAATCAATGCATAACTTTAAGTCATCATTAATACGGCGATTAATCTTATGCTGCCCTACACGTACAAAGCCATGTTCAACAGCTTTGATAATCCTTAAAGTTTCATTAAGACAATCTGTAATTCTTTTCTCGACAAATGAGATAAAGTCACCAAAGTCGGAATGAAAAAACTGTTTAAGTGCAAATTTCGCAACTAACACTTTCCCATCCACCTTCATTTTATCGAGATAAAGATTTCTTATAGCATCAGTAGAAGAATTAGCTTTAGATAACTCTTCACAGTCATTAATAATCATTGAAACAATATCAATAACTTTAACTGGGCTTAAAGTATTACTATATCCGCGAATATCAAACGTAAAAAATCCGAAATTCTTAAATACTCCAAGAAAATAAATTATTTTTTGTTTCAAAAGAATAGAATCGGAGTAAGATGCGTTGTGCTTTATTAGCTCAGATATGTAGAGATCCAACATACAATTTAAATTATCGATATCTACATCGTAATCAAAGGTTACTTTGTCGAACGAAGTATCAGATAATTGAACGGTTATATCGTCAGCGGAAACATTAAGGCCTAAATTTTGATAAAGAAAGGCACTAACAAATTCCACGTGGTCAGATTCTTTAAACATTTACACTACCTCATGACTAAAAAGGAAGTGCTTCCCACCGGGAAGCAGGTTCCCGGATGGGTTAGATTAATTATAAAAGAGTTCTTCAGAAGGTACATGCATTTCTGGTTTGAACTGTTTTAAGGAGTTGTTTATAGCTTTTCGATATAACCCTGAAGAGTGTGGCTTAAACATTTGATATTCCGTAACGAGCAGAGGAGACGTAAAGCATCCTAAGTTCACTAGTGAAATACTTGATGTTTCTTCACAAACATCTAATTCAGCGTATATCCGCCTCTTCATTACCCTGCCTGCTAAATAGCGACGAACATGATTTATAAACTTGTCCGCATCTGATATAGAATTAACTATATAATCAGATGTGACTATCTGATTAGATACAGTTTCAGGTATAGCTTCGGCTATTATTTTTACGTTCATTTCATAATCAACACTATGGAAGCAAGCAAGAATTTGTGGCTTCGCGCTTTCTAAAATCTTTTCAAGAACAGAAAAAATCAGAGAGAACTCGTTTAAAATTCGCTTTTGTATAAGTCCATGTAGATGTTTTATGAAAGGAGAACCGTGTTCAACAAGGCCTAGTATAAGATCCTTAGAGGCCAAATCTGAGCGGTAATAAACGTATTCTAGATTATCCCGGTTAAATCCTTTGAAAAGCAAATCAGGCTGCTCTGAGACCAGTCGTAAATGAGTTGAAGCTATAGAAACTTCAAAACGAAAGTTCGCGAGATTTACAGGACCTGCTTTTAATGTAGCCGCTTCGGAAAAATAAATGAAAAGAGGATGCAAATCATCGTTACCACTGTAAAGATGGTCTGCACCCTTAAGATATTTCACCAAATGAGGTAGAAAAGATATTACTGGAATATCAGCCACAAATCGAATATGCCGAAATGGTTTTGAATCCAAATATATATTTTCCACTACAGCGCCAACAAAACCCATTTTAACAAGAATAGATTCAACTAACTTTTGTATAGCATTCATTTCAATACCCTCTTAATAGAGGGATTTCTCCCATAGGGAGAAATCCCTATGGGAGAAAATAATTTTAATTAATAATTATAGCGAAGCGCATGTTCTTTTTCACTAAGATGGTTTTCATATTCCGACTTACCAGAACTTAAACACTCTTTGAAAAAGACCTTTGAAAAATTCTTCAAGTCACTTCGGTTATTAATTTCTTTGTCAGACATCAACTTAGCTGAGTGTGAGGTATCAACAGGCCCCAACCACCATTCATATTTAATATAAACACAATTGGTTTGTGTATGTCCATTTAGAAATCGTTTTGCATTTCTAAGTATTTTTCTACAACCGTTAAGGTCTGAAAGTAAGATATCTGGAGCAATGAGCTCTTCCAGAATATGACCAGGTAAGCCTTTCCTAAAAAGCTCAACATCGTAACTACAATACCAGTCACGATAATTAAAAGCTTTAATAAGTCTTTCAGGTGTATCCAAAGATATCTTATTCAGGATTTTTAATGCAAAGCATACAGCATCTTTTAACAACTCGTGCACCTCAACATTGATAAATGAGAAAAACGAGCTTAATTCTTTCTCTAAGGAATTATACAACTTACCGTAAATATCCTGAGAAAAAAGATACTGCAATCTTTCTTTATTATAAGTGCAATTCGAAATTGAATAGACTTCTCCTCTTTCGATTTTGCACCCTTCCCTTAAAACTATAGGAAACCTCAAATGGTTAACAAAGAAAGAATGATTCTTTCTTTGCTTCAAAGCATCTAATTGAAATTTCGTAATTTCCTCCAGATTTGCATCTTCAAAACCTGGAAAGGGAATATCACAGAAACAAGAACTATATGCTTTTGCTGATTCATACATAAACTCCAGTGAAACATCAGCATCAAAAGACATACCAGAGAACATGCCCTGCCCATTGTCTAAAAATGTAATGTTTTTAACCTGTATTTTTTTATGTTGAACAACCAAAAAGGCATTAATGATTTTTTCGATAATTTTCATGTGATCCTCTCTCAATAAAAAAAGGGATCACTCCCATATGGGGTGTGATCCCCACATGGGTATAATTTAATTAAAAATCTGTAAGACCTAAATCTTTATTTCTACCACAAACTGTAGAAGATATAAGACGTTTTACTCGCTTTCGAGCACTTCGGCCTGACGTATCTTTCAAGTACATCGGTAATGACAATGATGAAATTTGATTACTTCGCTTATGATGGCAGACTATATAGCCCTGCCTCCACCCCGAACGCACAAACTCACGGATGCGGTTAATATATGCCGAAGCTTGAGATTTTGTACTTATCGATTCAGAACACTTTAAGTTCTGTTCGATAGAGTAAAGCTCAGCCGCCATGAATTTCACCTCATACAGCTCATCGCCATAACTTATAGTTTTCAACAGCTCTTCCTTTTCCCGAATGAAAAATACTTGCTGCATTCCAAGGATCAGGTCATAGGCCTCTCGAAAGAGGTCGATAAGCTTATTACGAACATAAATCATAAACTCCTCAAAGTGCTGAAGCCAGAAATAAGCCGCATTACTTATTTGTGAATTGTGAGAACAAACAAGCCCTTTAGCAAGCTCGACCTCTTCCTCCCGAAAAGTAAAGTTACTTTTCTTAAACCGACTTTGTTCAAAAATGCTTTGATGCATTTCTATCCATACAGAAACAAAACCGAGGGATTCAAATTCTTCGTTTAACAAATGTAAACTTTCGAAGATTTTCTGAATTTCGATCCCGATGTCATATGACAGTGGACATTCTTTTATAGAATAAACATAACCGGGTAGGAAGTGAGATAAATGCTCAGTTCGCAAATATAAACTGAATTTAAGTTCTGTCAGTGGTTGTTTCAAAGATAACTTAGATGATTCGCTTATATTTACTGGTTCAACGCCATTTCTAATCAAAATAGCTTTTACCAGGTCCGTAGCTAACTTCATACAGCCTCCATTCGTTATTGAGGCCTCCCTGATGCAGGTTGGCCATCAGGGAAAATATGTAAATCAATTAGCAATCAATCAGACCGTTGCCATGACATTGTCAATGTATCTGACAAGGGATGGGCGGTCGTCCTGTAAGGCAAAACGGCGAAGGTCATCAAGATTATACGCAGGAAGATAATCAGCGTAACCTCGAATACGAAGGTCCTCAACCACAACTTTTATATACTCAAATCGTCCAAGATTCCCTTTTAATGGGGGTTTTCCTGGACTAGACAGCATATCGTCTGCTTGCTCCCATGTGATTTCTTTAGCTTCACCACTATGTAGATCAAGATGGACATATATGAATGACTTATAATCTCCACGGCAACGAAGATAATATTTCGGATAGAAATATTTGTCACAACGCAACAAACACGTTCCTGAAGGACGAACTACGTACAACAGGTTTCTGTCATTTTCTAATATGCTATGTTTCAAAATCGTTATATCTATCTCATTATCATGCAGCAAATAGCATGACGATGGTTCATTGACGATGCGCGATTTTATAACAGCAGCAAATTTATTAAAAACTTCGTTAATTTGAAAATTCATTAAAATGCTCTCCGATGTAAAACGACGAGCATCACCATAACGGTAATACTCCCGTTATGGGTTTTAATAGTTTATGGAATAACCATGTCATACAACCGACCATAGCCAGTAGTACCGCACATTTATTTAACTGAGCAAGCATCTCAGCCGTGAAAAGACCTTAAAGGCAGGTAATTATCACGAAGGAAAGCGGTTATCTTATCAATACAATTTTAAAATATAATATTGATAAGATAACCCCCCCCGCAAAAAGCGGGGGAGTTATCGTTGTTACAGCTGATTAAGACATTCAGGAGCCCAGTGAATCGGGAATCCATCCTGCCCTGTTAACTGGAGAACATCGTTCCAGTCGATACCCTTTTTCCCATCAGGAATATCTTGTGCTGGTTCGAAGACTTCAATTGTCAGCTTTGATGCGGGATATCGTTTAGCCAAAAACTCAACCATGCGGCTTTGAAGTCGCTGAGCAGCTTCAATACCGGCACGAGTGCCTTGTGAGTTAGCAATATCCTTATCCGCCCAGATATAAAAGTTTATAGATTTTACATCCGGCGGAGGCAGTAAAAAATCAGGAACAGTAACGTTTTCAAGGCACCATGCGGAGCTGGCTGCCCAGCATGGTGTTGAAGTCGCTTCTACAACAGAAAGCGCGTTCTCGATCCCTTCAGCCACTCCCAGTGTCCAGGTCGAACTACCTGAATCATAGTGAGGGTCAAACAACTGAATTGAGCCACCTGTCATATCGGCAGGAGGCTTCATCATCAGCTTTGGATTTTCTACAGGTGCCTTATCACCATTTTTGTCTACGTATGTTCTATGAATAGTCAGAGGCCGACCTCGGGTGTCACGATAGATCGCAATCATTCCCGGATAGATAATCGATTTCTGCTTATCTTTATCCCAATAGTAGATCAGGTTATTAAAGCCTAAATCCTTTGGTAAGTGACTCAGTAAGCGGGAGATCCCACGATTACGGAGGTACAAAGCAACAGGAGTATTAGGCTTGATTTCACCGGTATAGTGATACATCACATCAAGTTTTCGCATTCGCTTTGCCACTTCCTCTCGGTCAAGAGTTTCTGTGGCACGAACTGCTGATTTATAGCGTCGTTCATTTTCAATGTCGGCGTCAGTTAACGGAGCATGCAGATCCATCCCGAAAAAATCTGAGAGAATCTTTTTGCAAGTCTGCGTTTTACTTAATTCATAATATTTCGCCAGAACATCAATTCCGTCGCAAAACTCATTTACCGGAAAGTCATTATGGATCGCACATCCGGTATAAAGGTCTTTTTGTCGGAAACGAAACTTCGATTTCCCTGCGCCAGTAAACGGGCAAGGAACCTGGCTCGGGGCTTTTGCACAAGCGTCTTTGAAAGCAGGTATTCTTTCGAATATATACTTCCAGCCAGACACTTCAGCAATTCGAGCATGAACGAGTTTAATAAAGTGTTCAGATACTTCCTGTGGATTACGACGAAGAGCCGGGGATGCATAAGTCATGATGATCTCTCTTATCTTGCATTGTGAGTTTCTCAATGCCTTCTGCGGTGCAGAAGACAGGGAGAAACCCACAACGCAGAATTTAAGAAAGAGGGCCCGGGGGCCCTCAACATTTATGCTTCAGTCGTGAAGCCATTATTCTCAAGACACTGTATGTAGTTATCTACAAGTAACGCAGCCTGCTGGCTATTACCCTCCGCTATAGTGACTTCGCGGAAGATTCTTTCCTGAGGGCTATCATTGCTTATAACTTCACCAACACGTCCAAAAATACGGACTTTATGCATCGCACCGACTTTTTCATGTTCTACACGGTAAGTTTTTATCTGAGTCATATTTTGCTCCTTATTCCTTCATGGAGCAAAAAGACCCACCGGGGCCTTTTGCCCCGATTGGGTAGAGTTTATTAAGAAAGTATTTGATGAACTAGCTTACTGACTTCAATAGACAATAAAGAAGTATCATCAACTGTTACGAAAGTGTCCGTTTCAAAACCAATTATTTCATCAGTCTTAATACCAACACCAACGATTTCTATTCCATTACATTTAGCCTTTTCCATAACTTCGCCGATAGTAAATTCCGATTTATTCGGATAACCATCAGTTATAAGAAAAATTATTTTCCTATCGAATTGGCTGTCAAGTAACAGATCAACAGCTGCCATTAAAGCCGATCCCGTAGGGGTATAATAACCCTTACATCCAAGAGTGAATTTCGATAGAGATTCCTCAACGCTTTGATCAAACGTTTTGATAATCTCAAATTCACTTTCCTTGAAGGGAAAGACTATATTGGAGACATGCATTTTTGACAAACTTTCAGCGGCCATCGATAAAGCAAGATCTGACTTAATGGCATGAATATATCTTTCATCATTAGCCATTGACGCTGAAATATCACGAACTAATACGAGGCCAACATGCCCTCTATTTTTAGATTCGCTTTGAGCTCTGAAGACATCACGAACTCCCATTGGTGACAGAATTAATCGATTTCCATCGAAGGTAATTCCACGCTCATGAGTTTTGTTTCGGCCACGCATTTTAACCTGCTGTAAAACAGACAAGTCGCTACCGATTGAATGACTCAGAGACAAAGCCTCATTGTAAACATTCAAATCGATAAGGAGATCAGGGATATCCCATTCAGAAGCACCGAATTCGGCTTTCACGTCATCGGATACTTTTGATGCAATACCTTCAATCTCTTTAGCCAAAGCATCGTGATAATCTTCGCTATCCTCATCACTGCCAAGAAAGGCATCCAACAAATCTGCCAGTATCTCCCATTGAGCCGATGAAAAGTTACTTTCATCTTCAACGTTAGTCGAACTGGCTTCATCTGATTCACTCTCGGAAGGGTTAATCGCATCAGTATCGTCTTCAATAATGTTATCACCTGTGGGATTGCCACCGGTGGGTTCATTATTTCCCTCGTTATCTTCAGCAAGTTCTGAAGGCTCAGAACATCCCTCTTGAGCAAGATCAGAGTTATCGGAAGTATCTGCCTGACCTTCACTATCGTCCTCAGAATCATCCTCACGACTATCAGTCGACTCAAGCGATTTATCTTCTGATTCGGTATCGGTATCGGTATCGGTCTCGGATTCATCATATGCCTCCTGCTCCTCCTGCTCTGTCTGCTGCTGTTGTTCCCTTGCCTCATCCCGCAGTCTCTCTAAAAGAGCCAGGGTCTTACGAGCAAGGGATTCACAGCCCTGAGTATTTTCACAACCAAGAGCATCATGAAAAATTTCCTCAACATCAGAAATTACTGGAGAAAGTATCTTTTGGGCATAGTCAAAAAACGGATCGAGTGTTTCTTTGTGACCTGCCTGCTGAAGGACTTTTACTCGCAATGAGTTAAGCAGATACCACTCAATAAATAGGACAGGATTTTCCGGACGAGAAGATATATCAGGAGTCATCCTTCCGGCTTTAACCATCAGTGCGTAAGTGGCTGCAAGCCGCCGCTTTGCATCCGGATAATCGTTACCAACCTTCTCTTCCATCTGTACATCATCGAACAGATTTATAAGCCCGGTAAGACGTTTTGCCCTGCTATAAGCTTTACGTTTCTCAGCGAGGCTCTCAAACTCTGCATTCATTCCGTCATCGAAGCGTGTAAACCCTTCAGATGACTTGAGAACACTATTAAAGGCGTCACTGTAAACCTCGCTGTCGGTATAGCGACCATGACCAGCTTCATGACAGGTAAAACCTTCAATCAGACTGACAAAGTCATCATCGCTATAATCGCCGTTTGGTAAAACACAAACTTTATTTACAGGATCAAAATACGGTCCTTTGGTATTGTCGTCTATTACAACTCTTACATCGCCTAAGCCGCTAATGACTTTTGCTATATTCTGTAAACGCTTAATATGGCGCGGTGATGATTTAAGATCTAATTTCATAGAATACCTCTTTATAAAAAAGGGGTACTCACCCAGATGGTGAAGTACCCATCTGGGGTTTTTAATAAAGCAAACAGTTACCAGCCTTTGAGCTCGATATCAAAACCATTTTCAACATTGTCTTCCTGTTGCGAAACTGATTTCTCAGGTTCAGCTACAGGATCAGTGTTTGAAAACGTGCTGTTATTTATATCGTTCTCTACGACAGGTTCAACCTGGAACACATTTGTTGAATCTAAAATAGCTTCAATACCTGTGTTCTGTAGCGCGTTCGGTTCTGTTTGTGAGCTTTGATTAAATGATCTGGTAATAGATTCCAACCAGTCAGTAACCTTTTGCTCTCCTGAAATAATACGCTTTAACATTGAAGCATCACTCATGAAATAAAACCACTGCTGTAACACCGCAACGTCGCGAGGTTCAGAAATGGCACCTTTAGGTAAATTATTCATTATGTGTTTTATAGCTTCTGCAAGTACTGCCGCCTCTTTATGTATAAACATGAAGCTAATGATCTTATTTTGCATTTGCTTCAGTCGGTCAATAGTACTTGAGCGCAAATTGTTATTTTTGCTAATTTTTTCATAAACCTTCATTGCTTCTTCTGCCAGATCTGTTATCAATTGTTCCTGATAGTAGTCCTGGGTTTCATCACCTTCAACGCTAATAGGCGTAAAAGGAATAAAGTGAGCAATATTAAATCTAAAGGATTTTATGAAATCATCTTTAGTTAATTTCAACTGATCAATCAAAGAAGACATTCTTGGGCTTCTATTTTTTTCAGCCTCAATATGCATCTCATAATTGTCTACAACGTTTTGAATACCTGCCTGAAACTCTCGTTCAATCTCTTGGGCCCCTTCCAGAAACTCTTCCATACTGGATACTGGTAAAATCCACATATTGCTATAGCGGATGCACAAGCGTGAGCAAAGAGTTGATATTCTGCTGGTAATCGTACTTTTGAAGCTAAGGGCTTTTATGTCAATCCAGCGTACTTCGCTTTTAGATACGCTTTTTTGATCCGTAATATCATCTCCATCATAAGACAAATCGATTTTATCGGTTCGACGCGATCCTTGACAGCCACTTATTTCAATTTTTGTTATAACTGCACCTTCCAGTAAATCTGGATATGATTTTGCAAAATTCTCAGAGATTTGTTTTGCAGATACTTTGTTAAGCATTGAAGTATTTAAAGTCATGGGTTTCTCCAAAAAAAAGGGGAAACCCTCCCCAACGGGAAAGATTTCCCGATAGGGTTGATATTAAAGCTTCTCTGGTGAAATTAAAAGAATACCGGGAAACTCAGCAACAACATCATCATTGCCCATTGCTCCCTGATACATATAACCTTTTAATTCCATTTGTTTAATCAGACCTTCCATATTTATTTTACCATCATGATAAAACAATAAAGAATAGTCGTTATTCAGTTGCATAAGTCCAGTAAAATTAGTTCCGTTTTTTGCTATAGCAATGGTAGCAGCACCATCCGTACTTAAAAACGCACTAAATTCAAGATGGGATAACTCTGAGATACAAATATCAGAGGTTTCATAACAAATCCCATCTAACTCGACTTTTTTGCTGTGAAATACTCCAGCGATTTATCCTTGTCTTCGCCAAGAGAAAGATCTATAGCTTGAAGAACAAGATCGACCACATGTAAAGGTAAAGCAGAAGCAAAAGCTATTTTGAAAGTGTCAAGAAGACTAAAGGTTTTTAACGTCATCGACGTGCCAACCCAAGCTACTAATTGACGAATATCCATCACACTGTCTTCTGTACCAGAGTCATTTACTGCAATCGCTACTCTTACGAACTTCTCAATGACCTGAAAAGGCAAAGAGCTATATCGTTTAGTAAGCACATTGGTTAAAGCAACTTTGTCGGGCTTCTCCATTTCAACTATCAAGAACCGCTTTATAAAAGCTGCATCTTGACGTTGAGAAGAAACGAACCGGCGAGCGCCTCCACTCATGTTTGTGTTTGCAGTACCAATAAATCGCGTGTAGCCATTAGCAGTTATAACCTCACCACCATTAGCACTGAGTGACCAGGGCTTACGTTCAATGGGCATGTGAAGTTTTGCTGCCGTATCAGGATCGATTTTGTCCACTTCATCCAGAAGAATGAGGTGACCATTACGAAATCCCGTTACCAAATCGCTGTGTACAAAACCTGTATTACCACCATTAAGACTGCGCTCACCTTCAAGCTCATCAACTCGAATATTGCTGTTGATCTGCTTAATTGTCAGCGGCCAATTCATCATGTGGCTAATGTACATTACCATTTCAGTCTTGCCAGAACCGGACTCACCTTTAAGACACACACTTAAATCTATATCCGGACTGATAAGCAGTTTAACCACTTGTTCAAGTATTCGGGGATTTGGTATGTAGTCTTTGTTCAGCGGAGCTCGATACGAGGTTTTAGTTTTGAAAACAGGCACAGCCATCTTTGGATCCATTTCTGGAATACCAAAAAGGTCCTTTGCTAGAACTAAAAGATACTCACCTTTATCCACATAATGTTTTAACTTTATAACATCCGGGGAAAGAAGAGCTTCTAATTTTTCATAAGCATCAGAAGATGTTTCATTTAACTTCATAGCGGCATTAGACATTTTTAACTCCGGTAAAATGCAAACACCGCCCTCTGGCAGATGTTTGCCAGTGGCATTTTATTTGAGATTCATTTGGCAAATAGTTGCCATCAGTTTCCTGATTTGAGGCACATTATAACCAAGATGATTTCCCACTATTTCAAAAGCTTCAGACATGATCCATTCAAAATGATTTTCGAATATTGGATTGATTTCTAACTTGCCAAAAGCGTTTCGTTTAGTTAACAGATCACATGAAACAAGCTCGTCAAACAACTCTAATGTGGATTTAAAAGCTTTTATGTAAACATCCATAATTTCCCTGTCAGTCCATTTAACAGCCAGTTTTTTTTCTGACATTAAATAATCCTGATCAAAGAAGATGTCCCAGCCCATATCGTCATTGCAATCATGCAAAATGATTTCATCATCATTCCTGCATTCAGCTAATTTCGTGTTTTCACTAATCGAACGATGCGAATGATAATAGAGCCATGATTTTAATTCCGCTCTAAATTCACATGCATCAAGTCCATGACATAAACAAGTGTATTCAAATGATTTTGACATATACCACCGTGTTTCAGCTTCTAAAAGTGGATTCACTGTGATATTACCATTGTCATCTTTGAAGAATAACTTTCTCCTCAACACTAGTTCTTTAATGATTTCCAAAGACTCTTCCATAGCGGATAGAAAAACAACATACACATCCTCAGGGGTCCATTCTATTACCAGACCACCCAAATCTGGGTTATATTCTTCAACCGTATATAGATAATCTGTTTCTGCTGCAAAATTAATTGTATGCAAAATCTGATTTTTAAGTAATTTGGATTTTTCATAAAGGTGATTTTCACGCCTTTCAGAATCATAATTTATCTCAGAAATGTTACTTTCTTCTGATTTAAAGTTTAATCCGGACGTGTAAGCATCATTTAAATGCTCTTTGGGTGAATCAACTATTTGCGTTATTTCATCTTCATCTATATCGAGTATAGAAAAAAAACTAAGTTGATTACTACTTATTGCAGTAGCCCTAAATTTTTGTTTCATGGGGACTCCAAAAGGAGAAATCCCATGAAGGGATTTCTCCCCTTTAGGGTGGGTTTAATGTCAGATCTGATTAAAGCTACTTTGTCCAAAACCTTTTAGAGGTTTAGGTATGTGAGCCAACTTACTTGTTGCTACCACTCTCATGTAGTCAAGAGGATGTTCTCTCCCTTCAATCATAATAGTATCGACAACAATATAACCGGAGACCATCAACTCATCACCCTGATTTATACCAGTGAAACAGGTTGAATACATTTCAGGCGACACCTTGATTTGAACTGAAAATTCTCTCTCAGTGATTTCACCATCAACTTCTGTCTTCATCCTATTTTTGAGCTTTATTAACAAACCTATACTCTGGTCAGTCATTTTTTTCTCCACAGCACTGATAACTATCCCGGACACTTTTACTTCATTGATATATTCAAGATATGACATTTTCCGCTCCTCGATTTGTTCAAAGAGAAGCCCCGTTAGGGTTCCCCCTTAACAGGATTAAATAAATTTATTAGTTACATACATGAACGTGCAGACTACCAAACAGGCAATTCCGGCAATATGTAACCAATTTCTTGTTGGTTTAGTTGGTGCAATCGCTAAAGAGTTCTCCAACTTCTCTGTTACAAGACGTCGATTCTCTGCTTTAGCCGCATCATCTAAATATTGAGTTTCACGCTTAGCGAGAGTCTCAATTTTCGATTTTATTGCATGGTCCCATCCTTTAGTTTCAAAAACGCTTAACTCACTAAAGGTGTGCGTCATGAGATCTTCTGGGAAACCCAGTTTTTTCATTAACGGACGAATGGTATCATACATTTTTTCTACATTTTCGTAGTGGGCCTTTACTGCGACATCAAAACGCTTACGTAAAGTTAATTTTTCACGTTTGCAAATGATGTCCGAAACCCAATTTATTAACTGCTCATTTTTGAGTTCACTGGCTTTTTCAAGTGAGTAATCCAGATTATCCACGTCAAGAAATGAATTTAATCCGTATTTTTCAAACTCCTCAACAAGATATTTATCCAGTTCAGTTAAGCTTTTAAAAAGTGGTACATCTGGGGAAGCTTTAAGAAGCTTATAAGCTCCTTCGAAATCAATTTTCTTGACCACGAGCTCCACAACATCCACATGATAATAGCTTGAATAAGCAGAAAGCTTTTCGGCCAACAAAGACACAGGCTTAAGAGACTTAAGTTCAATGATATTTGGGCCGTCCTCATTCAAAATAACAATCAGTTCATTATCACGTTCTGTATATTTCATCAGAACTTCTAAGAGCTGTTTGTTTAGCGCCTTATCCATCTCTGGAATAATTTCACTAAAGGTTTGATGAAGGGCTTTACTGCGAGCTTTATTTTTAGACATTTGGGGTCACCTATATATAGTAAGAAGGAAGAAACAATTTTTTGTTTCAACACGAAGGCAAAGCCTGTCATTCATCTCCCGTAAGCTATGAACCGCCTGATTTATACTATCTGGCATTAGAAGTACGCAACAAAAATAGCTCCAGGAGGAGCTAAATTAGTTACGGTTTGGTAAATTCAGATTGCCTTTTTCAGGCATGGGAAGTGCACCAGCGACAAAGGTGACATTTTGCCGGTGGTGTCTTACAGCTTGTTTAAGCTGGCCGCTTTTCACGGCTAAATCAACGCTTAACGCGAAAGTAACTTTAAGCAAAGTTACTCAAATTTGGGAGCTGATATTTAAGCTCATTGTTTTTATACTATAGCTTTAAGCATAAGTAAATGCCCATATCGAATTATTCTGTATAAACTGGAGAAATTCGAATATTAGCTGCTTCTTTTATCTTTTCTTCACTGCATTCTCTTAAAAAGAAAGAAGGGTCACCATACCACATTACAAAAAGTTGCTTTTCTGCACGCGTAAATCCAACATAAAGCAAACGTCTTTCTTCTTCTATTGCCTCCTCCCCAACTGATCTTTTACTTGGTATCTGATCCGCATTACAACTCATTATTATTACTTTATTCCACTCAAGACCCTTTGAACCATGCAAGGTTGATAGGACTACTTTCTCTGGGCTGTATTCCTCGTCCTTCTTCCTAGGGCCTAATGACATTGCAGCAGCACGATTGATCATATTCATCCAACCAGTCTTTTCTGCCCACTGTTTACAAGTGTCTAAAGCAATTTTTGTTAAGGTTGCTGTACCTTTATTACTCCTCATCTTGATTGACGACGATTCCATCCATTTCGTAAGGTTGGCGAAACGTTTTGCTATCTCAACTTTATCAGTACTTTCCTGGGTAAAGCGCACGAAGTTTGAATGTAATGTTTTTGTTTCGAGAGAACTGTCCTCCGGGATGGCAAGGTCGCCAAAAGTAACTTTTCTTCCTCTCATACTCAATGCCACATCATCCAAAACTGATTCCTGTTCTCCAAACAATGCCAATACTCTCTTCATTAAGCGAGGATCATTTGATTGTCGGAAAAAGGCCATAAGGCTTAACACATCGCTTGTTTCTTTTTCATCCCAGAATGATTTACCTCCGTAACGAATTACTGGCTGTTCGATCAAACTTTCTAGCTCATCCAAGTGAGCATTATTGCGGCTTAGAATTGCCCATCCATGTGGATCCTGATTTATAAGGCTTAAAATACCCTGTATCTGTTCCTCCATATCTACATATGAACGAAAAGTGACCTTTCCTCCTCCCTTTTTTGCCGAGCGTAACTCTTTGGCATAACGGTAAACATTCTTTCCTATCAGTGCTCCGGCCACCTCTAAAATTTCAGGTTCACACCTAAAGCATGTGTTTAAGTAAAATATGTTAGGTCTGAAGTGTTTTTCAAACTGTTGAAATATTTTGACTCCTCCTGAGGATCTGAAGGAGTAGATGGCCTGATCATCGTCTCCAACTATACTCGTATAGACTCCAGCTCTTGTATGCAATGCTATCCATGAGAATTGTATAGAGTCAGTATCCTGAACTTCGTCTACTATCAAATGTGTCAAATCTAACGTGCGCATTTTTCCCGAATGCATTTGACCGACAACAAATTTTGAAAGAGCATTGAGGTCCGCCACATGGTCTTTCTGGCATAACGCCTGATAGGTATTAAATAAATGGATCTGTTGTCTGTTATGCCGAACTGAAATCACATCCGTATCCATTTCTCTGCCGATAGCATCAATAACGAATTCAGCTTCAGCAAACTTCATCGTTACACCGGATTCTTTCAAAGCCCGGTGAATGACAGATCTCTGTGCTGGCCCTATCAACATCTTTCCCGGCCAGCGAATCATGTCCAGTTGCTTCTTAACGAGTCCGTGAAAAGTATCCACCAGCACCCGGTCAAGATCCTTCTTGCTCAATCGCTTTTGTAACTTTGCTGCAAGTGCGTTTGTTGCAGCGCGAGTAAAGGTCACCATCCCGATTCTTGCATATGGATACTTTTTGAGAATCGATATAACCGCTTCTATCATGGTGAATGATTTGCCTGATCCAGGCGCTGCTATCACCATATTGTTTGCGCTAGCATTCTCGATAACAGGTCTTTGCTCTTCTGTTGGCTTACCCATTTCAACCTCATTACTTCGTTTTAATAATTATACATTTTTATAAAAGCGCTTTTCTTGTGTACTGCTGGTTCTACTGGAAATCACTTTTTTTCCTTTTTTATGCAATCAGGTTGTTTGTGAAACGCGTGACTATGGAATAATGGTTCCATCTCCAAAAGACATTACAAAAAGGGCTTTAAATGAAACTTTTACGTTTAGTATCTCTGGTCTCTTCTGTCGTCATTGGTTTTTCCCTATCGGGTTGTGCCGGTGACACCGGCACTACGCCAGGCACCGCTCTGAATGCGTACAGTCACGGCCAGTACTGGCATGCTAAAGCAAATGATTCTGTCGCCAAGAATGCCTATTCGTTTGCTGGTTTCGACGTTAATTTTAAGGAGCAAGAGGTTACTCCTGGAGGTGATGCCGACAACTTTCTTTCTAAGTATCTCATCAATAGTTCGATGGGCTACGTAACAGGCGGTCTAAAAGGTTTTGGGATCATGAGCCTCGGCTCTTTGTACAGTTCTTCTGACGCCGAATACATCCAGGTCAATCAATACCTAGTGTTCGTCCCCAATCCAAAAAAATTGCCTTACAATGATGAAAGTTTGGTACGTGAAGGAGCTAAGTATGTTTTTGAGCATACAAAAGCAACTCAGGCCTCATTTGGATACAACCCTGAAAAACAGAAAGCAGCTCTGGCCACATGTAAAATTGATATGGCAGTCGTCAATAAATGGAGTACCTGTGATCTGCCCTCTAAGCCTGATGCTGATGTTTTCCCTACAGATTCAATGTACAGCTTTCAGGCGATTCGCCCCGCAACAGGAACCGAAATTCCTCAGCTAAACCTTCCCGCTGGTGATTACGCTGTAATTCGTTATGTGTTCATCCCATTTAAAGGAAACGAAACAAGCGCTGATTTTTCGGGTATCATTTTCCGTTCTGATAGCCCAAATACAACAACTCCAGGGGGTGTTGCAGCCTCCATCAACGGAAAAGATTATTACCTCTTTACCGGTGAATACGGTAAAAAAGGCTTCCCAGAAAAAACATTGAAAGCCAAGTAATTAAAAAAGGGGCCTAACGGCCCCTTCTTCAATATTTCGGCAACTGCTTGCCCGTAACCGGATCCAGCGTAGTTGAACCTACCTCACATATGGCCGGTCGAGGTAAATAGCTACAATCTACATTTTCCTCTTTTATAGCCTGAGCATTTTCTTGTCTGGCCTTTATCATATTTTCTTCACCGCCCATTGCTTCCTTGGTACGTTCTGATGGAAGTTGATAGTTCTCATTCTGGAATGGTAAGTTTTCCACAATTGATTCTTCGGAGAATTTTGAATATTGATCAGGAACTTCTCCTACCTGAACTGCATCATTAATCCACTCCGTCAGATCAATTTTATCGAAATCCAGTTGCTGTATTTGCTTTATTGATAGCCCCACGCAATTAGAGGCGACAGGGTCTATTCCTAATTGCGGATAAGCTTGTTGCATAATAACGCGTGACAACATGGAATTATAACAGCACATGTCTGTTGCTTTTTTAACGCATTTCTTTGTGAAACCAACATTCAGATATTTGACGCATCGTTCCGTATCTAATGTAAAACAGGATTTTTGATTCTTATGAATAGAAGCTTCCATCTCTTTCTGGTCGCATGCTACCAACATTTCTAAAAGCATTTTAGTGACCTGATAGGCTGTATAAATCCAACCGATCACGTTTAATGCAAGCATAAAGTTTTGAACCGCAGCCGAGAAGACAACCTCTCCTCCGGTAGTAGCAACGTTCTTAAAGACAAAGTCTCGAACTGTATCTGGTAGCAATTCGTAGGCTTTCTTCATTGCCATCTGCTTAAGCTGACCTATACCGAAGCTGGACATTGTTTCCTGTGCCAACTGGCCAGCACCTCCTGCCCCTCCAGAAGTTGCGGAAGACCCAACTGCCCTGCTTAGATTACCAGCGACGTTTTCATATACGCTCGTTAAGGAGCTCGTGACATTGTTCCACATTTGCCCTACTGTTTTACCAGCTGATGCAGTCCACTCACCGACCGCATTGGACATAGAAGCCCATGTACCTGTATCACCGCCGGTCCATTTTATTAGCTGAGCATTAACTCTGGTCCAGTTAGTGTTTCTGATCATAGATCCGGCAAGCATGATACCTTCAAGTGCTCCTGCGGTTCCCTGCGGTGCTTCGCAGCAGTCCGTCTTTGCCAGGCCATTTACAAAGCCTACTGAACGACCACACCATTCAGGTTTTCCTTCAAAGACAGAACAGGAATTGGCATCGTTAGGGTCTTCGCATTTGGCTTCGCCCTGCATGTACTGAACCATGTTTGAATAAGCCGCAACTTTTCCAAAATCGTTGTTCTCTTCCTTTGGCCCAGTTTCGCATGTTCCTCCAGAACATGGGATCATGCCAACACAGGCATTTGTAGAAGATTCAACCTCACGAACTACATCCTTACCTCTGTCACAGGTGTATTTCTGTTCATACATGTAGCAGCTGTTAGTGCCCTCATCGAACCAACCCTCTGCACATGTTTGTTTATCGAGTACACATGCTGCATCATTTTTATAAGAACTACATGCATCAGGCATACTCTTAATTTCTTCGTAGTTGTAACAGAGGTCCTTTCCATTAGCGTCTTTCATAATTTTCCCACTGGCGTCATAAGAGCAAATCTTGTCTTTAGCCAATGGATCACAAAAATAGCCTTCAAGGTTAGTCTTCCAGGTAAGAAAGCCTTTATCGCCTTCATACAGCGGCTTTGCCATAGAAAGCACGCTTTCCGGAAGCCGCTTCGTGCCAACATCCATATCTTTAAACCGATCGAAACGGCAGAATGTATTTGGTGTTTGTACAGCATCGTAACAACCAGCTGGTTCCTGGACGTGCTTATCTTCGAGCTTCATATTTTCAAACGTCAGCTCAACCTCAAAGTACCCTTCACCTCCCCCACCAACCCAGACTCTGGATGCCATTGTCACTTCACGATCAGGTTCTTCATAAACTGATTTTCTGACCTTTTCAGTTACATCGTATACTTTGTCGAGTTTCCACGATTTTTTTAACTCCCAAGATCCCTTTGGAGCCGGATAGTCACTTTCTCGATATGCACCATCTATGTGAGCAAAAATCTGCGTGCCATCAAGTGTTACCCGCATGTGGTCATCCCACTCCGCGTTAACAATCTTTGCTGAGGCCAATTTTGCATCCGGATGGAATTTTAATGTCAGTTCGTTATCAAATACCCCGTCACTCCAGTAGTTGTCATCACGGCGACCAAACCATATACGCACACAATTATCGCCGCACATCGACATGTCTCCGTTTCCGCCTGAAATGTATACAGGAACAGAGAAGTCACGAGTTATCGTGCAGCTGCTGAAGTTATCTTGCTTAGGCGAGTTACAGTAGAACTCTTTGTAATCAGGATAGTGTGTGGTTACTGTTTTTTTGGAGGTCTCAACATTACAGTTCTGAAGCCAGTTTCCAGTACCAGCAACAGCATTGGTTATCTCATTTCTCCCCGCAGTAAACATGGGATCGTTAGGCTTTACAGACGATGCCGGGTTGTCCTTGTTAGCATTTACGAGGGTGCGGTAGGCAACGCCATCATAACTTTGAGCATCAAATAACTGGCTTTTCCGATTCTTTATATCGTTAACAAAGCCATCCTCATCCCCATAACGATCTGCGGCGTTGAACTTTATATCGCTGTGCTTTTGCTCTGAGCTGAAAATCTCTCCCGTATTTGTTTTGGTTCCAGGAGTAGTATTGGGATTACTGCTTATACCAATGTTGCCATTAGCATCACGAGAGAGCAGCTTTGCCCCTTCCTTGGTGTAGTTTGAATTGATTGTCCCTCCAGACATACTCGGCAGTTGTACGGCGCTACCAATAGACTTTCCATCGGATGCGGCATTTTTCATGACACTTTCATTAGAGTTCCCTGCCCCATACTTCCCGAGATTAAGATTAGCGGATTCGGCTTTACCCACGTATTTCTCGGTGATCTTCCCACTGACATTCTCGCCTGAATCCGCGTTCTTGTATTTCTCCACAATGTCCTGAGCACTGGTGGTTGCATTGCGATTTGCGTTAGGATTTGCAAGGTTAAAATTATTTTCGAGCTGGTCAAATATAGCGTCAGCAGCGTAAACACGTGGTGTCATTACCATGTTTATGAGTGTGACATAAAAAGCCCAACTCATAGTATTGGCAACCATTGATGCAATAATCGCTGAGGTGATTGTTTTTCTAAGTTTCACTTATTTTCTCCTTAGAAATCAAACGCCTGGAACGTAGCGAACACAACAGTCATTGTAACGCCACAACATATAGACATAATTATCGTTGCCTATTTTTTTGCGCCCACCTTTAAGGGTTGACCAGTCGTGTACCGAATCACCAAGACGATGACAGCAATCCGGTCCCTTCGCCTCAGGAGTAGGGAAAAGCATTGAAAGCCGATACTGGGAACGTGGTGTAAAGTATTCCCACGTTTTCTCACACATTGCGTCTGCTCCCATCGTTCGCATCAGCATGCCTTGGCGATGTAGTTTTGTCAGAAGACGCTGGGTAATCAGTGAACTCGTCCTTACAGCGTCATCATTTGCGTAAATGTGGCCGGTTAATGGGTAAAGGTTGCCATCGCATCCGGCACAAAAGTATGCAGCGAGATTATCCTTTCCTGCTGTTACTGCTACACAGTCAGCAGCGCACACCATTGAGGCAATTGGGTTTGCAAAAACTACTGCCTCGGGATTCAGGACGAGTGTAAGCAGATCACTTTCCCACATAGGGTCCACTTCGCTTATATAGGTCAGGCTGGCATCTATATAGGGTTCAGCAGTGCACTCGCCAATAATCAGTAATTTGAGCATTGTCATGATTGGGAACTCCCAAAGATGAACATCGTAAAATCCGGCTTCAGTTGCTGTCATTGGCTGATTAGTGTTGCTTTTACCAATATCAAACTGCGATTTTTGAAGCATCGTGCCTTCAAGAAAGGGGCTGCACCAGGGGCTCTTTACAACTTCTACAATCTTCACCGGCTGAAAGAAGCTCAATTGCCAACCTATTTCCGGTACGCCGTTCTGATCTGTGCAGTAGCAACCCGGACGTGAAGGTGCAGCGCCTTCTGGAGCAGCCCCTATGCCCATTATCCTCATGGGAAAAATGCAGCTCCAACAGATATTCTTAATCAAGCCCTGCCACACTCCAGCTGACTGACACATAGCCCCAGGGACTCCAGCATCTGCTGCCATAGCCATACCAGGTATAGAAAGCGAAAGCATAACTGCTACAATGAACTCTAAAAGTAACTTTTTGAATTTTTTCACCATCATGCTCACTTGGATGTAATAAATGTTGCAACACTTTCGATATAGTCGACGGCTTTGGTAAAATAACTTCTCATCTGGTCCGGATAATTTAGCGTCAGCCATGTTGCAAAGAGAGCGCCTATAATAAATCCGAGTTTCATATTATTTTTCCTCTGAAAGATTTGGGGCTCCGATTCCACGGACTTCTGCCTCGCTAAACAGGGTGATCCGGAATTTATCTTGGTCAGTAGTTATAAGCGCAGGTGTATTTTTAATCTGAAAGCGTGAGATAATCTGTTCGTTTACTTTAAACACCTTACCGTTAAATTTTTCACGTAAATCATTTAGGTGATCCCATCCATTATCTTTTTGGATACGGGTAAACATTGGCATTACTTTTCCACTACCCAGACGTTGTCGATACTGCTGCTCAGCCCATACCAGCTGGCCCGGATTGAGTGGATCGAAAATTATCATCGTCAGGTTTTGAGGAAATCTCGAAAGTGGATTAATCAACTCACCGGCGGAAGCTATTACACGGCCCTGCTTATCTTTTACGTCCTGAGTGACCCTCACTGTAGGGTCAATTAAAAATTCTTTGTGTTCCTGGGCAGGAGGGAGATCGACCATCCATTGATTTTTCCAGGTGTCCGCAACGGCCCTTTTTTTTGCACCTTCCCAGTCATATTTTTGTGCGCGTTCTTCCAGTTCTTTAATGATGCTCTTTTCTTCAACGGGATAAATCGTACCAGCAACAGGAAAAATGTCCTGATCGGGTTTTTTAGCAAGTTCTCGCTGAAAAAACTCAACGTTGAAGGACCCTACCATTTTTGCAAAACGAGCTTGCTCCCGAGAAATAATTGTCGGTACTTGAGTTACTTGATACTGACTGAAGCTATCAGGATCAATTGTAATCAAAGGAGATTCAAATTTTCCTTTGACAATCATTTGGTTTATTGCTGCCTGTGTCTCTGGTAGCCGAGTAGTTCCTTTCTTTAGACCATTGAAAACTACACGAGCTTTATGCTCTGAGGCCGTACGTAAAAGGTCTTCCAGTACATAATCCGGTAAGCTAAATGAAGCAAAGATCGTTATACCATTTTCAGTTGATAGTGCTTCTTCACGTGTGCTATCCATTTTTCTTTCGAAGTCAGCAGCTGTGATGCCCGAGGAACCAAACAATTTTTCGATATTTTTAGATTGTCCTCGCATGACTTCCGGCTTATTTTCCACAGCTTTCAGAGCCGCTTCATTAAGGCTGGCGTTTTCCTGAATTTCATCACGTCTTCTAATTATATCGTTGACAGCATCAGAGTTATTACTTTGGGCCCTTATAGCCTGGGTATGGTCTATAACTGCTTGAACACTATCCGCATTCATACCGGGCACGTAACCACGGTTTGTTTGCCTGCTCAGGTCCTGGTTTTTTTTGAGTGCTTCAGCTTGCGCAATGTACTTCTGCACATCTGGTGAATTTAGCGTAGCATCAAGGCTAAGAGCCCCATCTGGCTGCTGTGCACCTTTAGCCTGAGCGCCAAGCCCTTTTGCTTGCTGAGCGATTAGGTCAGCATCATGTTGATACTCAGTGCTTGCATTTGTATTACTTAAAACTGCACATAACGCAAGTCCAGGAAGTATTGGTAAATATTTTTTATTTACATTAAAAGATCGCATATGTTTTCCCAATTACTGAATTCAGCTTTACTGTTCCCCAAAAACGGGAATCCCATGAGTGATCGGTTTGCCCAATTAGGAAAACTTCGCCTTCAGGAATTATCAATTCTTTTTCAATCAAAATGGACGGAATACTGTATTTCTTTGAAATACGACGTGCATTAGCTTCAAAAAATTTGTCCCCGTTATAAACCCCATCCATTGTTACTTTGAGTTTGTCACCGCCCACACCGGCAACAATTTTTATGACTCGTTCATTTTCTGGGATAAAACGAACCGATTTCGGCATGTTGAAAGCTATGAGTTCACCAGTTTTAATAGTTTTATCCGAATGATCAATCATATAAAAATCAGCAGGCAGGCACCCATTCAATAAACCGTATCCAAATGTATAACGGGTGAAAAAGACACACATAACGAGAATCAGCAATAAAATATTAATGGGGACATACCAATCCAGTATAAGCAGCCCTCTCTTTTTAGGTATGTAGTCGCTCATATTTTTCTCACTAGCACTGAAGAATATTTTTACTAAGTAGATACACCTCTATCCAAGTAACTATTATCCATGTTTTTCAACGCTCGGAAGTCTGCAAACTAACCTAATATTAACCTATAAGGATGTTAATTTCTCAGCATGTAGACGCAGCCTTGTTAGCGGCCATGAAAGATACCTTTGTAGCAAAGTTACTTTCCGGTATTAATTTTTCAAAGGTCCAATTGTTGGGCATAAAAAAGCCGGGACAAAATGTCCCGGCTTTATATTTAAAAATTTATTACTCACTGCTTGGTATTGATACAGTGTTTTCAGACTTACTTGCCTCTTCAGCCGGTCCGAAAACTGTCACGTGCTGCGTTGCAAAGTCTCCACTATCATCATAAGCAATTACTTTTATGTCCTGCTTACCACGGTTAAGGTTTTTAGAAAGTGTAGCCGTACTACCGAAAACGTTCCTTAATTCGCCGTTGATGAACCATTCATATCTAACCATTTTTCCATCAGTATCATCACATTTATTGGTAAAGCTCCAGCTTAGGTTGGTTTCCGTGTAGCTCAATGTACAATTAGGCACTGCGTTTTTAACGACATCAAACTCAACAGATGCTGAACCTCTCTGTCCAAGTTTACTAACAACATCAATTGTGATCTCGTATTTCTTTTCTTTTAAACCCGAAATCAGTTGAGCCCAATAATTTTTGCCGCTGGGTATTACCTCACCGTTCACCTTGTATGTGACCGTATCTATCGAGTCCGCCGAATGAGATAGCTTGATGTTTGACCTTAAGGTTACATCGAGTGGAGCTCTCATATATTTGTTAGAGAACTTGGGTGTCATCTCAACGTTCATTGGCGTTTGTTCATCGACAACAAAGGTATTTTCGATACGCTGTTCATTGTTGCGGTTATCTTTGAAAACAACCATCAATGTATATTTGCCAGGATTTTCAATTGTAAATTCTTTGGTGTCACCTTCATCTTTAGTGATTACCAGATTCTCTTTGTCGTAAATCCATTCTCGGGAATAAGTAACACCAGGATAGTCTCCATCCTTAATACCGCTCAACGCAACGCGTAGGGTGGTCGGTGCCATGTCGTATTTAAGTTTGGAGCTTATTTTCATTTCGGGGAATTTATAAACCCACGATTTGACAGAAACTCTACGGGTAGAAACCGTATTCTCCTTATTGTCCGCTAACCATGCACTGTATTCAAAAGCAGCATATCCCTGTTTATCCAACATTTGCTCAGTAAGGGTAACAGACAGTGTAGAGCCTTTAAATGTCTGGCCATCCGGTGTTTTCCATTCTTCAACTACGTTATTACCATTCTGGTACTTACTGTTAGGGTTCGTGAACTTACCTTCCAAAGTAACTTTTTGACCAACCTCTACCTTAGAAACCCCCGTTACCGAGACAGAAAGGCGCTTGGGTTTTGCGGCTGCCAACCGAGCAGACGTTTCCTTCCATGAAGACTCCTCTGCCAGTTCATCGGAATCAAGGTAACGCATCCGGGCATAAATCGTAGACGGTAGGGTATCAGCTGAAGCCACAGTGTAAGTTGTATCTCCCTGCACCCAGTTGACTTTATCCTCTGACCAGAGAACCTCAGCGGTGCCTGCTGGTATAGGCTCATCGTTATCAAGCAGGGTTACAGGTACATCTGAGCCCTGAAGAATGTCTGTCACATCTATACTGAGCTTAGGCTGCTTGTAGGTAACTACCGTTAAGGCATCTGTGTAGGAAACCTTAGATGTGAATTTATTGGTCATTTTTGCCCTATAAAGCCACTTTCCTACTTCTGTCTTTTTGATACTTACACTTCTCTTTCCGGTCATGTCGGAAAGCATATTCCAGGTTTGACCATTATCAGAGGACTGCTGCCATTCGGTGGGGGCAAGTGCGTCAGAGTTAGCAGTACTGGCAGATTTGAAGCTTACCAGAGTACTAAGTGGGATCCTTCCGATAATAAGGCTTTTCGACAGGTTACCCTCCAGTTCCTCACCTTTATAGATTCGAATGCCTACAGCACTGGTCTCACGTTTCATTTCAAAATCAGAGAATGGCGATCTGACCTTAGCCACACCAACCAGACGCATATTACCCAGATCCATATTTTCAATTTTAATCTTGGTTTCGACAATGCCCGCATCATTGACCGGCAATGCTTCAGTCAGCGCAGTTCTTTCGTATGTAGTTTTATAACGGCCTGTTTCTGGATCTTTGCCGTATACACTTTTTTGCGAGTATATCGTGACGTCCCATTCTCCCATTGTTTTACGGTCAAATGCACTTTTACGTGTGGAGTTGTTATAACGCCCCACTGTTACCTTTAAGGGCACTTCAAGAGATGTGGCTGTTTTTCTGTCATCCACTTCCATCGATGCTCGAATATTGAAATCAGGCACCGTATATACGTTGAGTGTGTCTGTAGTTCTTAATTCTGGATCCTTTGAGTATTCTACAGCTATGTCAAAGACGTTCTTTGTCCACAATGGTGCAGCAGCAACCTTAACCCTTTGTACAAAGGTCGTTGCATCGTTGTTTGAGGAACGATTTTTAAATGACGTTTTGACAGCCTCAGAGCCGTTTTGAGAGACGATCATCGTAACGTCAGCTGGTACCACCTTCGCTAATATTCGAGCGGCCTCCCCCCCGGTCGTATAAGCCAGAGCAGTGTTCGGATTGATGCCAGCTATGACTTTATTCTTTTTGTAAGAGATGATCGGGTTGTATGGTAATTGTGTGGTCAGAGTACGGCGATTCCTTGCGGATACCGCTTTAGAGCCCTTCCCGTTAATCATATAGACTTGATAGTCGAGCAGATTCTCACCTGTTTTATTAAAGAATCCAGTTAGACCCGGGGTACGTCCTTTAAAATAGAACTCCAACCCATCAGGGACATTGTTCCACTGAGGGTAGCATGCTGTAACATCTGATTTTTCCCCATACCAGGCGAGGTAAGCATTCGCATTTTCCTCTGTGGTAAACAGAGTGCATTTATCACCAGCTGTTTGACTAAGCAGGTCCGTATACTGACGTACACGCGAGTAAAGAGTTACGTTTTTTTCCAGATTCTTGAGAGTGAATCCAGTAGGTTGATAAGTGAAAACGGTACTGAAATTAACGTTTTTTCCATAAAGGTTTTCAGCCACCACAGTAATCTCGTGATCCGAATTAACTGCTAAATCGTCTCCAACCGGCAGGTAGTAAATACCTCTATAATTTGTAGGTGTTAACGAAACTACTTTGTTGTCTATTGTTACTGATTTTATGTCAGCAACCCCAGCCTGCCCCTGGAAAGCTGCAACGATAATCTCGTTCAGGAAGTATACGGGTGCTCGTTTAGTTAATACCTGCCCATCTTTGAGAACCATAAGCGTTGGGTTATCAGACAGCATCAGTTTGCTTTCAGGCTCAGTGTACGTAGAAGAGTTTTTGCTCGTATTTTCTACTGTAAAAGTCGCTGCGTAGGACCCGTTTATAAGATCCGTTAAGTCGAAGATATAGAGGTACTCATCACCGACTTTTTGAGGTCCACTTACCGGCTGTAAAGTTCTACGTAAAGGGGTTGCCCAGGACTGTTTGAAATCAATCTCAGTGCCATCATCTAAAGTCACTTTAGTCGTCGGTTTAAACACGCCATCCGGAGTCATAGTGAGCGACATAGCTGTTGGGAGCCACCATTCACCTTCTGTTTCTTGCTGGGGTACCTTAACGGCCACAGCAACGGTTTTGGCTCCGGTATAGATGTCCTGGCCACCTACTTTGATTGTTTTAGCCTCATCGGTAAAATTCCAAAGTGTATGGTCTACTACAGGAGGCCGATAATCCCAGTTAACAACAAGCTTTTTGGATTCAGGAGGTGCGAAATAATTATTCTTAGAGTTTGCTGTAATTGTGATATCACGTGAACCCAAAAGTTCATCTGTATCACTGGCCTTAATGCTTCCAACTTCAATGGTACAGGAAGTTCCGCCAATAGGAACTTCACAGGCGGAGCCTGAACCTATTGAGATGTATTGAATATAATTGCGGGGCTCAACAGAAACAGCGATATCTTTGATCGCTTCATCCTTTAAATACGATTTGAAAGAAAAGCCGTCATAGACTAATCCGTTCAGGGATGATTTAAGACCGGTGATAGTAGGTTTTACCGGTGCCACACTTTTGATTGAATATTCACCTTTTACTATTTCAACTTTTTTCCGTTCAGAACCAGAGAAGTAAGAAATCTTGTAAGGTAGTTTTAAATCACCGGTGGTGTTGGGAACGCCTGAAAGAGTGAAACCGTTAGAAGTAAATCCCAAGGTATTGGGTAACCACTCAAAAAAACAAACGAGGTTATCAACAGAGGAAGTCGCTCGATCATCAACCGTTACATTACAGGCTGTGCCTGCACCTGAGGCAGTGATAGTGTTAGAATTAACGTATGCAACAAAGTCGCCCGGCCCCGGGTCAAAGGATACGGCTGGCAAATCAGCCTGTAGCTTTCCTGAAATCATAATCGCTTCGGCATAGACCGCTTTAATCGGAGCAATTAAAGAAAACAACAGGGCTAAACCTAAACCTGATTTTCTCATGACGAATACCTGTTTTTCTGAGCAAAATTAAACTCACTTTACGATGAAAAACAGAAATATCCGTTCGTATAATATTTAAAAAAACCTGTATTTTTCCATGTATTCCGTATGTTAATACGCTATTTTGAATTCTTGGCTTCAGATAAGCGAAGCGCGGTAATTATAGACTCGGAGCTTACCCAAGGCGTTTTTTGAGCAAGATATCCAAGTATGTAGAGGCCAATTTTAACGCAGTCCATTTGTGAGACGGGGACCATGTGCATGAAGGGTTTTAAGCCGTCTTTATCGACTGGAACTATCCCTGCTGATAACAACAAACCGCCCCTCTCGTTTGGGGTAACGCTTATATTTTTGTATACGACGTGGCCATGATGTGAGGTTTTCCTCTTATCAATTTTTAAAGTATGCATGATTCTAAGAAATACAGATGCCATCTGCATAACTTCATTCGTCGACAATTTTAGAAGTACAGAACGGTTTGAGCCCCAGTCATAATCTTTTTTGGCGTTCCTCGGAGCGACGTGCAATGTAAGATAATAATTATCAATCTCATTTGAAAAAGGTGAAGGTTTTGATGAGCTAACATCTTCATTGTTCATCTCAATGACAAGTGCTGCATCCTGACCAAAAGCTTTTACATTATGGTTTTTAAGAGAGAAGTCTGAAGTTGCCATATAAAAAGTCACTTTTGATAAAACCACATACCACCTAATGATTCATCATCGGCAAGATGCTTGAAATTTGAGAGTGTATATCCTGTTTTGGTTTCAGAAATCACCATGCTGTAAGATGCCGTATGTACAAGGCGAGAATTGTTTAGATCAAGATCATCACAAAAACCAGGGCTTTTGACGGGGTCAGCCTTTTCAACAAAAGTTACTTTTGAAGCGATGCCGTTGATCACGATTTTCTCGTTATCAGCAATTTTAATGTTTAAAGAAGGCGAGCTTTTATCACATGGCAGGAAGAGTGATGTCTTTTTAAATGTGTTTCCAGTGAAGTCCAAAAGGTCAGGTTTAACCGGAACATTGTTTAGGATTTTATAAACTCCAGCAAATGCACATATCACAACAAAACCAGATAAAACATATCTAATCTTAGACTTCATCCCCCAGTTCCTCTCCTAAAAGTTTTAACGCACTTACGCACATAAGCCTCAACTGATACAGTAAGTTATCAGCGGTTATTCCACCAACGAAGGTAACTGTACGTCGTATTGATGCTCCGCCAGGCTCGCACTGGATATGGCCGATACCAGAATCACGGAGGAAGTCATTTTCTGCACTTACAAGGTCTGACTCTACAGGTGGAATGATAACTTCAATGAGTATTGTATCAACTGGGGCCCACTCCCAATCGAACTTAAGAGAGGAAATTGGGGATATAGAAACAAGAAGCTCATCAATATTAAAAATTACGGGTTTTATTCCCATAACCTCAGACTGAATGAAGTGGCTTTCTACCATAACTACCGGAAACTCTGAAATAGTCAGAACTCCGATTAACTGGTCTCGGCGTAAACCATGTATTAGTGAGTTGCGAGATAGCATTCGATCAGCCTTTATTATAATAATCAAACATTTGGGACAAGAACAAAAGGGATTACAGAAACGAAGATTCTACATGAACATCGTTGTCAGTGACCTTAGGTCCATCGGGTATAAGGGTATCAAAAAATCCTTACATAACCATTAAAGCACAGAGACTTTATAAGTAAAATAATAATTAAGTACCAGATTTATTAAGATAATTCTTAGGTTTTTTACAAATTTAGGAAAAATCCGCACTTCCTGTAACAGCACCCAAATTAACCTAAAATACCGTTTCATTAACAGTAATTTTACATACCCAGGTGAAGCCTGAAATTATTATAACAAAAAAAAGGCCAGCAAGTATGCTGGCTTTCCTGGTAAGACAAGTTGGAACTCAGAAGTCGATTGTACTGTCTCTCACCTATCTTGCCAAAGTTGCCAGTCGCTTGTTTGCCTTAGCTTTAGATTTTATGCTTATGGAGGCGGTTTGATTTTCATCCGATACTTTTTCTAGCACTGGCACCACAGCGGAAATGGACTTTTCTTTTGAAATTTTGGATGCATCTGAAGAAAGTGGGCTTTCAGATGGTATAGAGGTATCGCTTCCCTCATTTTCAATCTTCACACCAAAGCAGGCATGTTCCTTTTGTACAAGGAAGGTTTCTTTTACAGAAACAGAATCCTGCTTTGAATTATCTAATTGTAGAGGTGTTAAATACTCCTTAAACTTTTGATCTAAGACATTCTCTAGCAATACATTAATAGGAGGCTTAGGTTCAGTATCTATAGTATTTCCATCATTCAGAAACCTATTAAGATCTGCAAGTGTTAATCTTTCGTTTAAACCATTTATAAAATTTGCCAAGTCAGGAAATAAATTATTCAATACCAACCCGGTACTAATAGCCGACCTAATTAAATCCAGTTGGTCACCCCTATGAGAAAGTTCTGTTTTTTTCAAGAAACTATAAACATAGGGTGCTTTTCTTTCGGATATCCAGAAAGACCGGATCTGAATCCGGTCGTTATCTGCCTTATTTGAGATAGGGTTTTTAGCCATGTTCTAGCTCATTATTCTGAATAAATAGTATCAGCAATTGCCAAAGATAATGCGAACTGCGGATTGTCTACCATGATAACTTTAGCCGTTTCAAAATGTTTACGAATAGCTGTTTCGATGAGATATGAACCTCCCCCAACAAGGAAAACATTATGAGGCCTCTCTTCGACTTGTGTAACCGCTCTGATTACTTTACTTTGCAACTTCTGTACCGCAGAGTTTACCGCATCAAAAACACCGTCACGCTTGTCCTCTGCAACCTTCAAAGCTGATTTATCATGACGATTATCAACAAGATGATGAATGTAAGCATTACTCGTATTCAGTTTCTCAGATTCAAGATACCTGCTGATCTCATCGTAAACAATAGAACAACCAATACGGTCAAAACCTTTTACTTTCGAAATCTGTTCTAATTGCCCAGTAATACTTGCAACATCAAGAGTAGTACCACCAAGATCAATTACCAAACTTGATTCAAATGAAGCAATATCCTCAATTTCATCTGCCCGGGTCACAGCTGGTAAAGATTCAGGGAAAACAGTCACAGACAAAACGTTGAAAGAATAGCGTTTACCGTCAAGATAACGCTCAACTGGTTTCATCAGGTTATCTTTTTTTCTCTGAATATTTTCAATATTCGTTTCCCCTAAAGCAGTATAGAACTGGCTAAGAGGTAAAGTAACAAAGAGGTGAACATCCTGAGGAACTAAACCAGAAGCATGAAGTGCATGGTGAACATTTAACCGGCTAATTTCATCGTATTGGTGAGATACATCAGTCGATTCCAGTGAGTTACTAGATTCGCTGTGATGCGAAAACCTTTCCAGCCCATCAATAAGATAGTTAAAAGGATTGAGACCCTCATGGCGAACACGGAAATCTGGAACAAAACTATTTTGTGTGAGCAAGGGAACTAATTCGTTTCTTTCATTAAGACAAACCAGTTTTGCAGCTTTACTTCCATCATCGACAACGATTTTTAAAGCTTCAGTGATATCCTGCAATGATTGTGAAACAGGACTTTCAGATTTTAATAGTTCAGCCATAAAAACTCTCTTTTATTAATAGGACCATATTAGATATTAACTTTATACATTAATGGTGACCTATTATCAACATCAACACTATTAAAAAAATACGTAACTCTATGTTATTTCAGCATCCTTCCATTTTAAATACATTACCGTTAAATATCCTGTATTCATGAAGTAAACATGTTTATAAAGGAGCCAATTATAATCAGAAAGTTACTTTGCATCCTAAGTATGAACTGTTTGAGAGCCAGGACTGGAGCCTTTACCAGTAAGTAACAAAGGTCCTTAGGCTTAGAATCCAAAATGACGCCTTTATGTAAAAAAATCATAGCTCGAAATACCGTATCATCGATGTAAACATACGTAGAGGAATTTATGGCAGCTGAGCACGTCCAAACTATAGACCTTACAAACTTCTCGGGAAGGATTTTCTTTCTGGCAGATCCTCATGGACATTACTCTGCGCTGTGCAACTTGATTCAATCAGTTACAAAGCCAGAAGAAGAGATAGTAATTTTCTCTACTGGAAATTTGTTTGACTATGGGCCGGAACCCATAGAGTTGATGAAGGCGATAAACAGTGGCTTTTTCGATGGACGTTTTGTGAGGCATTTCTCAGCTGCCGGAGCCGGAGAAGAAATGTTAAAAAAATTGTTACCATTAAACAAAGACCGGAGAACATTTTACCCCAGCACATACCTCAATGAGAGATGGTGTGTAATGGGCGGAAAGTGGCATAAAGCTGTAAATCGTTACTATTTAGAGGAAGAGATAAAAAAACTTCTTAATACCCAGCTTGGTACGATGATGCAGATTTTACTCAAAGGCGATATAAAAATTGGGGTTTGCCCTTCTGATTACGCCCCTATCCGCACATCATTCACTGATACTTATAATGCGCTTCAAGCATTCAACTATGCCAATGTGAATATTTTTCAGAGCCAGTTTCTATTCGGTATGGACCATGCCGTAATACCAATGATGATAAATGACGTCAACCTTATGGTCCTAGGTAGGAATCCTGTAAACAGCATTCGAAAAGCCCATGGTCGTACTCAAAACAATCTTCCAGTACTGATCGGTAATTGTTTACATATAAATACTGGATCACTCTATATGTCAAAATTAGAAGACCAGGTAATAGTTGCTCCGGGTATACCGCCAACTGACTCACCAGCACTTACATTAGTAGAAATAATCATGAAGAACAATCCAGTTTTATTGTGTCATCAGCTAATACAAACAACAAACAAGTTTTATTCACTTAAAACCTATCCGTTAGAACTCGATTCGATTGAAAACAACATTGAGGTAACAAGATGAAGATAAAATGGAAGATTATCTCAATTTCAACATTACTTTTGCATCTTCACGCAGCAGCTGCACCACATCAAGAGAAAGAGCAAAGAAAAGATGCTTTTTCTTCTGCCGCTCAGAAAAGTGATTCACTTATATCTGCTAAAGCGGAGCTTATAAACGGAAGGTGGTTTATAAATGGTAAATATAGGCCTGTTCTAAAGACCAGCATGACCAAAACCAATTTCTTAGAAATCATGAATGTTTCAAATAAAGAATCACTTTTTATGGTGATACCGAAACTTGAGTATAATATCATTGCCAAAAATAAAATCTTACTAAATGAAAAAATTGCATTAAGCGAAGGCACATCCGGAAAAAGCATTATTTGGGTCGAGCCTAAATCAAGTATAACTATATCGTTTATAAATGACCTTGCTAATACGCCCCTTCAGGCTATCGTTTCGATCACAAGAAACAACAAAGATGTAATTGCCATCTTTGGACCGGATCAGGGTAAAGGGTTTACTCTTCCCGGAAAGACATCTAATGATCAAGTGTCCGTTCCTGACGATTCTGATCTAAATATAAAAAAACTTAACATACCTCAAAGTGTTGGTAATTCAGTAACCATCAATCCTAAAGAGAAGAATTACCTCTTAGTTGGACAAGTAAAATATAAAATCTTATCTCTTCCGAAATATCAACATTTAGAATTTTCTGAACCGGTTTATATTGAGAAAAGAAAAGATATCCTCGGTGGTTATCGTTATTGGACGAAAGAAACAATTCTCTACCCCGGTGAATCATTATCTTTTATAACCAGCGCCAAAAACAATCTAAGGAAGCGGGATGATTAAAGTTATCACACTTTTATTGTTTGCATTACTGACTGGTTGTCAGTCAGTAGAAAGTAAAATCGAAGAACTCCCGACAGTTGGTTTTGACCCTATTCTATACAATAAAAGTGAGGCCTTTACTGACGGAAAAGTTACTTTACGTGTCGAAAGTTCAGGAACTGATGTTTGGCTTGTCGCCAAGAATGGAACCAGAAGTTTTATTGAGCTTTCAGGCCTAACGCTAGGTGGTAGTCGTTGTGCTTACAATGCCCGTAGTAAGCAACTTTTGCCCCCAGGCAGCGTAAGCACATTCGTAGTTCCTACGGTTGGAATGCTTGGACTTTGCTTCAACAATGAAGATCAACTTATGTTTATTAACCGTGCTTTTAGCAGAATCTCTCCCAAAGCAAAAGGAAAAGATTCTCTTTCTCTTTTATTTTCTGTTAGTTACGATTTTCCCGGAAAAGCGGACCTAATTAATAACCACGATTTTCAAGAGTTATATCTTTTATTTTTGAATGAGGATAATCTATGAAAAAAACATTAATTGTTATTTTATTATGTTTTTGTCACTCAGTTTTAGCATATCCATACCGTATCTATACTGTCCCGGAAGGGGCATTAGTAAAAAACATACTAACTAATGAATATCTAGGAAAAACCCCTGTGGTTGTGGACGTGAGCAATACCGAAGCTGGTTCTACTTTTGGGATTTCTTTATTTAGACATGAAAATGTTGCTATAAAGATTTTTACAGTAATGCCTTCAGCAGAAAATAATTTTGCTGTTTCTGGACCTGACGTTGCAACTATGTCATTGCCGGGCAAAGCACCTTTAAACGTAGTAAATGATGGGAATGGCGCTTCTGTTCATATAGAACTAAGACCTTATATGTCTGAACCTGCGCACACCCCATATTAATATAACAAGAAATTAAAAATATAAATCATATGAACTGCATCATAAAGATGCAGTTCAATATTTATTCTGATACTTTTAATTTTTCTTTTATGAACTCCTCTAGCTCCTTAATAAAACCCGCACTTATCCTATTGAATTCAATGCGAATTTTTCTTCCAGTATTGTTTTTACTGATTCTTGCATACTTATCTTTGTTATCAAAAGTAATAAGATCACTTGTTTCCCATTTTGTGGAATAAGATTTTTCACAAACACTTTCCACAGATTGTGTGATTTTCTCCATTACAACTTTTTGGGCAACTTGGAGATCTCCAATGTCTAAATCTTTTGTTTCCTCTTTAACATTATCTATTACTTCATCTAAAGGAAATAGATTTTTTTGCACATATTTCTGTAAACGAGACAAGCGACTATAATAGGAGTTCGGTATTCCTTCATAATCCGGGAATAAAGAGATCAATGTTTCGTCAATACGTGCCGCCTGGATTCTTTTGGCTACCGATACATGACTAATCCCAAGATATGCTGCGAGTTCTTCATTAGTAGAAAATCCCTTTTCTTCCATTTTCTTGATAAATTGAAACCCAACTTCTCTATATGAAAATTTTCGAGATGTTTGTGCTGCGGATATAATTGAATTTATATCATCTTCGGTTAGTTCATCCGGTAGTACCCACAGGGGGAGATCCTTTTCTGCCTTTATACAGCAGAAACGTCTGCGACTTCCTTCTATTAATAAATAAACCCCATCTCTTTTTACAGCGATCCCTTCGGTATCGACCCCTCTTTCTTCAATCTGCTTAAGAATATCTCTAACAGAATAATCTGTAAGGGCTTCTTGATTTCGTGGGTTTGCTGGATGGACTAAGGTCTCCTTCTCCACTCTCTGGGCTGGAACAATCACATGTTCCGCTTCAAGTCTTCGGCCCTTATGAAGAGTGAATAACTTTTTTATGCGAGGTGCTGTTTTCAAACCCGCAAGACCTGAACGGTGACCGACTTCTGTCCGCTTTGGTGCGTTTAAATATCGAGATTTATCATTCCCGATATGTTGCTCATCGCTCATGCGTTAACTCCTTGCTTAGCTGAAAAACTTTTTATTTCATTTATAAATTGTTGATATACCTGTAATACAGATTCTTCTGCGACATCAAGTTGCTTTGCGGAACAAAGTTCCTCTGATTTTTTGATATCAAGCACTGTACGCCCTTTGGAAGCAGCTGCCTTAAATGCTTCAGAATTTTTTATGTTAGCGGACATCAAAAGGTCCTGAACAGTTCTGATTAATTTATCCAAAACTATTCTTTCATATGGACTTTTGTCATCAACATTGACAGCAAGAACTTTGAACCATTTTAAATTATCGCCCTTACTTGGTGATTGTTTAAACCTTTCACTTATTGTAAGCATGAAGTCTGTAGTAGAGGCGTAATCATATTCACGTGGTGACACTGCGACAAGAATCCCATCGGCCGCTTCGTCAGCAGCCCAGATCAAAGGTGAATCTTCAGGTGGAGTGTCTATAATAATCAAATCATAGTTCTGCTTCAGTACCGGTAAGATAACTTCCTTGAAACGTAGTAACAAAGACGTTCGTTCTTCTCTAGAACATTGCCAGTATTTATCTTTAAAACGAGCATCTGTCGGAAATGCCGTTATCACGTCCAAGTTTGGCAGATGCGTTGAAAAAGGCATATTAGTGATGATTTCTTCTTCAGAGAATCCTGAATCTAAATATTTTTTATACTCAGAATTTTCTTCATAAATTCCAAGGATTGCATCAATTGCTGTAAGGAAGACATCATCTTCTGAGACACTTTGAATCATGCTGCTTCCAATCGAACCTTGTGGGTCCCATTCGATCATTAATACACGTGCATTCAGTTGTAGATCTAAAGCAGCTGCTACTGCTAAAGCTACAGATGTAGTGCTTTTCCCTGTACCGCCTTTATGATTCTGAGTAACAATAGCTCTGCTAAAGTAATGATCGCGGTACTTGGGATAACCCAGGGCATCCATTATTTTTTGAACATCCCAGCGGGTGTAAAGATGATTTTTGTTTTGATAAATAGGTGCACCAACAACTTCTTTTTCTTCTAAGTCCGAAAGTATTTTATTGAACGTTACTCGTGACTTCCCAAAAAAATCAGAGAGATTTTTTTTATTTAAACAGTGGTTGTAGATCAGTCTATCAACACCATCAACACTATCATCAGAAACAGATACTCTTGATGAAGCCATCAGAGATTCCTTAAGAGAAATCTGCTCGCTTTTCATGCGCTGACCAACGAGGGCGATCTTTTCAAGTAAATTCATGGTTATGACCTTTTTGCACTGAAAACCGACTTTTACGCATATATGTAAACTTTACGCATAATGCGTCCATTTCATTGTTATACGTACAATTCTATCCTTTGTTTCAATCCTAAGCTAATGTTTGTTTACTTTTTTATGATTTTTTGTGAGCTTAACTTGCAGATGAGAGCTCAGACTCTCTAGTCCATACCTAATGCTCATTCTTTTTAAACCACGATTCTTGTCGACTTCTCTACGCTTTGACGTTATGAGCTCCATTAATGAATCTTCACGCCTACCCTATTTCTTGCTTAGACCCTAAAATCTATCTCACCGGTGTGCTGATTTACGTTTCCTAACTGTGAATCGTTGTCGTCAGTCCAGTCTAAAGATATGAGGTGTTAATCTCTTGAGTAGGCCCACTACGAATTATGGGAGCAGAGTTAGCAACCTAGCCCAGAACTGAAACCCAACTTCAGGAGGCAACCCCAGTGTGGCGATTAAGGGGGTTAAATCTGCCAGCGGCTGACAGTGTCCTAGCTGCTGCTCAGTCACACCACGCCCTGATTAAATCTCCTGCCCGGTATTGTAAGGACCGAAAAAAGCCCGTGCATTTGTGTCGGCAGACCGGCATGAAGGAATATGACGTTAATCTGTATCAGCAGGCACTTTTCGCATGATGGGAGCAAGTGATAGCAACCCCGCCCAGAACGGAAGGCCAGCATCAGGACAAAACCCAAGTTTGGCGATTAAGGGGGTTAAATTTGCAAGCGGATGACAGTGCCCCAGCTGCTGCTCAGTCACACCACGCCCTGAGTAAATCTCTCGCCAGGTCTTGTTATGACCGAAAATAGCCAAAGCACTGGTGTCGGCAGACCGGCATACAGGAATATGACGTTAATCTGTATCAGCAGATACATTTCGCATTATGGGAGCAAGAGATAGCAACCCAGCCCAGAACTGAAGGCCAGCATGAGGACAGAACACCAGTTTGGCGATTAAGGGAGTTAAATATGCAAGCTGCTGATAGTGCCCCAGCTCCTGCTCAGTAACACCACGCCCTGATAAAATCTCCTGCCCGGTAATGTAATGACCGAAAAAAGGCCGTGCACTGGTGTCGGCAGACCGGCACGCAGGAAAATGACGTTAATCTGTATTAACAGACACATTTCGCATTAGGGGAGCAAGTGATAGCCACCCAGCCCAGAACTGAAGGCCAGCATCAGGACAGTACCCCAGTTTGGCGATTAAGGGGGTTAAATCCGCCAGTGGCTGTAAGTGCCCGAGCGGTGTATAAGAAATATTTCCCGAAGGACAATCTTTCGCTCGTACGATGAATAAAGTGTTCAACCCGGGAGCGGGGATCACTTAACCTGCTTAGCCTAAATCTTACGTCATTCTCTAAACGGAGTTTAAGCTTAATGGTCCTTAGAAAGTTAAAAGGACTACCCATAATGACGTCTTGAGATGGCGAATAAAGGGTTTTAATCTGCCAGCGGCTGACAGTGCCCCAGCTTCTGCTCAGTCACACCACGCCTGATTAAATCTCCCGCCAGGTCTTATTATGACCGAAAATAGTCCCCGTGCACTAGAGTCGTAAGACCGGCATACAGGAATGAAGCTTAAATCTTTATCAGGTTGCAAGGTTCGCATCATGGGAGCAAGGGCCTTGAACTGTAGGTTAACATCAGAAAATCCCAGATTGGCGATTAAGGGGGTTAAATCTGACAGCGACTGAAAGTGCCTTCAGATGCTGCTCAGGTATATTACAACCTGAAAAAATCAAGCGTCTGTTCATGCGAATATCGAAAAAAGCTATGCACCAGTTTCGGCAGACCGGCATGGAGTAATGAGACGTTAATCTGTATCAGCTGGCGCATTTCGTATCATGGGAGCAAGTGTTAGCAACCCTGCCCAGGACGGAAGGACACTATCAGGACTGATCCCAGTTTGGAGATTAAGGGGGTTAAATCTGCCAGTGGCTGACAGAGCCTTCTGATGCTGCTCAGACATACTATGCAACGATAAAATCACCCGTCCGTCCTTGTGATTATCGGAAAAAGCCATGCACCGGAGTCGGCAGATCGGTATGCAGTAATGTGACTTTAATCTGTATCAGCAGGCGCAATGGGAGCAAGTGTTAGCAACCGAGCCCAGGACGGAAGGACACTATCAGGACTGAACCCCAGTGTGGCGATTAAGGGGGTTAAATCTGCAAGCGGATAACAGTGCCCCAGCTGCTGCTCAGTCACACCACGCCCTGATTAAATCTCTCGCCAGGTCTTGTTAGGACCGAAAATAGCCCGAGCACTGGTGTCGGCAGACCGGCATACAGGAATACGACGTTAATTTGTATCAGCAGGTACATTTCGCATTATGGGAGCAAGTGATAGCAACCCAGCTCAGAACTGAAGGCCTGCATGAGGACAGAACACCAGTTTGGCGATTAAGGGGGTTAAATCTGACAGCGGCTGACAGTGCCTTCAGATGCTGCTCAGGCATACTACTCTCCCTGATATAATCTCCCATATGTTCTTGAGATCGTCGGAAATCGCCCATGCACCGGTGTCGGCAGACCGGTATGCAGTAATGTGATTTTAATCTGTATCAGCAGGCACATTTCGTATCATGGGAGTAAGTGTTAGCAAACCGAACCCCGCCCAGCACGGAAGGTCAATATCAGACCAGAATCCCAGTTTGGCGATTAAGGGGGTTAAATCTGCAAGCTGCTGACAGTGCCCCAGCTTCTGCTCAGTCACACCACGCCCTGATAAAATCTCCTGCCCGGTAATGTGATGACCGAAAAAAGCCCGTGCACTGGTGTTGGCAGACCGGCACGCAGGAATATGACGTTAATCTGTATCAGCAGTTACATTTCGCATTATGGGAGGAAGTGATAGCCACCCAGCCCAGAACTGAAGGCCAGCATCAGGACAGTACCCCAGTTTGGCGATTAAGGGGGTTAAATCCGGCAGCGGCAGTAAGTGCCCGTGCTGTGTTAAAGGAATATTTCCCTAAGGACAATCTTCCGATCGGCCTTTTGTATAAAGTGGTCACCCCGGGAGCGGGGATCACTTTACCTGCTTAGCCTAAATCTTACGTCAATCACTATCCGGAATTTTAGCTTAATGGTCCTGAGCAAGTTAAAAGGGGTACCCCTAATGACGTCCCCAGATGGCGATAAAGGAGTTAATTCCGCCTTCGGCTTACAGTGCCGCAGCTGCTGCTAAGGAACACCACGCCCTGATTAAATCTCCCGCCTGGCCTTGTGATGACCAAAAATTGTCCGTGCACTGGCGTCGTAAGACCGGCATACAGGAATGAGGCGTTAATCTTTATTAGGTGGAAGGATTCGCATCATGGGAGCAAGGGCCCTAGAACTGTAGGCTAACATTAGAAAATCACAGATTGGCGATAAAGGGGGTTAAATAAGTTAAAAGTCTTCGGTGAGCAAATTGGATAAATTTTCATAAACCAAAGCGTTAATATTAAACTTTTAGAAGAATGATTAAAGGATATTAAGTTTTGTATGCAATATGACACCAGTGATCTGTTTTCACTAATAATGCCGCGCTCCTTTGATTACCTTTGGTAAACAAAAATGTAATTTACGTGAATTTCATCTTATAAAGTCAGTATTGATGTTATAAATTTTGTTTACTTAATGCGTACACAACCTAAATGCGATTTGTAATTATGTCACTGTTTTTAAGCCATATTAATTATAAAACCAAAATTTGCAGCACAGTGATGAACTCATTAAGTCATAACCTCATTTGTTTACTTAAGGCATACAATAAAAAACCAGATTCTTATGAGACATCTGGTTTAATTGTTTTTGCTTGAAGATATTTACTCTACGCGGCCAAACCCGCTGCTACTTCTTGAGCATAGAGAATTTCTATTGCCTCGCCATAGCTACAATTCTCGCGGCTTTGAATTTCCCATAATTTACTCCTGTCAGCACTATCCGTAGTAAAACAAAGCTCCATTTTCCGGTCTACGTATAACCGACAGATCTCTTGGAAGTTTTCGAACCTGACTAACATCTCTGAAAACACCTTTTTGACTGTACGAATATTTTTCATTCGTTCATATTCTGCATCTGAAGTAGAAAAATATTTATTAGCCTTCATTGCTTCAATGCTTTCTTTTTCTTGTTTCATGATTATCTTCCAAGGCGAGTTAGCAGTCAGGGCCCGGCCAACAGAAGAAGTAAAATAATCTTCAAACGACTGTGTGATACAGATGCCAGCGCAGTTTGTTTTCCTGAACCTACGCCATGCCGCTTCGAGGAAGGAAGAGAAGAATTGGTTTGATTGATTTCCGGCACCTGATGAATTATCAGGACGAATGTACTCCCAAGCTTCATCTAGGATGAACAAGCGACGACGCCCATCTTTTTTGATGAACATTGCATGCTGAGCAGCCTGAATGATAGACATTAAAACAACTGTCTGAAGGTGGGGGGTGCCTTTTAGCTCCTCCAGTTCCAAAACAATAAATCTGCTGTCGAAGTTGATTGGAGGCAACGTATCGGTAAACCGGTGCCCATAAATTCCACCTTCGCACCATGCTCCGAGTTGCTCCCCAATATCCTTTATACGTTTGTCTTCATGCTTCTTGCAACGCAGAGCAAAGCCGGTTATTGAACCGGTCCGACCTGATTTTCTGGATTCCTGGTACTCTTCTGCAATAAGCTGAAGCATCACTGATTGTTGATAATCATCGATAAGGCCTTTCTCTGAAGCCATAATTTTTAGCTGATTCAGAACCATTATGGTCTGAGCAACTTTGTCTTTTTCTGCATCGTTTGAAGTTGATTCACCGGTAAATTCAGGTGCTTCGTTAAATACATCGTCGTTAACAGTGATGTCAGTTAGGAAGGCAAAGGGATTTAGGGTGAAGTCAGGGGTTTTACCGAAATCAATAAATTGACTGTTTGTATATTGTTCCGCAATCCCCTGGTAAGAACGCCCCACGTCCACTACAAAAACTTGAGCACCATCAGGATCATCATCTGGGTATTCGTTTTCTAAAAAATGCTTAAATGTTGAGCGATAATGAACGAGGTTATTAGATCGCGGTCCAGCTCCAAGATAGTTATTGATTAGATATGCTGTCCAGAATGACTTGCCTGCACCTGACGTTGCACCAATAACCATGTTATAGCTTGCAGAAGTCTTGAAAATATCAAGTCCCATGAGTTGACCTTCACGAGAAACTAAACTCAGTACTGGTCTATCTGTATTACCTTTCCAGGGCCCAAAGATCGGCGTCATATGAGCCGCTCCGGTGTTGCTCACTACTTCGGATCGGTCAAGGTCGAAAATTGTCTTTGGGTCATTGCACATTGGCAGACATGACATAAATGACGGGAAAACGATAAAGGAATCATCTGCTACTTTGACCCGGCTTTCGAGGTAAAAGGATTTGAGATCGTTAGCTGCTGTCTGCACAGAATTGGCATTACTACCCATAACAGTGAAAGTAAGATACCCTCTTAAAAGCTTTGCGCCATCCTCAAGCTCGCGAGTTACGGCCATGTAGTCATTATCCATATCCCGCAGGCGAGGGCAGAATGTGACAACTGAAGGTATACTTGCCTGTTTATTAGTGATTGCTTTGTAGCGGACGTTTTCTTTTGACAACTTGAGCGGATCGGCAAACTGAACAGTCTGAGTGATCATAAATGGGCTGAAAATTGTCTTACGTCCATGCATCCAGTTAACTACTAACTCATACATACAACCGAAATTGACGTATTCAGGAAACTTTACAACGGAAAGTTGTTTGAAGTAACGATGCTCAGATTCGTCGTCACTTTGTGTGACTGATGAGAAATGATTTTCTGTGACTGTATACTTACGGCCGGGAACGTTAACTTGTTCATTAAGCCTTTTCATAGTGTTAACGTCTATAAAACCTTCAGCCCACCGAGAGTTCTTTCCGGGGTTTACGACCTTATCTATACAATAGAGCCAGTTTTCTGCATCGACCTTAAACGGATGCAGTCCAATCGTAATTAACTTACTTACAAGTTCAGAGTAAAGTGAATCGATACGCGAATGTTCCAGCTCGGTAGGAAGGGCAGACTGTAAAGGAATCGATAGCGAGATCCATACCTGAAAATCCCTCAACATAAGGTTATCATGATCAGGTTTTAAAGGCTTATGCATACTTCTGTCGTAGTAGTCCAACTGATAACCATTAAGCAGATCTGCTTTAAGCTTATCGTTCCCAGTCATACGCCCACCTCGCACAGCTGACCAAGCACTAAGCTGTAAAGTCAAGTCTGGCAATGCAGTCAGAGATATTTGACAGACAGTATCTGTAGGAAAATCCATTTTGAACATTTCAGCAAGAACATCTTGCTGATTATCAAAAACTCCAGGTGATGGATTACAGATAAACATAAACCCTAATCTGTTGCCATCAATCAAAAAATAGTGAGTCCCTGCTAATTGATCGTAAACAGGGATAAACCCACCTAATTGATGGCGATTTAAACCGCTATTGTAATTATTGATAGCTTCCATATTTGACCTTACAGTTGTCTAACAATGCCGTTCGAAGAGACAGCTTTAGTTGCTTTTTGTTGCTGCTGCATATTTTCCCGGGCCGCATCCTGTACTTCTAAAGGAACTATGCGAGCTGGGTTTGAGGTCGAATTCTTGCCAGCAATCCATGTTTGCGGTTTTACGTTGACATAAACGTAGCCGGGAAGATTAAGCGCATCGTTATCATCGGTATAAGGTGCAAAAGTAATTCTCATTACTTTCCCCTGTTGCAGAACAGCAAGTGGTTCAGGAGCCACTACAGCTTGTTTATAACCTTGCGAACGGTATTGCTGGATCTGCCCAGTGTTGAGAGTAGGGTTAACGGGCTGGCCATTGTAAAGAGAGTACATATCCTTGCCAGGGCTGATATCAGAATTAGGTGCAACGTAGCGTGGTGCATTTCCAGCAGAAACCGGATAGCTTGTTTGTTTAACGACTTCCGCAGCCGGATGAACGAAAGGGTTACCAGCTGAAGAGGCAGTGCTATAACTGCTAGTCATCCTTACGTTTGAATTAACCGGTACACCAGAAATAGGCCGTGGTCCAATGGATGAAGTAGGGGCACCCATTTTTAAAGTTTTATCGTACATGACAGGTAACTGACCAACTGGCTTAATTTCGGTTTTTGAATAAGCCACAGGCTGATTTTTAAGGGTTGTAGACTGTGGATATTTGACTTCCCCTGGAGGGCTAATTTCAGTTGGATAACGGCTGTCATTGACAGCCGATTTCTCCTTTCCCGATTCCGACTCTTCCCCCGCAAGTGCAGACAGATCATCTCGATTATTAGTTAACTCCATAACTTCGCGAGGACCTTTACAGATAACGCCCTTTTCAATGCCTGGACATTCGGATTCGGAACTCCCGATGGAGCACCCCGTAAGATATGAGGATGTACCTACAACCAGAGCACTGAGTACCAATCTTTTGATGTTCATAAACTAGCCTTAATTTGTCTCAAATGGATTTTTTAAGAGAGGTTCAACGCTTTGGTTCAACCAGTAGTCGAAATCTTTTGGAATGCCATTACCAGCCAAACCATCCTGTCTGACAACTGAAGGTACACCCTGCAATTTATAAATTCCTGCGAGCATCAATGACGCTACCAAAGGTTCCGCCGGACATTCTTCTGCTTCTTTTTGAGAGAGCAATCTTTTTTCAATGTCGGATTTGCTTCCCATTAGCCAACGAAGAATATCGAGGTTGTTTATTTTTCCTTTTTCTTTACTACACCAGAGCCTTCTAAGCTCTTCTTTTGGCTCACCGGGTGAGGGAACTAAAACAATATCTATCCGATACTTGTCCCGATCTGCATAAAATTTCTTAACAAGTTCCATGCAACCGTCACAATCAAGTGTTAAGAAAATGGCTGCTTGTCTCTTAAGCTTTGAATTTCCCAGATGAATGGACGCTACAGTTTCCAGAGGGAAGGGGGCCTCATCAAGACTAATAAAATAGGAATTTCTGATTTCTTCTACAGTCAGAACAGGTTTACGTTTAATTACATCAACAAGGCTTCCCCCAGTAAGGGAGTATCGGCCATCGGTCGTTACTGCCATTAGCTGCGAACGCTCGTCCTGAAAGAGGTATAGCCCACCAGAAGGAATGTATATGGCATCCTTAGGTTTATATCCTTTCATTTTTGATAACGCACCCGAGATCTGACTGGGTGAAACGCCGCCTTCCTTTGCCTTTGCCATTAACGCAGCAGCATCACTATTAGTTAGGACCTGCTCTGAAGCATAAGTGACCGTATTCGCCATAATGGCGAAAGCCGCCATTAAAGGGAAAAGTAACTTTTTCACTATTGGGTGCCCTCTACTTCTTTGCATTATAAGAACTTGATTGTACCGCTTCAGAGCTATCTTCAAGTTCCATATAAGTGACGATTTCAACACTATCCGGTACAGTAACGGCAAGCGTTGCATCAATAATTAAATAGCCACGGTCACGGTAGATCTTCATTAATGTTCTGAAATATTCTTCGAATTGAGTTCTATCATTGTCAGCAGTACGGCCTCCGTGATGCTTGAAAAATTCCTTACGTAATTCAGGCATGTCAAGCACTGCAATCTTGTACGAAGGCTGTGATTGTTTATTGAAGTAATCGTAAACATTCATAAAGCCTTTATAACCATAAATAATGACCAAAACGGCAAAGGCGAAGAAAAATAAATACTTCAATATTTTTTCAATATCAATTTCGAAGGTAATTTTTTTTGTTGTCCTTTCTCGCACCATTTTTTTAGTGATTTCAGGTCCAGCTGATTCAGTCGATTCTTTTTTTTCTAAACTATCCATTTAAACCTCAGCGACTGGTCAGATTCGTTGGAATTGTAGTTCCGGTCTGAACGACAAATGTAATAGCTCGGCCAGGGCTAATTTCTACGATTGGCCACTGTTGTTCTGCAATTGCGGTGTAGTAATCGACGAGTCGATTAAGGCCACCTTGAGCTGCACCAGCCCCGGCTAATGCCCCAAGTGCACCAAAATTAGGGGACTGATACTGAGCCTGTGAATTAGGGTCGATGTTAAGTGAAGATACCTTACTGGGGCTTAAGCTACCGGCAAGTGAAGAAAGTCCACCGGCAAATGCAGCTCCTGCAATTGCGTTACCATTTCGGCTGATAAGCGTGCCTCGGATCCCATTTTTTCCGTCATTTTCACTTACAGCATATGCTTCCAGTTTTACGTCAAAAGCTTTCCCTTTTGAATTAACACAAGAGATAGAAGTGGCACGTATGTAAGCACGCTGTGACGCCAAATCACCAACAGCTGAACCCAGAAGGTTACAGTCACGCAAATCCATGGTGAAATTATTGGGCATGATGACATCTTTTTTAATACGCATTGTTACTGGCATTGGTTCTGATTTGGAAGAAAGGCTTGTAGGCGCTTCAAGCCCGGTAATCAGAACACCAGTGATAATAGATGTTGCCGGAAGAAACATTTCATCTTTTCGGGCAGCATGCCGCGCTTTGCTATCAACTGGCGCAGTACCATCACCTCGTACAGTCCGAGTAGGCGCTTTATCTCCTGCAATGACCTCTCTGCCTTCCTTGATTCTGTTTTCAGACACGGGCATAACCTGAATGACACCATCGGTACCATTAGTCTTAATGGAACTTTGTGTGATTGTTCTCATCGGGCTATTACGCGTAGGTGTGATAGACGCGTAATTAGGGTTTACGCCATTAATCGGCGCATTAGCATTAAGCTGATAAGGAGCTGCCGGTGCCTGCTCATTAATCGTTTTACGCGAACTACCAGCATCCAAGTTACGATTGCCGTTTCGATTAGTCTGCATATCATTAATTTGCTGAGACAGTTGCTGAAGTTGAGAAGTTAAACTTGCAACTTGGGCTTTAGTTTCCTGTTGGGCTTTTTCTGCTTTTTCGCGGTCCTCTTTCGCCGCATTTTGATCAAGTCGGTTTTGCTTAACCATTTCCTTATATACTTTCTGGCTTTCTTCATTACTCAATTTGTTCATTTGCGAATCATCTAACAACAAATTGGTCTGCATGTCTTTTTTCTGTGTTTTCTTTTCTTTCTTAACTGGTGTGGAAAAAATAGACTGGCTAATAATATAAACAATCACTACCAGCAGAGCGCCAATAACAGAAAGTCTGACGGTCTTATTTTCCCAGGCCTTTTTAATGTCCATGATTAGCTCCACTTGTAGGTTTCTGGAATCGTTTAATTTTTAGATTTCGTTCGCTGTCAGACATCTGAGGAACGATATAGGGATCACCTGCTCTGGCCCAGTTTTCACGAACAGATGGATGATTCATTTCAGCTTTATCTATCTGGCTCGTTCTAGATATTTCATGTTTGTAATTAGGTTCCAAAACGTTACTTTTGTGATAGTCAAAAGCATTCTCCTCATTAATATTGTCCTCTCCTACAAATTTATCAATAAGAGTTGGATCGTTCATTATTACTGTCTGAACGGGAAAAGCGTTACTGCCATCTTCGATACTAATGGGTGCGTCCGGAACGATTAATACACTCCTTTTTGGTATATATTCTGACCTGTAGTAAAAGCTGGTTAAAGCAAATACGACAAAACCAATCACGGTGGCCCCAAGCAGAGCAGGCAAAGTAACTTTTCCCATATTATTTTCTGATTAGACTTGGTCTGGTTGTAACCCGGGCCTCGCGTTCCTTGAACAATTTATCCCGGACTATGTAAAGCTCTGTTTCTTCTCCCGGTTGCAGGTATGCTTTATCAAATAAAGCACTTGCAATAACGCCTTCTGCCATACACTGCTGATCAGCAACGATTTGACCGTATGGTTTATCGTTTTTCACAAGAATTACATCAATAAGTTCACGTGAGCCAACCAGTCTCTGACCGAGCTTTGCATACATATTAAAGTTACATGGGGACTGCTCTGACGCAGGAATACGAGAAAGTCGGTCCTGTTGTAAACTGAATCCTGAAGGGACCTCACCAAGAGCCACAGGAGTCAATAAATCAATGATTCTTTGTTTATGATCGTCTTGTTTTGGATCCGATGGAGCCAGTTCTTCTGACTGGGAGCGGGCCAACATTTCCTCATAGTTTTGCTTATCCAATGAGGTTTCACGTTTGGCTTGCATAGATGGGCTTAAAGATGTAGTAACTGAAATCATCGCACCGGGAACATCAAGCGGTACCAGGGTCAGGTTATAGGTCGATTCAGGTACCTGATCTTCCGACAACATAATCCCGATTGGTTTATCGGTATTAGTTGAAATAAAGACATCGCCACCATTAACAAATATGCTTGCCTCTTCAGCAGGGGTAGAAGTGCTGACAGAAGCATTCTTGAAGCTGGTCGATATTCTGTTTTGAAGTCCTCGTGAAACTGGCAGTACCACATTCCCACCAGGCGGCACATTTACACGCTGAACTTCTTTATATCGGTTACGAGCTTCGACATAAAGTTCATCGGCTTTTGACGTGGCGGTCGCATTGGTTGCATTCTGCTGGGAAGAGGTACCTGTTGGTCTCCCATAGCTATCAATTGCACCAGAGCGGGTCTGTGCGTCAAATCCGGGGAGACTAGGATTATTTGATAATGCTCCAGTAATAGCGCTTACCGCAGGCGAAGCATTGCTGGCTGGGGAAAGTTGCACGGTAGGGAGATCAGTTGTAGGTTTTTGTCCCTGCGCATTACCGGCTTCACTAAGGTTTGTTTGTGCACCTGACTGTTCAGAACCAGCTTGACCCGGAATAATGGCTTTTGCAGCTCCATTCTGAAATCCGTCAGCACCAACTGGCATTACAACCGGGTTATTAATTGTTGCTGGCAATTGGTATTCTTCAGCGATTACGCAGTTCGAAGTCGTGAGCATGATCAATGCGGTAATTGCGTTGAACCCTAAGCCCTTTTTTTTAATCATCACTTGTTACCTGTAGACGGTGGCGGATTATCCAGCGTTGCCAGTTGCTCTTTGCCGTTTATCGTAATTTTTTTAATATTCGGTGTTCCGGAATATTGATTTACATATGCAATTCTTGGGCGACCATTTTTCATCCCGAGAACCCATTCATAAGTCCATTTCGATGATTCAGTTTTGTCCGGAACATTTACAAGTCGAGTCGTTTTGGTACCCCAGACATAGACCATGTCATTTTTTGGATCAAAGTAAATATCATTAGGCTTAAAGGTCTGCTCAACACCACGAGCCTGCATGATATTTATCTGCTCCTGTAAAGACTCACTCGTTTTAGCCTGTAGTTCAGGTGAAAGGGCATCGAGGACATAGGCCGTCACAAAGGAAATATTAGTTGGATTAATATTCCCTAAAAGGGTACTAAAAAAGAGAGCCCATTGTGTTTTATAAGATTCCGATGCTTTGTTACCAACAACCGTGATCTCTTCATTCATGTTTGGAGGGGTAACAATCGTCACTGGGTCAGTGAAAAAAAGAATCTTTGCAACCAATAACCCAATGACGGCTATTGAAACAGTATTAATGCGGATAAGTTTTGTATCACGATTAATCAGGGCGCTGTATGTAATTCCAGCACCTGACGCTTCAGCTTGTGGGCTAAATCGTTTTTTAATGTCCAAAAAACGTCCCTTAGCACTTTCATCTTTCTTTACGTATGACTGTTCAAGATCACCGTTTTCATCCTTTTTAGATTTTTTGAAAAAAGGGATGTTAATGCCACTTAGCATTTTCATTCATAGCTCCATCAAGAATACAAATCTCTGATAAATGGATCGTTGAAATAACGGCTACTAAAAACTGCTTTACCTGGCAAAAAACCGAGCCACCAGAGTCTGTGTTTTAGCAATCCTCTTATTCCTGACTCAGCTGCTTTGTTATACGCAATCCAATATACAACCGCTACTACAACAGAAAACCCGAAGCATTCGAAGATATTCCCAAATGCAACCAGAATGAATGCAAGCCCTATTTTTTTTGCATCCCAAAACAAAATCAGTAGAGGCATGTTGATCCTGAAAGGGAATCTATAGGTATGCTGAGGAACGTCGTTCTGCTTACTCATTAAAAATCCAGAGAGGGGGATGAACCCCCTCATGCATGATTAACAATAAATTACAGCGGTACGCCAGCATCCATAAAGGTGCTGATAATTTTCTCGCCGTTGGCCATTACCAGCATCATGAATAATGAAACCAGTGCCAGGCCCGGGTTAGGCTTAAGGACAGAGAAATATACGCTTGAGATCAACATCGCGGCTGCCAGAATTTTGCCCGGAGCTCCAGTCATACTTTCACTCATGTATGACCAAATATCTCCCAGTGCCCCATCATCTGAACCCGCATATGCCAGACCGCAAAAAAGCACGGTCAGCAGAACAAACAAAATCACTTTTGCGCTTTTTGTTTTAAAAAGTGCAGCCGTGTTAGATTTCTTTTCACTAAGGCCAATATTTAAAGAAAGTTCCATAATTACTCCGTGTAGATTTGAGTTCACGTAAACGCGAATGAATAATACTTTTTTATTCCGATCCTTCCGTTCGCATAAACCCCCTTTTTTTAACGTTTAGCGATTGGTGAATTTTTAAGCAAAGGGGCCTAAAGCATAATCTTTGAAAAGTACCAGTGAACGCTTAGTAAAAGTTTGAAAGAGGGGAGGGGGTAAGATTACGTTAAGCTCAATCCTGAAGCTGATGAGACTCCTCAAGCATAAAAGTCACTTTTGATGGTTTGAAAAGCTCTAACTAGATATCGGGCAGGTAACTAAGCTTCATATCTAATCTTTTTTGTTCCCTTAATATCTATCTCTTGATTCTGAGAAGGCCGCATATCACTGTGCTCCCTGGTTCGGCAACTATCAGTTGGAGAAACTACATACAATCCTCGGCCGGTGCGTCATTCATCTAAATGCCTTTTACACCTCTGGGCGTGAGTGGGACTTTGTCTTGTCCATATGAACATCATTCATTCGAATGCTTTTGGCCAATGCTATTTAAGCAAATGCTTTCTGGCTGAGTCCTTTTGCGAATGAGTCTTTGATATAACTGCATGAATTTTGGGTTGTTTGGTGTACTAACAAAACAAAGGCATTTCTTTGAATGCCATTGGAGTTGTGATGCTTCTGATATTTTTTTGATCTCATATCAAACACATAGTCCTTCTGATGCCCAATGTCATAGATGTCTTGGACCATTCTCGCTCTTAACAAAGCTGTACTGTGTGTCATTCGACCTAATGCCATTCACCAAAATGCCTTTTTATACCACTGCATAGCTATGCTCGGGATACAGTGGCAAACAAAAGCATTTCAATGAATGATTTTTTGGGATACCGACATCAAAAGCATTTGTATGAATGTAAGAGGCGTAATCCACAAAAGGCATTCACGTGAATAGAGTGCGCACGAAACCATCTTGCTCCACGGCATTTAATGAATGGGCTAGCATGTACGCTTGAGCCAGAAAGGCATACAGATGAATAGTCAGGAGTTCGTTTGAAAAGTTACTTTTTTGCACATTAAGCCGAGATGTAAGACCAGTAGTAAAAGAAGCACTAAGCATAGCACTGATAAATAACTTATTTTTCAGCATGTTATAACCAGTGCATACCTGGTAGCTTTCAACCTTGTTTGGCGAGGGCCAGCTTAGGGCTTCTTTTGAAGATCTGAAATTGTATGTCGCGACCTTTCTTAACTTCTTGATAATCGAGATATCCGATAGATTCAAGTTCCCGCATTGCTTTACGAATTATCTGGTTTTGCGTACGAATAGGGGTTGTAAGAAGCAACCTTTCCCTCAACCGTTTCATATTAACGAACAACGTACCAGCTGGCATTGCTTCAAAATAAATATAGAGAGATTGCGCAGCTTCTTTTTTAGCCAAAATGTATAGAACCTGAAGGCTTAACAATGTCTTATGGTCGTAACGATACAGTTCCCACATAGAAGGATCCCCAACCAACTCAACAGTATCGCTTTTTGGATCAATCATAGCCTTCTGCACCAGATGCGTTACTGTGAACCGACCACTCCGAGAGTCTGAGAAGGCAAGCACTACCGATGCAAGGTTCATTAATGACTCTTTAAAGCGCGCACGAGTTCGTTTGTTGATGTTTGTTGAACTGATACCACACATCTTCGCAAACTCGTTAAAAGTCAGGGTAATCTTCTCGGAAGTAAAACCATATTTACTGAAAGCCATGATGATCCCGAGCCAGCACTTAAAGTCGGTAGACATAGATAGTTTGACACCAGTTATCTTGATGTCGTCATAACCCTCCGATCTTGCAATTTCCATACACGAAAGCTCATCAGAGGCATCAACTTCAAAGTTTCGGTCGCGGTTTTCTTTTGTGCCGACAGGGGTAAATACACTCAATCTCAACAGGGCCACGGGCTGAACCGACTTGGACGAGTTAGGCGTCAGTTGATAAGTCTTACCTGATTCATTACTGGTTACGTCAAAAGGATGGATTAACTCGTTGTTTTTAATCATTAACTTAACTCGTCGGTGATAAGATTTTCATTTGGCAAACTGTTTATAACATATTCTTGCAAATGCTTTTTACGCATTAACCTAAATGCCATAAGCATTCCAGTAAATGCCTTCCTTATTCATTCAAATGCTTTTCGCATGCATCCGAATGCCGGATCCTTTCATAAAGTCACTATAATCAATGAGTTAAAGATGCCGTGATCTTTACTTGAACTCTATTGATCTTTAGTGATCTAAAGAATTGATCTATCCTGTTGAAAACAATGATAAGTCCATATAAAACAAGGAATAGCGCTCCTTTAACAATATCTACAGATCGCAAACGGAAATGAACGAGGGTCTACTATCATTGTTTTATTCAAGACAGTTTTTATTTTAATTTTATTAAGCAAATTTTTTGAGTTTACCTTTTAGATGTATCAGCCCTATTTGGCAAATTTGAGGTTCATGTATCATGTAGTAAACAGGAGGAAGATATGAACAACAGCAAACATACAGTCATTGAAGTGGATACTAATCTAGTTGAAATTGAAAAGGGATTTAATCCCCGAGAGGCGGTAATCGGAGATTTGTGTTACGAACAAGAACCTGTCAAGTCGATGATTGTGTCAATCAAACAAGCCTTTAAGGAAGGAAGGCAGGTTGATATGATCAAGGTCGTAAAAAGAAAAGGTAAATATTTAGTTCGTCAAGGTCATACTCGTTTTCATGGCTTAAAATTAGCAATTTCTGAAGGTGCTAATATTCCAAAATTATCTGTTATCCTAATCGATTATAAAAACGAAATTGAAGAATACCTTGAGAACCTCGATGGTAACAGAAGCAATGGGCTAAATCCGGTTGGGCAAGCTCATGCATTAGCTCATGCTGTTAGTCTCGGGTATTCGGTTGAAGAACTAGCAATGCGATATCAACGATCAACTACCGCAATTCGTAATATGCTAAAAATCCTTGATATGCCATTAGAGCTTCAACGTTTGATTAGCCTAAATCTAATCAAAAAAACGCTCGCCATTGAAATAATGTTAAAATATTCCAACGATCACAAAATGGTTTTAAAACATATAGAAGGTTTCTTACCTGGCGTTAAGAATATTGAGACTACAACGAGCAAAATTGTAGGCATACCTGAACACAATGCAGCTGGAGCAGGACCAGACACCTTAAATAAAGGCGGACCAGAAAAGAAAAATTCGGCAGTCACTCGTAAGACTTTGGGTATTAAGCGCCTCTCGCATAAGAAAACAGAACGGCTAAAATCTGAATTTCTTGAGCTTGTGGAAAGTACACATACGGAATCTATAACGAATACTCAAACAGAACTAAAATTTGGTAGAGATAGTGCACACTTGTTCAAAAATGTTAATAGTAATAATGTAATATTTTCCAATGATGGTGTTCAAATAATCTTGAATGATGAAAAGCTAAATATTTTATTGTCTTTACTTAACGACGAAAATACAGCAATCATTGTTTCTAAACCAAAATTAGAAGAGCTTCTGGAAATTCGAGATCTCCTTAAGGAATATTAAAAACGAGGATTAGTTGAGTGATTAAACCTATAAAGCTGACTCTTATCGATAATTATAGTGATTTGCTTCTAACTCATGAAGTCCTTAAACGCAACATGGAAGAGTTAGAACACGGTAAACGTTTTGATCAATTTCCTGAAGGGCATGACCACTATGAAAAAACTGTGAAAGAAGCTGTAGCAATCGTAGAGGCACGTTTGGAGGTGTTTCGAAAATGAAATCTCTTTTCTTTACTCTTGATGGTCATATGGTACCAGCCTCAGTGAATGTATCACTTAACGGAGATGGAAATTATTATGCACCTATCGAAAGAGAATGTAACGAATGTGCGGGCACAGGCCACAAAGGGGCTGATTTATGTGAAAAGTGTCATGGGGTACAAACAGTTGGACCCATTATTGAAAAATTAGTGGCACTAGAGCCAATTACCTTTCTCGATAACATTCCGGAACTGCGTGTTAACCCAACACTCGAAGCATGGAAATCCAGAAACCACGTCCTTATTGAGAAAGCAAAAAAGGCTAACACTAAGTTTTCTAATAGTATATTGGCGCAATTAGACAATAACCGTTTCTTGACAGAACGCCAGCTGGATTGTTTATTTACAACTTTTGATGTGATGTTGTCTGAAACTCCGGAAAATGAACAAGAAATTTTAAAACATAGCTACAATATCGGCCAGGTCATAAGCATTGAACTAACATTTACTGAAGTCAGGGCCGCGTACGCAAAAAGTAAAGGGAGTTATTTTTTTACATTTACTGGTAAAGTTAGAAATGACGGGATCGCTTTAACGGCCGATAAACAGGATCACATTTTATTGGGTGAACGTTATCATTTGACTGGAAAAGTCAGAAAATTCTATGAATTTGATTCGAAAAATTATGCTGCAATAACAGTTTTTAAGTTAAATAAACTCCAAGACAGTTAAATGTTTTTGCTGCTTAAATATAGAGCCAAGACTTTAACTGTCGTTAGGACTCACTCACGTAATATTGTTGCTTACGCAATGGGTTTTATCCCTCATAAAGATCTGCGAGTATAAATCTTTTACATTTAAATTCCCCTCTATCAGAACCTTTTCTATTGTAAAAAAATGATAATCTTATTAATTATAATTTTAATTTTTTGTATACCAATACCATACAGTTAAGGCTAAAAGGTGATGATGGAGATGGACTTTAAAATGCACAATGATCTGGGTCTCGGTTTCATTTGTAAAAATGCAAGAACATCGTCAAAGCCAACGTTAAGAAAAGTTACTTTTCCGGTAAGCGCATATGAAACGTCTAAGCTTTCTTTAACCGGTTTTCAATGCCCCACAGCCTGCCGTTTTCCTTTTTTTGTGCTATGCATGATAATCCATAACCATCTTTCGTCTGCATGCCCTATCACCCAAAATGAATGTTCAAATCATATCTCGCAATTTTCTATCGACATTAAAGTACAAGATTGGCTTAGCCGTTCAAGAGTAGCGTTTATTGATTTCCATAATCTTAGAAATACAGATAAAACCACTTTAATAACAGTGAACCATCTTGAAGCTTTACTTACTGTTATGTCGACTACTCTTGTCGCTTATGTTCCATATTCAAAAAAGAGACTAAACTTTAGCTTTCTAAACTCATTCACTTTGTCTAAAACTTCTCAAAGTTACACATTAACTTTCCCGGTAGTTCTCAGTCCGCTTTTAGATGCTCTTGGCGACTTCATTCAGGAATGCATAACCGAAAAATTGTTAAAACGACGAAATTCGAATTTCATGGTTTACGAGTATCTTAAACGTTCAGGCCAGAGCTCTCATAAAGTGGAGGACATTAATAACGACTTACAGCTTAAAAGTCTAAATATAAGACTTATGAGCGTCCTTACTGGCCTTTCTCAGCAAGGACTCATTTCATTTATTTGCGAAGGAAAGAGGGGCGACCGGAGAATAGAAGAGCTTCAGTTTATACCTTATGTTCAACGAACTTACCCTGAGGTATTAACTTTTGAGGAATGGATTAGCCTAGTTGATTAGAATTTACTCTATTTCAGCACGGCCAGTATTTCTGTTTCCGTTTTCCGTGTATTCGGCTTACTTCCTACGGATCGGTAAGCGCTGAGTCTGTGTATGACGAATCCACGCTCTTCATAGAGGCCCAAAGTGAATGATGTCAGGCTATTTGATATCGCAACAGCAGCGCCTTTTCTGTGAGCGTCAACGAGCATATTTGCTAACAGCACGTGGTCGCTTTGGCTGAACGGTTTACCATCGTAACTGACAAAACTAGTTTTGCTTGTTTTGTCATATGGCGGATCACAGTAAATCTGATCTCCTTCACCGGTTGCGGCCAGAGTCTCCTCAAAACCAGCGGTGATCAGTTCAATACCTGAAAGACGAAATGAAAGGTAGTCTATTTTATTGAGGTCAAGCTTCAGTTCTGTATGTTTCCCCCACGGCACTGAATAGATTCTTTCTGAGTTATAGCGGCACATACCGTTATAGCCCAGGCGATTCAGGGAGTAAAACAAAGCCGCTCTTTGAAGCGATTGACCAGAAATACAGGTTTTGTTGAAACGGTCCCTCATCTCATAGTAGTCCTTTTCGACAAAGGTTTTATCCGCCAAGTTTTGGACCTGATTTATAAAGTTAGTTTTCTGTCTTTGAATAGTCCTGTATAGGTTGATCAAGTCTGGATTGCTATCTGCAAGCAATGCATTTTGTGCAAACATGTTCAGAAAAACGGCACCACCGCCTATAAAGGGTTCTACCCACCGGCAACTATGATCGTGTGGGTAGTGATGGCTGATGAAAGGCATCAGTTTCGTTTTTCCACCAGCCCATTTGATTATCGGCATGTGTCTGAGATGTCGAGTCAAAGTGTCTATACCTGAGAGAGAAATTTAGGTGCTGGTATCGTACCTAACCACGGGCTTTAACTAATAACTTAGGGAGCAAAAAAAAGTTGTTTAAGACGCACAGTTTTGACTTTCAGCATTTCGGATTTATAAGATTTTTCCTCACTTATACCTGAACTTTATGTTTTGGATTTATGTATTTGTTTATGAAGCGATTTTTATGCCATCACAAGTAATGGGGAGCCACCTTTTTTTGTAAAAAATCAGAATAGGCTCAAAAAGTACCTTTTTTGCGAAAAATTATGAATTTTTTTTTCGGTAGTATCCCCGCTACGCAGAAAGTAAGCAGAAAAATGTAACGGAGCCCCTATGAGTGTTTTACTGACAGAACCTACACAGCAAGCTAATGACAAGGTCTTTAAAACGGCCCATGTTGCCTTTTCAGTAGTTACTGGCACAGGCCGTTACGTCACTGGGCTTAAACAGTTCCGTGATGCAAACCCTGAACTTTGTACTGAAGTAAGTGACCAGAAAGCATGGGCTATCCACCCTTCAGTAATTCAGGTCACGCCAGGCTTCAACTCCCGCGAAATGGGAATGGGTGACGATTACTATAAGCTCCCTGAGGTTGAAGAACACATCTACAACATCAAGAATGCCTACATTCGAGGTGACTATGTAGACCCTATCCGAGTACGTGTCATTGATGGGGTACCTTTTGTTCGCCAGGGGCACTGCCGTTTAAAAGCCGCAATGATGGCATGTGATGAAGATCATGACATCACAATCCTTTGCGTTGAGATTAAAGAAGATGAAATTGGCTGTGAGCTCGCGACCATTGATGGTAACCGTGGTCTTGCGCTTTCTCCTGTTGCGCTTGGCGAGTCCTATCGTCGCCTACATTCTCTTGCTGGCTGGTCACTCGAACGAATTGCTCAACGTGAAAATAAAAGCCCGACGACCATCAGTTCTCTTATCCGCCTGACAACCTGTTCTGTTGTTATCAAGAAATGGATTCATGCTGACGCTATTTCGTATGTTAACGTGCTTTCACTGATCGATGAGCTCGGCGAAACAGAAGCAATTTCACGTATCAAGAAGATGATCGCAGAACTTGAGCAGGCCGATGCGAATGGCATCACGGTGAAAAAAACCCAACATGGTCAGGTACGAGTCAGACCTTCAGACTTCAAGCCAGCACGGATTCCGCCGGTTATTGCCACAAAAGCCGTAGAAGGCGTCAAACTCATCACCACCAGCTTATTACAGAAACTGGGGGATATTGAATTGCCGGAGCTGACAGATTCAAGTGCTGACGAAGAAATCAACATTACGTTGAACCGCAGTACTCTGGAGATGTTGAGAAATCTTTCAAAAGAGATCACAGAATCAGAGAACAAGCAGCTTCGCCGTGCGGAGAATCGTCAGGCAAAACTTAATGGTGAGAAGCCAAAATACCCACGTAAAAAAAATGCTAAGAAGGCAGGGGAAGAGACCGATCAGGATACTGACCCACAGCCGGACGCAGAATAATTTACTTTTGGCAAAGTGCTGGTTTTGTCAGAGTCATTAAGGATTCAGGCTTTTTGCCCGCCTTTTTTAAACCTCCATGTATCGTTCTTGCCCCGTTTATGCGGGGCTTTTTTTTTGCTTCTTTCTATGAGTTGACATCTTTAAGTTTTATTCAGAGACATAAAAAACTTTTTCGTGTCACTGAACCTATTAGGTTACTGAGCGACGTTGCTATCCTGGTAAAAGTTTTTTCTAAAGGACCGGTAAAATGTCATCTCTTGATTCTGAAGCTAAACCCGATAATGCAGGTCACTGGATTTGCCCCTATATTTCCAGACATCTGTTATCACTTAACCCATTACAAGCCCGCTGCCGCAGATATTCCCGTGGCGAGCGATAACCCAGCGCACTATGCGGATGCCATTCGTTATAATGCTCGAACGCCTCTGCAAGGTTCTTTGCTGCCGTTAACCCGTCTGGTTTGGGCATGATACTGATGTAGTCACGCTTTATCGTTTTCACGAAGCTCTCTGCTATTCCGTTACTCTCCGGACTCCGCACCGCCGTGTTCTTCGGTTCAAGTCCCAACATCCGGGCGAACTGGCGTGTTTCATTAGCCCGGTAGCATGAACCATTATCCGTCAGCCACTCCACTGGAGACGACGGAAGATCGTTGCCGAAGCGGCGTTCCACCGCTCCCAGCATGACGTCCTGTACTGTTTCACTGTTGAAGCCGCCGGTAGTGACCGCCCAGTGCAGTGCCTCACGATCACAGCAGTCCAGCGCGAACGTGACACGCAGTCTCTCTCCGTTATCACAGCAGAACTCGAACCCGTCAGAGCACCATCGCTGATTGCTTTCTTTCACGGCCACTCTGCCTGTATGTGCCCGTTTCGATGGCGGTACAGCAGGTTTTCGCTCAAGCAACAGCGCATTCTGGCGCATGATCCGGTAAACACGTTTGGCATTGATCGCAGGCATACCATCAAGTTCTGCCTGTCTGCGAAGCAGCGCCCATACCCGACGATAACCATACGTGGGCAGCTCTCCGATAACATGGTGTATACGGAGAAGCACATCCGTATCATCAGTGTGACGACTGCGGCGGCCATCCATCCAGTCATCGGTTCGTCTGAGAATGACGTGCAACTGCGCACGCGACACCCGGAGACAACGGCTGACTAAGCTTACTCCCCATCCCCGGGCAATAAGGGCGCGTGCGCTATCCACTTTTTTGCCCGTCCATATTCAACGGCTTCTTTGAGGAGTTCATTTTCCATCGTTTTCTTGCCGAGCAGGCGCTGGAGTTCTTTAATCTGCTTCATGGCGGCAGCAAGTTCAGAGGCAGGAACAACCTGTTCTCCGGCGGCGACAGCAGTAAGACTTCCTTCCTGGTATTGCTTACGCCAGAGAAATAACTGGCTGGCTGCTACACCATGTTGCCGGGCAACGAGGGAGACCGTCATCCCCGGTTCAAAGCTCTGCTGAACAATTGCGATCTTTTCCTGTGTGGTACGCCGTCTGCGTTTCTCCGGCCCTAAGACATCAATCATCTGTTCTCCAATGACTAGTCTAAAAACTAGTATTAAGACTATCACTTATTTAAGTGATACTGGTTGTCTGGAGATTCAGGGGGCCAGTCTAGTCACAGCGTACTGGCTTTAACAACCTCTCATAGCCTGGTGGTTAGCTCTCCTGAAACATTTCTTCCAGATATGCGAAAAGAGCTCGGCATTATCGCGGATCTTGTTGAGTCCTATAATGATGAACTCTGCTTGTTGAAACTCATGGCTGTCCAGTTCAAAACCCACAATCACCAGAAACTTTATTCTTATCTCTCAGGCTACAACCACAGCATCTCAGAAGCGGATGCTTTGTTCGCAGAAAACGCTCTGAGATCAGAATACTGGAAATGCGTTATGGCACTCACTGATGTTTTGCCTATCATGTCGGATGCCAAACGTAACGAATGGGATAAGCAGTTTACGGCCGACCGTTATATTATGCCGCCTCAGGTGATCCCTGATTTCACAGCTGACGCTGTAGTGGGCACAGTCGTTGCTTTGCTTAATGACCGCAATCAATTTATTAAAGAAAGGGTTTACGACGTCTTCCAGTCTCTGAGCCGCAGTCACAAGACAAACAAAGCTTTTGGGTTCTCCACCCGCATGATCACTACCGGAGTTTGCGAGCCGTCTAAATACCCCTGGCAGAAATTAAGGGTGGATTTTAAAGAGTCTGGCATTTCACCGCTGAGCGAGCTCCGCGTTATATGCGCATTCTTCCGTGGCGAACAGGTGAAGGCGATCCATAACACCAAATCATTGGTTGAGGCGTTGGTCGAACATGAGGGGTTCAGAAAATGGATCTGCATCGATGGCAACAGTATTCGTTTCAGGGTTTACAAAAATGGATCAATGCATATTGACGTCCACCCTGATATCGCCGAGCGGCTTAACAATATTTTATCAGCTATCGTACCGCTGGCATTACCTGCCGACCGTATGGCTCATAGCAAGAAATCTTTGGAGGCATTCCCTGTACTTAAGCAGTGCATCGACTTTGATACCCGGATGCAGCTTTCTGAACTGATGTTTAAAAATGACGGGGACAATAAATGGAGTTGCTGGACATCTTTAGGGTCTCTCGCCGAACGCAAATCTTCGAGTGTTGCCGCTGACACCCTTCGGTTCTTAGGGGCAACAGTAACAAAATACGATGTGACATTTTCCTATGATCCGTGTGAGGTTATTCGTTACATCGGCCAGATAGGGGAGATGCCTGATATTGTATCGCATCAGTTTTACCCTTCATCTTGCCGAATCAGCGAATATGTATCTTCCCTGCTTGGTGCAGGGGAAGGGGATACCCTCCTGGAGCCTAATATTGGCCATGCGGATTTGCTTAAATCATTCCCTGCCGGTGTGATCGTTACTGGCATCGAGCTTGATACTTTGAATTGCCTTATCTCCCGGGCTAAGGGATACGATACGACAGAAGCTGACTTCCTCACATGGTCTAAGTCTAATCAACAGAAGAAGTTTGATTATGTCGTGATGAACCCACCTTTTGCCGATAACCGGGCCAGGCTGCATCTCCAGGCAGCTGCATCTCATCTCGCAGCCGGGGGATCTCTAGCAGCCGTTCTTCCATTATCTCTTCAGGGGCTCGATAACCTTTTGGGGGAAGAATTCCGGACGGAATGGATGGACGTTTTTGAGAACGAGTTTGAAAACACGACCGTTTCGGTTCGCATCCTGTACGCCGAACGTATTCAACAAGAGGAAGTCCTATGAGCAACCAACCCACCAGCCTGCCAGAAGAAGATATTGAGTTTGTTATGGATACCTTTCAGAGGAGCATGGGTAAATCCAAGCCTGTCAGGGATACTCAACTAGAGGGTGAGAAACCGCAAAGTAAAGAGTCCGCAAACTCAACTGAAAACCCCGGTTATGAAGAATTCTATTAATTACGCTCATGATATCCTGGTGCAGTTATTTAGAATGATATTTGAGGGATGGGGGACATTGTGATTAAAAGGCGTAACATTCGACGATCAGTTTATGGATTGCTTATTGTTCTTATCGCCGGAAATGTGTGGTTAGGCCTTAGAGCTGATAAAATTCATAAAGTGCGTTATCAGGATTTCTGGTCACCGGCAACTGTGATTAAAGTAACTGTAATGCCTTCAACGAATGAAACCCAGCTCAGTGGTAAAATCCCTAAATCGGTAAGAGTTTCAAACAATTATGTTGAGTACTCGTTACCGGGCACACTCTCGGCCAAGACCATTTACCGAAGCGTGTTAGAAGATGAGATGCTCACTTTGCTTAATGCTGGAGGTCAACTTGAAGTTAAATACACTCTGGACAAGCAGACAAATCGAACTAAGGTATGCACTAAGTGCTTACGGGTGATTAAAGATATTAACCATCAATATTCAGCCACTGAGGTAAAGCATGGGCAGTCCAAAATTTGAAATTGCTGAGCAAATTAAAATGTGGATCGTTGTTTATCTAGTTTGCTTTTTAGCACTTTACTGTGTGTTAAGCGCTCTACATGCGCTTTATGATCCGCTAAATTTACCAGCCCTGACGTGGCCTATCAGCTGGTTCCTGGTGCCTGAAATGACAAGTTTTGGCAGTGCATTATTAGCTTTTGTCCTAACGCCAGGCCTTTGCTCTATAATTGCTGTTTTATTCGGTAAGTCTATCTTTAAAAAAGCTAAAACAAAAATATAGAGTTAATTAGATTGGTGGCTCAGGTTTATAAAACCTCTCACTAGTGAGGTTTATTTTTTATTTTTGGCTGAGATTAACAGCGTTTTCCATAAATGTATCAATAACAACCGTAAGAGACTGGCTGGTACCATGGCTATACTCAGGCCAGGGTAAAAAAGGATATGAAGAATACGCCATCAACATGATACTGGTTGGGCAACGCCAGTCCGTTGGAACACCTTTACTGTAATGGACAATCATAGCCGGGCGACTACAATCAATATCTCCAGCGTTTTTATCGAGTACGAAAGTAGCCAGAACGCCGGTGTCCTTCTGGGATACGAAAACAAGGCTGTCAGTAAAAATAAAGGCCATTAAGGAAGAGGCCAGGAAAGCGCCAGTAAATAAGGACTTCTTCTCTTTCCAAACGCGTCGAGCATATAACCCCATTAGCGCTACCGCTGAAACCATTCCGTACCACTGAGCACCCAAAGAAAAATCTGTTACTGTTTTAGATGTCATACTTTCATTAATAGTAATCATTGCGACAATGAATGGTGATGCGATTCCAAGTGTTGCTAGGACTATCAGCGATATTTCAGACCGGTTTTCTTTAGCGGATCCTTTACTTATTGCAGACATTGCTCTGAACATAACGAATGTACTGTTGAGCATCAGAAAACAGCATAAGAGCATGTATAACATTGGGTTTCCTCAACCTAGAAGTGATGGTTTCCCTGTTATTTTACATAAATTTGACTCAACAGATGCTTTTAAAATCTCGCTTCCTTGAATTTACAAACATATCAGCACAATTGGCAAACATAAAGGAGCAGCGTCTATCAAAAGTTACTTTTATGATTGGTTGAATACTCATTTTGAAGGCTAAAATCCAAAAAAGTGGATACAAAAAGTTACTTTTGCGTCATCCAGATGCACTGCCGCCATTTTGCATTCTGTACGTTGGTTGCTTTCTCACTTGATGTCTCTTTTAACAGGCAAATTATCACTTTATCCGACCGGACCTTGTAGGCTGAATCCGTAGAATAAGGCTATAACCTATTCCCGGAGCATCATATGCGTAAAACTCTAATTGGCTGCATGGTTGCAACTGCCCTTGCTACTGTATCTTCGGCACATGCTCAGGTATTTAGCTACTCATTTACAGATACCAATAAGGCTGTTCGGAATATCAAACCTGCAACACAAACATATCTTAATCCCGCTGGTGTTTTGACTCTGAACTTGATATCGGGTCTTGATCGGTACGAGCGAGTGACGGTCACACGAGACAGCGATAAAAAGGTTATGTATTCCTCCGTCTCGACCAAAACGAGCGTTGCAGATCGTATCGTTGCTGCCGATGGAACAGAATACTATGGAAAGGATATGGTTCTACCGGCGCTCGGAGAAGGGACCTTTACTGTAGTCAATGAAACTCTGGATATTCGCCAGACTGTAGTGAGCACATCTACTTATCATTTCATCGTTGATACAACTCCTCCACGCTATAAGAGTATTTATCCGAGTCAAAACGCAGGTTACGACATGGTACTTTCTGGGCCACTTTGGGAGTTGGGCCGAGGCGGTAGTGGCCAGTTTTCTATATTTGCAGACGGTATTGAGGATGCTAGTGGAATTGACAAGATCCGTCTTGTCATTAAACGAAGTAATGGTTCTGTGGTCTCCGACAATAACCTGAGTTATGACACAGCCAATAAACGTGCGTTCTATCCGTGGATTAAAGATATGAACACCCAGGCTGGCATGCCCTCAAGTGATCTTGATGAAGAATTCACCTTCAATTTCATCGTTACGGACCTGGCAGGAAATACGCTTAACATTCCTCCCCAGCGGTTTTTATATGACGATCAAATGGGAGAATTTACGCCATTTGCAGTTCATGACTCACGTGTAAGCACCAGTGTTGTACCCGGCATTTCTTCGGGATACGTCCCGTTTAAACGAGGCCTTACAGTGCTGGAAAACCCCTACAAGTTGGTTATACGTATCCCAAGAACTAACTGGAAGCCATATCGAAATGGTGGCATGAGCATTACCAATAACTATGGCGGAGTACAGGTCCTTTCCGAAGATGCCACCTATGTCTACGTGGAAGTTAAGCTGCCACAGGGTGCCTTAGATGGAAACTACTATAGACCTGTGAATACATATCAATGGTCTGGAGGAGATCTTGGTCAGTATGCCAGCTGGCTCAACTGGGATCCTGCCTCTGTAAAGAGTCCGGCTTGGGGAAGTTCACCCATAGAACGACAAAAGGCTGATGGAACATGGTTCAACAGCGTAAACTGGAACCTGTTCAAGGCATCTGATATGCCTATAAAACTTACTAATATCCGATTCAATGTACAGGCCAGGCCATATGATCAAAAAATCACTGGCGGAGCAACATGCAGTATTCCAGCTGGCTCAACAACCTGTACCGTCTCTTTGCCCCAGGATATTATAAATGGCACTACCGGTTATCTTCATAGTGGCTATGAAGTAAGGTCAACCACCGAAGCAACCTTCTTTGCCCCTATATGGGAGAATATAGCCTGGCATACACTGGGTCCCTCCGTCACTGGATTTGATTACAATGAAACCACCAACATTCTCCAGGTTTACGTGAATCAACCTGGAGATGGTTCATATTTCGACCATGTTTATGTAAATCGAGTTTGGTTGTCAGATAAAAACCGTAACAACGCAGAAATAAGCGTAACCGGCAAACAAACAGGTAGAAATATGGCGTCTGGGAACTACACGTATGAGTTCAACATGAAAGAGGTACCAGAAGGCAGTTATAACGTGGTGATTAATGCCCAAGATACATTCAACAATACCGGTAACCTCCCTTATCAAACAGTTGTCGTTGATAATACAGCACCATCTGTAAGTATTAGCTACGAAGGAAAACCGATCAGCAAAAACGTAACAGTATATGGGCTGGAGAACGTCCGTATACAGCTCACCGATGCTCTAACTAAACCATCCTTAAGCCGTATGACTCTTCGCGGTGGCCCTGTTTCTGATGCGGTGGAATTGTCTTGGGTGAATCTGGGAAACAACCTGTATGCACCTAATTATCCCAAGATCTTTCCGTCTCTTAATGAAGGCGAAACATACACTCTCACAGTTCAGGCCAAAGATGAGATGAACAACGTTAAAGAAAGCTCAGTCGAATTTAACTACCTTCCAAACAATCTCGTCAGGCTAGAGAATCTGAAAACCTTAGCTGTCAATGCTTCTCTCAAAACATCTGACAATACTGCTCTGGCTGTTCTGTATGCCAGCCAGCTGCGTAAAAAGGATGGTTCAATCGCTACAGGGCTTCAGGACGCAGTGCTTACTGTCCGTAAGGACGCTGCATTCGGCGTGACTGTAAATGGCGTTTCTGCGATGCCAGGTGAAAGCAAAGAGCTTCAACTGGATTTGGGGCTCGGGGACAGCCGTAGCTTTCCTATTTTCCCTGCTGTATCCGGCCTTACTGGCAGATCTGAGTTCATGATTAACATTGAAGAATTAAAATAAAGCAGGGCTGTTTTGCTGAAGCACAACGGCCGCCTTCTGATGCGCCGTAGCCCATGTTGTTGCAAATCAGTCCGACGTTCATTGCGTAAGTAACGCTTACTGCGGACCATGGTAGTGATTAGACTCACTACCATGGTCATTTCACCACATATCTTCTCTGCATTGCTCTTGTTGGGCAGACTAGTAACTCGTCACTAAATTGCAGCTTTTGTCTTGCTAAGTCGCTGGTATAACTGCACTACGAAATCGTCAAAAGATTTTATCCCTCATGTAGATCCAATAAATGATCCCAAAGGTGCCAGAGAGTACAAAGAAGATCCCGGTACGCTGTAGGCCGCATGGTTACTGGGCTGGAGCATTGTCACTGACAACAGTAGCGACATAAGTGACAACGGGAGTGACTTAAAAGACAATGGTAGAGACTATTTCGACGTTGGTAATGATTTTAAGTGACAATGGTAGTGAGGTTAGACTTAAACTTCCACTGTGAGGTAAGGTGACTCGCATTATTTAAATAAATCATTACTTTCAATTACTTGCGACACGAGTCTGCATGTATGCTTCTATTTCTCAAAAATTTATCCACCGAAAATGCCTGTGGCTGTGATTTAGCTTTGACGACAGTTTTTATCAGGGAGGCAAGTTGAGACCTGTATAAGAACTAAGCATTTATTTATCCCCATTTTCCACAAGGTAGTTCCAATAATTAGTACCTTAGTGTTCCTGATAGATCAAAAGAGATCCCCGCTGCCTCCAGGCCAGACGGCACAAGGCCTGAGACGTGATCAGTGACAACAGTAGTGATTATTTTGACATTAGTAGTGATTATTATAACGTTGGTAATGAGTTTTTTGACATCAGTAGTGATCAGAGCGACAATAGTAGTGACTTTTCATTAGATCTTTTTAACTTGATCTGATCCGTTGTTGATAAGAGTTGCAGGTCATTGTATGCAAAGAGTTTTTGCCAAGTTTTAATGAGTGGAGTCGTTTTTTTAGGTAGAACTTATGCACAGATATGGATCATCACAATGATCCATCCAGTGACATAGAGTTCGCTGGGGCTTACTATTCACCAATCTGTTTACACATTCAGTGATAACTTATTATGACTAAAGAGAAAGATACTGAGCAGCAGGACCTGGTCACCAGGGCTTTCTCTGTTAGAGAGAAAGAATCAGGTAAAGACATCATTTTGCGTCCTAACAGCAACCGTACGGTGCAGTCTATTGCTTTGATGCGGCTCGGGCTGTTCGTCCCATCACCAAAGAGTGTGGGGCGTCAAAATCGGGAATATAAAACGGTTGGCTTTGACGCAACGAAAGAGTTACAGACGCTCTCTTTAATGGAGAGCGAGGGGTTCACCAATATTTCAATTGTCGGTGAGCGTCTTAATATGTCAGTAGATTTTAAGACGTGGATGGGCATCATTCGAACCTATGCCAATCATCCGATTAACAATGACACGATAAGCTTAAAATTCACTGAATTCCTCAAGCTATGTACGCCTGAAAATTATCGCTCATCTACAGCGTCCAGAAAACGTATAGACGCCTCCTTACGCAGGTTAGCATCCGTTACCTTGTCGTTCACCAGTAATAACTCGTCCAAAGTCTATACAACGCATCTGGTACAGTCTGCCCTGTTAGACCCGGAATCAGATCAGGTTGTCCTTCAGGTTGATCCTAAGATTTTCGAGCTCTATCAATACGATCATAAGGTTTTGATGCAGCTGAAGGCAATTAAGGAGTTGGCCAAGAAGGAAAGCGCCCAGGCTCTCTATACGTTCATAGAGTCATTACCGCCAAATCCTATACCGATATCCCTTACTCGGCTGAAAAATCGTCTGAACCTCAAAACACGAGCAAATAGTCAGAATGCTACCGTGAGAAAGGCTCTTGAAGAGTTGGCATCGATAGGATACCTCAAGTACACCGAAATTAAGAAAGACGGAAAAGTATACTTCCAGATTCATAAGCGGGATCCCGATCTGAATTTGAACAATACTCAGCCTCCTTTAGAAGTGGTTGAAGATGAAGAAGAGAACTCAGGGTCTTCTGTTTTAGAAGGTGAGTTATGCCCACCAGCTGACCCGATTGACGGCGATGATGTTCTTACCGTCCATGATTTAACCGCTGAAGAACTGCGCTATATTCGTAGTCTTCGAAGCCAGAAAAAGAACAGCAACGCCAGCTAAAGTTAACCCGGCGGTTTAGGCTCCGGGTGCTAAATTACTTCTTCGATTTTCGTTAGTCCCAGCCCGCTCTTTCACGTCAACGGTAATGAGTCAAAAGTCATTACCGTTGTCATTGTTCTCTACCACCCTATGTAGATCGAGATTGCGAAATTCAACGCTTTCTCCTGAGTCACCTGTTAACACCCGGTTTCTACGCTTTACTTCATTGGCCAGTACATCCAACGGAAAATATCGTAACGGGGTGACAATGGCAGTGAGTTGACCCACTCACTACCATCGACATTCAAATCCCGGCTTCTCTGGTAGCTATAGTGACAATGGTAATGATGTGTACCTTACTGGCATTGTCATTGTCCTCCGAGTGTGCGTTCAGCTTTGGGAGGACACCGGAACTTAATGCGGCGAGTCACGGCCATTGTGAATCTCGATTGGATTGGCGAATACGGCTTCCGGTTGGGCCAGATGTCAATGGTTATGCTTCATCCAGCTCATTACTGTAGTCATTGCCGTTCAGTTGAGCTGATGCTCCTCTCATTCTATATGGCGACAACGGTAGTGAGCCCAGAAAGTGACTACCGTTGTCATGGCCGTCCAGTAGAGCGGGTCAACCTCTTAACTCACAGGGTGACAACGGTATTGAGCCCAGAAAGTCACTACCGTTGTCATGGCCGTCTGGTTAAGCAGATCATCCTCTCAATTCACAGGGTGACAATGGTAGTGAGCCTATTAAGTCATTACCGTTGTCATTGCCATCCAGAAGAGCGGATGATCCTCTCAATTCATACGGCGACAATGGCAGTGAGCCCAGCAAGTCACTTCCGTTGTCATAGCCTTCCAGAAGAGCAGATGAGCCTCTTAATTAACAGGGTGACAACGGTAGTGAGCTCATTAAGTCATTACCATTGTCATGGACGTACAGCTGAGCTGCTCATCCTCTCAATTCACACACCGACAATGGTAGTGAGCTATTAAAGTCACTACCATTGTCATATACGTCCAGTTAAGTGGACCATCCTCTCAATACACACGGTGACAACGGTAGTGAGCCATTAGAATCACTACCGTTGTCATTGCTTTTCAGGTGCACTGATAAGGCTCTCAATAGACACGACGACAATGGCAGTGAGCAATTAGAGTCACTACCGTTGTCATTGCTTTCAGCTGAGCTGATAAGGTACGTCATTTACACGATGACAATGGCAGTGAGCCAATCGAGTCACTACCGTTGTTAATGCCGACCAACCGAGGGAAGGGTCCGCTCAAAGAACTGAGTGACAACAGTAGTGAGATCATCCAATCACTACCATTGTCAGCTTAAACCTGTAGGACGAAGAGGCTTGTCCGATAAAATGACGACAATGGAAATGAGCCTATCCATCACTACCACTGTCATTAAAGTCCAGCGGTTCAACGTTAATCAGTAGCTCCGGATGACAATGGTTGTGAGTCAGGCAATTCCCAAGCATTAGGTGACAGCAGCGTAACACCTCTAAGCTCACTTCTGTTGTCAGGGGTTAGGGTATTGAGTCTCTACCGTCGTCAGTGTTTCTGAGACACCAGTATTGCAGATCACTACAATTGTCACTTAAATATCGACGGGGGAGTAGATGCAAGTGACTGGCTAACCAGTACCAGTTTAGATTCAAAACGATCCCATCTTTGTGGATGCGCTTGAGTAAGCTCGTATGACGATATGTCAGAGAAGTGACAACAGGTGTGAGTTGCCGGACTCACTCCCGTTGTCATCCCCGGTTGAAGGAAGAGAATCCCCGGGGCTGTATATTTACCAGGTATCCTTACTCAAGGGGTTCGACACTCACTCCCATTGTCGTAATCAACGAGTATGCATTGTCTTTTGAAAGCATCGCTGGAAACGTACGATTAAAGTAACTTTTCTTTCGGTTCTTCCTTGCGAATCTCTGAAGACGTACTGGCTGATCGGAGTCGAGGAGGGCAGTAAAATTGAAGCCGTCAGTTTTACTGTCGGCTCCGGGTAGTTACTTCAACTCGTCGATCTGAATCATGAATTCTGAGGTGCCAACTTTCCCATTTTCGGAAGGATAAACGGGTAACAGAAGATTATCCCCCTGGCCCATATCTATTTGCACCTCAACTGACTCGCCTGGAGCCGCCTGTGCCCCATTAAATTTAATACCGAAGGCTGCATCCTTCCGCACAGTCAGCGTTGCGTTCTGGACCCCTTTAGCAATTTCTCCATTTGTCTTACGCAGAACGTTAGTGGACAGGTACGCAAGTGGTACGCCATCTGTCGTTTTGAGAGGTGAACTGACCGACAATGTGCGTAGATTATGTAACTGCACAAGGTTATTCGGTAGATAACTGAACTTCTGAGTATAGGTTTTGGTATTCGACTGACTATCGGCAACTGTTACGCTAATTGAATAATTTTCAGATGGTTCGAAATTTGGGAACAGCCTCGGATACTCAGGCATGTATGTATCTTTGCCTGCCGGTGACCACGTAAGCTCAACGTTATCAGCTGTGGGGCCACCTACGAGCTGAAGACGGGTTATCCTCGGGGTTGTCAGATTATCTGCCAGAGCGATCCTGAGGTTCTCCAGGCCGTACACTACCGTATCGTCTTTTACCGGCTTTCCGTCGAATGTTATGGCCACTGTCGGAGGAGTGTTATCCAGAGCAATTTCTCCGAAAGTTTTATTGGTCTGGTTCTGGAAGAAGTCCCTGATGTTGACCTCAACGTTGTATTTTCCTTCAGACTGACGGGATAAATCATAAGCAATCGTGTAGTTACCTGAGATACGAGATTTGATTACGCCTGTTGGTGACATCCGGGTACCGGTGTTCTTATCGGAAAGATAAAATTCCCTCAATGAGACCGAGTCGAACCAGTTACCATCGCCTTCAAGTGACGCCAGTACATCCAGCTGCTTGTTAGTCTCGTCATATGATATCGAGTTTATTACCGGCAGTTGTTTATTGTTCCAGCGTGTCATAATCCATTGCTCAGACCGCAAAATGGGATTGCTGATGCTGCGAACGAAGTAAAGGATTCTATTGTAGCCCTGGGTACCCAAGGCCATATCAAACGTCTCAGGCGCTTCACACGAGGTTTTTCCTGCCGGAATGGTGCAGGTCGCCTTACCGCCGATCTCCTGTGCAAAGGGCCGGGCTTCAACGTTAAAACGAAGTCGGGAAATTTTAATTGGCAGTCGTGATGAAGCCACACTCTCAAAATCCTTCCACTTAACCCAGTTCCCCTTATCATCGAGGAAATCTACCCAGGTACCCGCAAATGCAGGCGTTTGGTTTGCAGATGGGTTTAGAACGAGGCTGTATGACGGATAATACCCTCCCCACTGGCCAAAGTTCGCCATACGAGCCATATCCCCATTAATTGAGCCATAGGGAAGAGTCATTTCAACATAAGCATAAGTGCTGTCTACAGCTATCTCTTTGGGGGCGGAATATTGATTGATGAACTGAAGCCCACCTTCTGAATAAGCACGGTAGTTAGATTTTGGGATCCGGTAGACTAATCGAATAGGGTTTTCGTTAACGACCATACCGGCTTTGTAAGCCGGATAATTAGAAACCCCGGGTACGACGCTGGAAGACGTATTTGGATCATGAACGGCCCACAGTGTCATCTCACCCAGCGTGTTGTCGTAGCGAAATTTTTGAGTTGGCAGCGTTCGGCTATTACCTGCGTTATCGAAGATAACAACTTTTGCAGTAAAGTCTTCATCCAGGTTGCTGTCTGGTATTCCGGTTCCCTTAACTGAATTCTTAGAGTAAGTGTGGTACATCTTTTGGCCGGATACGTCATACTGCATCTGTGTAGTGCTGTAGAGGCTACCGTCCTGCCTGTAAATATATATTAGGCCCTTATCAATACCATTTGCATCACTTACGCCCGAAGAGGTGAAGTCATACTGCCCCGTTGCCTCTAATCCAAGCTTCCACACGTCACCAGCGGTAGAGCCAGAACCAGTATTAGCGGTAAGAGCATTTGCCGCTGGAGGGGTGACATCAATTAGCCAGTTATAGTTATAGGTCGCTACAGGCTTCTGATTGAGATCTAACACGTTTATCTGAACGACAAATTTGCCTTCACCCAAAGCAGGCAAAGTTACTTTTTTGCCGTAGAACTCACTACCGTCAGCAGCTGTTAGTCGGTCTGATACACCCGTCCGTGTAGTCGTAGTATTAAGAATGACAGTTCCAGTGTCTTTCGTGACTTTGACATTAACGAAACGATCAAGACCTGAAATAAGTGTCAAAGTTACCGGTGATGCCGGATTAAGCATAAGACGAGAAGACGGGGCGTGGATCTCAATACCGTTCGTGTCCTTAAAGGCCGATTCATATATCTGAGCTGGGGCCTGAACAGACATACCGAGTCCGGCTACAGCAGTAATAAAAGCGAGATGTTTCATTCTTATTCCCCTTTAGGTTTGGTGTTATTTTAAGCTTTTCCTAAAGGTCACTATGTTCGTAAAAGTATAAAAAACTTCTCCATATGGTGCTCGAAATTACAAATCTATAATTTGCCTTTCGACAAACCTTATTGTGCGTTCAGGACGTAAATCTTTCTTTTTGGAATTACATCTGACATTGCTGTGGTATCCAAACTGGCAACGATTGCAAAACTTATAACATTAGCCTGAAACTATCGGCATCCACATATCGCATTAAGTGATGCTTTTACTTTGTGTAAAAAAGAATCAGGATAAATTAGGTATGACAGATATAAATGCGTTAACGGACGGCATATATGAATCAAAACCTGGCGGTATTACGCCACCAGTCGAGAGGGGAGTGAACCTCAGTCAGTACGTCTACCTTCGTTCCGCAAGGCGCTTCTTGTTGTGAATTACAAACTGCCCTGGCGAGAACTGCATCATTTCACCCCCAGCAACACACGTGCCTCTTCAACGGTTTGCCACGAAGGCATTGCTACGCCAGATTGACTGCCGTTGCCTCTGCGCTCACCGGTGTCACATTCTACATAAAGACGCATCAGCATCGCTTCTATTTCAGCGGCCCGGCTATTATCCATTACCAGTTCTGCTGCGCGTCGTAGCTGTTCTGGAATGTCATTCCACATTCCCGCACCACTTCTGTCTTTGTTAGTGAGCAAGTCTTCAATAGCAGATGAAGCCATGTTAAGCAGGTCAGCCGAAACTAAAGGCATCGGCGGGGCGGTATAGAGGATTCGACGTCTTCCGCGTCTGTCTGGATCGTATTTATCATAAAAAGCTTTGTTCACATCTTCCCAGTGCCACTGAAGTTGCCCGGTTGCGTCATGGTGGCAAAACTCGCACTGATAAACAGGCGCAATCGACATAACTGCCTTTCCAATACGTGCCAGTACAGCAACTTCGTCAGCTCTAAGACTCATTGCTTCGCTTGGGTTACTACCCTCGGAAAATTCCAAAATTTGTTCAATACGTTCTGGTGTGAAAGTGGTCATAGGCTTTGAAAACATATTTTTTCCAGTTGTGCTTACCATATCATCAGGCCTTAAGAGCGTTAGCGAATAATTAACAGGTCAGGACCAAAACTAAATCCTTCCCCCATACGGTCTTCATGACGGGAGACATATGCCTTACCGTATTTCTCCAGATCCTGTAAGCGATCTTTTGCCAGATTCCACGAGTATTCCTGGCCCCACACGGGTCCGTCACGCCCGTCAAAGCGGTCAGGTTTACAATTTGCTTTCAGAAGTGCGTAGACATGCTCCAGCGTGGGTAGCTGCAAAGCACTATTAGCCTGAGAAACGGCAGTATGCGTCATTTCTGTTCACTCTTTATTGATTTAGTCAGTTAAGCCGGTCAGGTAACTTTAACCGGCTACTCGTATTAAGATTTCTTTCCGGTTGCTTGTCAGTTAGCGGCGAAGATCAATTTCAAGGCGGGCTGTTTTGACCTTTGTTCCGGACTCCCTAAATGTATCATCCGGAAGAGGCGAAATTTGTCCGCCAAGTTGTTTGACTCGCTCCCTGAGCGCTTTTGTCAGTGTGTCTTCCCGGAACAATACCCCAGCTGACAGAATGGCCTGTAAGCGACCTCGCTTAGCGAGCATTGCGATGGCATGCATGACATGTTTAACGTCAGAGCGTTTAAGGAATGGTGGATTCATAACGATAACATCAAAAGTTTCATCGGGCTGGTACCCAAGAAAGTCGGTATGCACCAGCTCGGCCCCTGTGCTAAGGACACTATCGTTCTTCACTGCAAGGAATCGCTCATCGTTCAATTCGATCCCGGTAATCAATGCATCCGGAGCCGCCAGTTTTAAGGCTTTCAGAATGCGGCCATCACCAAACTCAGGCTCCAGAACACGTTCCCCGGCAGCTGGTTCAGCGCGTAGAACCATATCTGTGACTAAATTCTCAGGGGTAGGGAAGAAATTGAACAAATCACGTGGGATGTCGACCGAACCTGTCAGAATGATTTGCTCGATACGCTCAGCTGCATCCGCCGTAAAAATATGTGCCTGCTCTTTTCGGTTCCATTTGCCACCGGCAGCTTCCAGCACTTTGTTTGTCTTAACATAAATGCTGCGGTCGAGCTGGTCGGCCAGGAAAAGAAAGTTCCCTTCAGCACGGCAGCGAGATAAGACGTTCAGAACTTCAGTTGAGATTTGCATTAAAACTCCATTAAGAGGATTTACCCGCCTGGCGGCAGCGGGTTGGTTACTTAAACAGGACAATTCAGATTTGGCCTTGGTTAGTCGGCAGACAACAGCAGGGATGGGCTGTTATAAGCGAAGCGGTCAACGGGAGCCTTCTCAAATCGCTGACCGCTTGCATCAGGGGTCAGAACGAGTCCGTTATGGGCGCAATGAATGTGGAGCAACATATCCCCGCCGGTGTTGATGTGTAAGGCAGGCACACCCTGATCGATTTCGAACATGACACCAAAACAGGGGTTACCTTCCTTGTTAACAACTTCACAGTGGATGTTATGTTGGCCGGTAACGCTGACCTGATAGGCCTGACTGTCCTCTTCTCTCAGTGTTTCCTCCTCCAGGCGCCAGTCCTGAAGTGTGAGGCTAATTTCAGGGGTATCATGCTCCTTCTGAAGAGCCTGGATACCTTTACGGAACAGCTGCATCATTTCATGAGTAAGGCAGTCTTCCTCAGCTCCAAAATGTTCTTTCCAGCCTTCAGGATCTGCATACATCCAGACGTTTTTAGCGAGCGAAGGTAAGGAAGCATCAGGCTCTACAAGGAGGTGAGGGATGCTCTCTTTGATTCCGAGATAACGTACTGGCTGGCCGTTAAGCGGTAACCCATCCGGCACTGTAACTTCAGCTCCTGGCAAGACGACGCTGTTTACCAGACCTCCACAATGTTCTGCCACCACCCGGCCTAAATCTGCCATAAACATCCGATGCTTTTCTGGTGAGTCCAGCTCACCAAGGAGTTCAGGTTTAAGCAGTAAACCGGTAATAATCTCAGTCAGTTCACGAGGAGATACTAATTTATACATTTTGTTTTCCTTTTCTGTGTTGGCTTTATATTAACAATCCAGATGCACGAGCTAATAACCTCCAGACAACTTTTTCAAAAATTATATACTTAAAGCAGGGGCTAATATGCGCAAGAAATGAATTTAGGAAGGATGGCTTCAAATTTAACTTTTTGGTTTTTTATTTTAGACGGACTTTAAAATAGCATCGCTGGTAAAATAATAAACATGGTTTATTTTTTGTTTGTATTGACAATCAAATGGGTAAAAATTAATTTACTTACATGGCGTATATTTAATGCCACCGTCCCGGCGGCACCGGGCATAAAAGGAAAACCATCTTGAAACCAATGCTCAAAAAAGATTTTTTTTCAGCTATTGAAAACCTTCTCAAAGCTGGCTTTCAACCTCGCTTTTACACTGTTAACAGTGGACGAATCGGTCTCATTACATTCACTGATAAAAATGGAACAAAACAGGTCCCGCCGGGCAGAAAAGAAAAACATTAAAATTAGCTATTTTCCCGAAAAGATCTCGAACACTGAAAAAGTATCATGGGGAACCTGATCAGGAGACAACCCATGAAAATCAAACTAGCCCTGCTTATTGCATTTGCAGGTTTCAGCGCAGGAGCTTCCGCTGAAATCGCAGAATTCAGCTTTAAAGATACCCTGAACGTTAAAAAGACCGTATCGCCTGCATCCGTATGGATTAATCCGGTAACGAGCTTTGACGTTGCCGTTATTTCCGGTCTGGACCGTTATATTACGCTCAGTCTGCTGAAAAGTGACGGGAGCCTCATCTGGAGCACGAAAAGCAGCCTGGTTACCGTAGATGACCGTACCACATCTTCGACAGGCTTTGATTATTACGGCAAGACTCTGACCGTACCAGCGATGGGAGAAGATAGCTTCACCCTCAGAGAGGTGATTACCGACTTGCAAGGGAAGGAGGTCTCCCGGCAGGATTACCCGCTTGCAATTGACCGAACGCCTCCGGCAACGGGTACCATAAGTTATACGAGAAACGGGTGGAACTTTGGCAGCGAAGCGATCTTCACTTCAGTACCAGCCGGTATGCAGTACGCCAGCGTCCAGGCACTGGTCTTTAATGGACTGAGTGATAAAGGTTCCGGGCTTGCTAATGCTGAATATTTCATAACCGATGCCGCTGGAGTGGAGCGTAAAAAGCCAGCGGAAATTAATACAGTGGAAGGTAGCGTAACCGTTCAAGTCGCCGACGCAAGCAGCAATGCCCTGGCACCGGAAAACCGCTCTGAATATAAAGTGGGGATCTACCTTTATGACAAAGCGGGAAACAGGATCGAACTAAGCCGCCGAAGCGTAATTGATCGGGTTAAGCCTGACGATATCATCCAGGTGCAGGACGCCACTACCGGATCATGGGTCACTTATCAGTCTGGCATGACCGTCTTCCAGAACCCTATTTCCGTACGGGTATTAAGGAAAAAAAGTGACTTTACTGCTGTTAACGGTTCCAAATATGGCTGGGCGGACTCGAATTTCCAGACGTCCGATAGCACTTATAATATTTATACTTTCAAATACATATATCCCAATGTGGGGGATACTTATCATGAATTCCAGACTCTGGCAGGAGGAGTAAGACGAATTCATCATAACTCCCTCAACTTCACTCCAGCCCCGGCGATGGAAATAGCCCCGAAGATAGTGGCTAAAGAGATGTACCGGAGTGATACCAGTGAGTGGTTAACTCAGGCCTCAATCAGCGTTAAAACCGCCACCATTAGCCGCATAAAGGTAACCGCTGAACCCCGACCATACGTGCAAAAGTTCAGAACGGTAAAAAATGCAGCCTGGTTCTGCACTATACCTATCGGACAAAGTTCATGCGAGATGACGGTTAACTTCAACTACACCAGTGACAAAGGATTTGAGTATCTGCACCTTTACTCGGGAAAAGATGGTGACAGCATATTCGATGCGCTTGCTGGTAATTTTACGGTTATCTGGGATAACAACCCACCGGTGGTTAATGTCGCTCAGGTAAACAAGGCCTCCAAGACAATCACTATGACGGCCACCGATAATGATCGCGTCAACGCCTGGAACATCAGCTACTGGGATACCAAAGTTTTCGAAGCCACCCTTAAAAATGCCCGGGGGGAACCTTTCACGCTGAAGCCTGTGACCGTCAGTGAAAGCGATTATAAAACCAAAAACGCCACCTTCTCATACGCTGGTCTACCGGACGGGGATTATACGGTGGTTAGCGTCTCTGCCACGGATCTTGTTGGAAACACCGGAACCAAAACGCTTAATGCACCGCTGAAAATTGACTCAACGCTTCCGGTTATCGCGTTCAGTTTTAATGGCGCAGACGCAGAAGGAAAACTGGTTAAAGGGCTTGAGAACCTTCGCATAAGCGTTACTGATGCCTCTGGGGATGCTTCCCTGACATCGCTTCAGCTCGCTGGTGGACCTAACTCTGAAAAGGTCACCCTGGCATTCACGCCGTTATCCAAGGATGTCTTTATTCCGGAATACCCCAGAATCTTCCCCAACACTGACGAATCGGGACAGATGTATCATCTGGAGGCACTGGCTATTGACGAATCAGGTAACCGGACCACTAAAACGCTTAATTTTACCTACCAGCCTGCGAATCTGATTATGCTGGATAATCTCAAGACGCTGGCCACAGCCGTAGCACTGAAAGCAACGGACAACACGCCGCTGGCCATCATCCGAACCAGTGTGTTGCGGCGTCAGGACGGTTCTATCATTACCGGACAGTTAAACGGAACCCTGACTGTTCAGAAAAATGCCCAGTTCGGCGTTACGGTTGCCGGAGTTACGGTCCAGCCTGGTGAAACTAAATCGCTGTCACTGGATCTTGGTAATGGTGAAGAGCGCACGTATCCCGTTACTCCCGCTGTAAGTGGTCAATCTGGCACGGCCACATTTGCTATAGAATTCCCTCAAACATAAGCTCTTCAGAAGGGTGCGGTAGTATGCCGTACCCTGTTACGCCATCCTCAATGTAATATGTAGAGTTGAGCATGACTTAATTATTACTTTCTCATTAAGTGGCTCTTAAATTGCAAACGGGAAAGTAATATTCCCGAGACGGGAAGGACGCCTTCCTTTTGGTTTTAATCTATGATGCTAAACCGTTTAATCACTCCGGAACAATGCCCGCGTTTAAATGGCTGGCACCAGTACATGATTTATCCATGAATGCTTTTTGATGCACTTTTACTTCAGAATGCTCTTAATTTTTTAAACAAAATTATATTTGAATCCTTCGTGTATAAATTTGCAGACCCTCTCTCAATGTTTTTTTAAAATATTTACTCTCAGGTTATTAGCCAGTAGATTCATTCTGTCATGATTACTCCAGAACTAACCGGAGGAATCACATTATGACCAAATATTATGATCGCAGTGGAATTGAAATCTCCAGCGCAAAAATCCGCTGTGTTGATTCTGTAAAAGGTACTGCGGAATATACTTTTCGTATTCTTTGCGATAAATGCAATGGTCGGGGAGAGCGTAAGCATTTTTATAGAAGTCGCTGTATGGCTTGTAAAGCCACGGGTTACAGCCTCGAAACGACCCGCACTGCTTACACGCTGAATGCGCTGTACCGCATTAATGCTCAAGCTGCCCGCAAAGTGTCAGCATCCTTGCAAAACGAGCGTTTGAGGACTGAAAACGCCCACAACTCTGCGTTCAATGCATGGTGCAGATCTCATCAAAAAATGGTTGATGCAATCACCCAGCAATCCAGCAGTAATAATTTTCTGGAAAGCCTTAAGTCTTCTTTAACCCACCAGCGTCAGTTAAGTGATAAGCAGCTGGCAGTCGCCGCCCGCATTTTAGGGATTCATTAATTCAAAGCCCTTTTAATTTAATTTTAAGGTCAATTATTACGGAGGAACTATGATCCATTCATTTAAAGACAGACGGCTTGAAAAGTTCTTCCGTAATGGAAAAACAACGGCAGGTATTCCTTCTGAAATTATTAACGCGATTCTGTGTCGACTCGAAACGCTGGATAATGTCCAGAGTGAGCGGGAGTTATTATCCAACAGCTTGCGTTATGAACGCTTAAGAATGACGTCAAACCGTTATTCCTCCATTCGAGTAAACTCTAAGTATCGATTATTCTTTGAATGGAATGATGGCGCACATAATGTCCATTTGTCAGCACATGACTATAAATCGCTCATCCATTAAGGTTAAAAATGAAGCTATTTTCAATTTCATCCCGGGATACAAGCATGGACGCGATGTTTTATATCCAGGCCAGTACTAAACAATAGGCAAGTTACATATTTAGTACCCTTTCCCCGAAGCCTACTGCGAACTGCCAGCTTACAGATTTGCAGAATGAGACGGTCGTCCCTTCCATAAGCCCTATTTCGCTTTCACTTAACCCCTGGTCGATCAATTCCCAGTCCCGAACCCGGGAATTGAGTATGGCCACGCATGGTCTTAACCTGATCTGTGCAGTCACGGATGAGCATACCCGTCAGATAGTAGACTTTTGCGATAACCTTGGACAGCAGCTTAAGGATCCGGACGACAAAAGCGCCTGGGTTAAGCTCATTAATTCTGAATGCGCATTGCTTAATTCTCCGCGTTTATATCCCGTTCTGCTGGAGCCGGAGACACCGGCACAATTTGAAATCTTTGTGCCAGCTCCGGAAGATGGCGATCACGACACGGTTATAGCCAGCGTTGTTGAAGAATGTTTCGGAGATGAATGCCGGTACAGAGCAACGGACAAAGCTTTTGCAATGTCGGAAAAGCCAATCATCAGGCTGGAAGCACATTTCAATGACAAACGGGAAAAGGTTTTAGAACTGACCTTTTCCAGTTTCAACCTTTCACTTTCTGCGTCCGTGTATGAACACCAGCTACGTCAGATTTTATTACTTTGCGAAGATTTTGGCGTAAGGCTTCAGGGTAGAGCCGGGGCATCCTGCCACATCAATATGCGCAGCGCTTACCGTCGTCTTGCACATGTCGGCACCGGCTCTCGCCCAGGTGATGGGAGTGATGTGCGGGGCTATACCTCATCTAAAGAGCAAAAAGATGTTAAGGGGCTGCTCGATAAGTCAACCAGGGGAAGTGAGCTTGTACCGGCGAGGCACGGGCAGCAGTTTAACGGTGTCTTAGTGAATGCCACACCCGCACCGGCCACGACGGGTTTTATATACCTGTCGCATGATTTTCCGGAAGGCCAGTTTATGATGACAGCCGAGGTGTTGCATGTTGGAATAACACCGGGCGGGATCTACTACATTGAAACACTGGACGGATACCGGTTTATCGTTACAGCGTTTGAAAAGGGATTAATGAACGGTTTAAGGGAGTTTTTGGCTGTAAATGAGGACTACTTTAAGTATTACCGCTGGTCTTAGCGTCTGACCTGAAACCGGTAGGCCAGGGAAGGCAACCGGGAAAATGCAATTTAACCTGATCCTCTCCCTACCACTACCTTTACCCACGTATAATAGCCCGACCAAATTATAATGCCCGATCACCGCATTGGCTGAAACCACACATATTCTTCTTAGGCCTCGCCTGATGAACTTCGACCACAAGACAAAGGAACGTAACTAATAAATAAAATTTATGAGCTGCACAAAAGTTACTTTTCCATAATGGCGCTTCACTTACATTGTGGTTTCATAATCATTGTTGGTATTTAAAAAGGATGTGTTCAATCTTAAATAAAAGGCGGTGTTTTTTTTCTGAAAATTTGCTGGGAGGTTATTAGCTGGGGGTTGGGTAACAGTATAATAAGTACAGATGAAAAGGAGGTTTTATGAAAACGTTAGACGTGATTTCAACTCAACTCAACTTTAATAATCTGCTGAATCAGGCAGGATATAATCTTTCAGAAATTGTTGTTAAACGCTACAGCGCTGCACCCGCCTTTAACGAAGGGCACTGGTTGTTCATTGCAGAGCAGGATAATCGCTACATTGAAGTGGTCAGTCTTCTTTCAAAGGCATCAGAAAGCGGAGAGCAGCATGTCGATATCTTTATCAATATGTTCGAAGATCCGATTGATGACATTATCTCCCGAAACATTGAACCCAAAACATTTGCGACACTTTATAAATACATTGAACGTATACCTTTTACACCGGACGTAAAAAAAGAATTCTTGAGCAGTATTGAGACTATTAATTTTAGTTAACTAAAAATTACAGATTTTCTTTCACCAAGTTATTAGGTAATGATATCGACCTGGTATCATTACCGTATCATGAATATGGACGGGGACGGGTAAAATGCCTAATAATACTGAAGTCATTAGCTGCGACTTATTTTCAATTCTTTCCTCACTTAATTTTAGTGTTGAGGATATTACAGGGCTAACTCCGGCCAAATTCAGAAAGGGGGCTTTCTTGCATGCAAAAATATCTGCAAGCCAGGCCACGCGAGCAGCTGATATTTCCCTTCAATTACTCACGGATCGTGTTTCAGGTGAAATGAACTACGTAATAGTAATTGGCAGGCACGAAGGGCTCCTGCAAAGCGAAGCAATTGACCCAAACGCTGATAAGCAGTACCGGGAAAACCGTCATTCTCGCCATTTTATCCCAGTAACCGATGCCAATACCAAAGCCCTGAAAAAAACCTGCAAGGTAATGAAAACATATATCAAAGAGCAGGCATTTAAGCCTAACACCTGGGGGCACAATTTCATTAAGGGTTGATTTATTCTTGCCCCGGTGAACCGGGGCAACGCTAAATTAACCTCAACCTGAGCTGGAGGCACAAATGTCTGAAAAACACTTTATCGTAAAGATCCAGAACCGTAACGGCGACCATGAGAAAAGCTATGTTCGTATACTCGTCAGCGATTGTGAGAAAAATGCTTGCCAGACGGCACTGATTTCCGAGTGTGCTGGCGAGGTTGAACAGCTGAGTTTTGAAGACGGTGGGGTTTATGACTACAACGGCGAAAATCACTACAGTGTCAGGAGCTGCGTGGAGGTTGCCCCTGAAGATGTTGCAACTTTGCAACGCTACCTTTAACACCTGCGGCATTAAAAAAAATATCGGGTGTCTGTTACAGGATGCCGCTGTTTTAAACGATGCCTCAAAGATCGCTATCGCTCCTGATGCCTTCATTAAGAGCGGGTTTGTGGTAGGTTCAGCGTAACAAAACTACTGGAATTTTGGTTGCCTCGATGAAGAGCTGCTTTTCTGATTTACCCGTTAAAGACGGCAAGTCCGGAACTTGGAAACTGGACACTTTCGAAATTACCACAGATAAGGCGCTGACCCTCGCCCTTCGTGCCGAGTGTACTGGTAATACAGATGAGTTTATCCCGCCCGGTAGATATCGCCGCTTGTCCAACGGCTGGGATGTGGTGATGTCCAATACCCCGATGGAGATCCGAACCTGCCAGGATTTTATAGAGCGAGCCACCGGGCGGGTGCTCATTAATGGTCTTGGTCTTGGTATGGTGCTCCACGCCATTCTTCAGAAAGACGATGTAACCCATGTCACGGTAATCGAAAAAGAACAGGATGTTATTAACCTCGTTGCAGCCTCGTTTGCAACCGATCTTCGCGTTGAAATTATTAATGCTGATGCAATGGAGTATTGTCCACCAGCTGGCGTTACGTACAACGCTTGCTGGCATGACATATGGACAGACTTCGCAACAGCTAATCTCGCACAGATGGATAAGCTGGAAAGTAAGTACCGGGACATCTGTGACTGGCAGGGATCGTGGGGCAGGGAGGAGTGTGAGCAAAAGCTCATTGAGTTCCAGAATCTTGAGGCTGATTAATCCAACTTGCGAAGGTGTCTCCGCTAAAGGAGCCCGGCTCGCTCTGTGCAAGCCCAGCTGTGCTGCATGATTTGGCAAAGTCTTCAACAAACCAGATCGGTCTGATTTAGTAATCTCACTTCCAACCATCAGGCCGATATAATAACTGTATCCCCATTAGGATGGCTGATGAGTACGATTAATACGGACTTAATTGCGCATATCTACGCTGCCTCCGAATCGCCGTTGACCAACGACGAGCTTTATCGCGAAGTGCAGCGTAAAACTGGCATGTCGGATGCCGAATTGCACGAACTGAAAGAATTTGGGTCAGATAAAACCAGAACCAGCGGCGTCAAACATAAGGTTCGCTGGTTTCAGCAGACTCTCCGTCAGGCCGGGGTCATCGAACGCGTTCCAGAAAAACGGGGCGTCTGGAGATACGCCTCTAAGACGAAAACAAACCTGCATGAGTCATGGGAAAAGCTCTGTGTTGTCGGTTTCTCAACTTCTCTTGGGGCATCGGTTTTTGGAAACGCCTATGCCTTCTTCAGCAATATCACCGAGCAAATTCATCTTTGCCTGACCTCGCCACCTTACCTCCTTCGAAATTCAAGAGACTACGGGCACGGAGGGGGGCGTGGCGAGCAGGCTTATATTGACTGGCTTCTGCGTATCCTCGAACCGATCGTGAAACAGCTTGTACCGGGCGCAAGTGTGGCATTGAATATCACTCAAGATAGCTTTAATAGGGGTAGGCCTTCACGTTCTCTGTATCTGGAGCGTCTGACACTGGCATTATGTGACAAGCTGGGGCTTGAGCTCATGGACAGGCTTCAGTGGGTGAATCGCAGTAAGCCCCCATCGCCAACGCACTGGGCATGTAAGCAACGGGTGCAGCTCTGCTCATCGTATGAGCCTGTGCTGTGGTTTACCAATGATGCGAGTAAGGTTCGTTCAAACAACTTACGTGTACTACAACCGCATTCAGACCAGCATCTAAAATTGCAGGCAGCAGGCGGTGAAAATCGCACGACCTTTTATGGTGATGGGGCGTACCAGCTTAAAAGCGGTTCCTTTGGAAATAAAACAGAAGGAACGATCCCCAAGAATACTTTGTTTTACGGCAATAGCTGCGCTGATACGAGATTTTGCCATTCCATTGCCCGCGAGCTCGGTTTTCCGCTGCACGGTGCAACGTCTCCTACCAGGCTTGCAGCGTTTCTGATTGAGTTTTTGACAGAGCCGGGAGATCTTGTTGTAGATCCCTTCGCTGGCTTGCATAAAGTCCCCATCGCAGCCGAGCGACTTGGCAGACGTTGGCTGGCGACGGACAAAATCATGGAGTGGCTGGCGATTTCCCGAAACCTTTTTACGGCCGCACCGGGATATAAGAGTAACCCCATGCTGGATGAGCTCGCCGAACTGTATCGGACTTAATGCAAGTTAACGGTTTTGATAAAGTGGTTTGAAGCGACAAACGGTTTATTCATTTAGCAGTGGTTCCACCAGAGAATGGCAATATTAACGGCTTAGCATATACCGCTGAGATAATCAGGTAGTCATTCATTTCCGGTTGTCTGTATTAACGAGTGTATTCATTATTCACTTGTTTCTACGATATAGACCCAACAAAAACAAATTGATGGTTGTGATACAGATGTTGTTGGATTAACTAATTTGGTAATTTAGACGGTTTCTAAATTAAAGGTGGACAGATATGAAGTCAGATTCAGAAATGGCTTCTCCTATCGAGTTGCACATTGGCGATCATGTCCAGCGGCATGGTGCTTTATCTGAGGTCATGCATATTGTTGAATCCAAATGCGATATTCCCGGCGGCATCCGGGTAGCAGCATGCATTTGACGGGTTATCGGTAACGTTCCGGGCAATATTCCTCGTGGTTGGCTGGAAACACCGAAGCGTATGGCTGAGCGAGGCGTTAAGTGGGCGACGAGTCTGCCCGGAGGGCTTTACTTTAACATGCAGGGGAACGCACATGCGAAAGTAAGCCGGGTTATTCGTAATGTGACTAACTGAAACTTTTTTCTGAATTGCGGTGTAAAAGTTACTTTTCACCGCGTCGTTTTCCATCACTACTAATTCAGAGTTTTTCTGAAATAAGCAGAGTTAAAGCTAACGATTTATTCAGGCCATTTTATTCTAATCATTATCCTACACTTCAAAAATATGCAATATTTTTTCTTCTGACCTATTAGCCAGAATTCTCGATTCGGTATCATTTACTTACGGTAATTCTTTTAAAAACGAGGTAAATGGCATGCATTCTCAGGATCCTATCACGAAATTAACCCAGACGTTGCAACGCGACGATGGTTCTCAGGTTCGTATTGTAGCGCAGCGGGGATATGGAAGCGGGCTTACAGCCTCGCTTGATGTGTACGTTCTCCGTCGTGATTCCTCTGAAAGCAACTGGTCACTGTGCGGAAAAGATCCTCACCCCGAGTGGAGAAAGATGTCAGTAGATGAGTATCAGAAATTTGGACGCTCAGAAATGCTGCGCTATGCCACACCAGGTGAAATTCTCAGGGTGGCATCCGCTATTGGCCAGCCAATGAGCTTCCTCGATGGCAACCCTGCGTTTTAGCCTGAACCCTGGCGACGCCTTTTAAACCGGCGTCATTCTTTTTACGAGCAACAGACGGAGAAAAAATGAATCTGAACGAACGAAGCACGAGCGCAGCGACGCCAGATTTGAGCCGACTTTATCTCATTTCCGGGCGCATTATGTTTGATGATGATGATCAGGCCTACCCGGTCGAAGCCGATTCCCCTGGTGATGCAGAGGAGGCTTTTCGGCATCATATTGCCGACAGTGCCGACGACTTAGAAAAGGTGATTATAGTTTCCTCTACAAGTTTCGCTTCAGCTCACAGCAGTCGCGTAATTTGTCGGCCTGCCGTGAAGTAATTTCAGCTTCCAATGATATTTCCCTCTTTATAAAAGCCGCCGTCTGGCGGTTTTTATTTGCAAAAATGAATATTAATCCTGAACAATATTAATTTAAGATGAGGTGGTGTTCATATTCTTCTTAATATTTTTTCTAAAAAAACGACTTCAGGTTATTAGTTGGTAGTAGTGTGTTTGTTATGATCTTCTCATCAAATACATTAATTAAATAATCAAGGAGTCAACTGTGGCAGATAATTATACTCTGGCGTCGTTTATTATTCCCTGCACTCAGGAGCAGGCTAAAATGGCACAAGAAGCAATCACATTCGTTACCGAAGCAGAAATTGCAGAAGGTGAGCGTTTGCTTGATAAGCCACTGGCAGATTGTTCTCTGACTGAGAAGCTGATTCTCAGTATTATTGAGAACCACCCTGAGTATGACCCTTCAGAGCCGAGCTTTGGGCAACCATCCTGCCCAGACTGTAATTATGAACTGTCGTTCGCAACAGAAGTTAACAGCAGTGGGCTGTCAGTTTTTCATGGAGAGACTATTGATCTTGACCATGCAATTTGCCTCACAACTGCCGTGCTGTCGGTATTCGACCTCCCGGAAATGGTAACAATTACTGCTGCATTTACATGCAGTAAAAGCCGGACAGATGAATTTGGGGGTATGACTATTCTGGTCACAAAGGATACCCACTATTACCAGGATGGCTGTCAGTTTTCTCGTCTCATGAATGAGGCTCACAAAGCCGGTATCCAGTATGCTCTGTGTAAAGTGACGCATTACCACGGTGAGAGCAGCTATGTGGCAAGCTATGTCCTGAGCTGCGACGTAGCGGATTCAGCCCAGGAGGTCGTTAACAGACGACTGAAGGCATGTGCCGGAAAAGAGCCAGAAGACGGAATCTATATTCTGAGTGAAGAAGACAACACCAGTCTTTCGGTCGAACTCGTTACAGAACTGTCTCCGCTCGATTACGACAAGCTGAGCAAGCTTCTTCCTTCCCTTGACACCCTTTGCGGCGCATAAGCCTGCCTGATAACCGTAGCCACCGGTTCCCCCGGTGGCCTGGAGCCTGCCATGACCAATAAATTCATAGTATCTACCGTTGTTTGCATCAATGACTTTGCAAGTGATGTTCCGCAAAGTGTTTCCTTACGGATAGATACAATGCTTGAACAGCGTATCCGCAAATTGGCGACATACGTGAAAAAAAACGATCTTCAGTTAACTGAGTTTTACTTCTATGACGCTAACTGGTCATTTTGTGGTGAAGATGAAATTCAAGAAATAACAGACCAGGATGAATATAAGCATAGCGATAGCACAAGGCAGGAAGCGATGCTGCGGGAAGTAATGCCATCAGCACGTACGGAATGCCCGGTTATTAGGGTGATGAAAGATTCATTTCAGCTTTCTGCTCTACCACGCCATTGTGGTGATGACATGACTCTTAACACTCCTTCAATTCCGCTGTCTGAGTTGAAAACAAATGTCACGGCTTTTATTACACCACCAACCTATATCTAATAGCTGTGCTGGGAGATTAAATTACAATGGGTTTTTATTTTAAATCTATTTAAGAATTAAATTTGCGTGATTTTGATTTAATATAATTTCGCTAAATGGTTGCGCTGTAGTTATTTTAAAGTTCTAATAAAAATATCAGTGATGCAGCATATGCCGTGGTTCAGGAAAATATATGTTTATTGAAAAAAGTGACTCATTCCTTGAATTACCCTCAGAAGTTATTTTTCCTGAGGCGGCTAATGCTGCCATTTTGAAACATGATAAATGGGCTGATGTTTGGGAGACCCTGACAACCGATGCCGATCTGAACTATACCGATGAAAAGGAGACTGTGAGTCTTTCTTCTCTGGTCACGTCAGCCACATCTGCTATTTATCAGGCTATTACGGACGGATGGACGATGTGCGTGGGATACAGTGGCGGTAAAGACTCCCATTCTCTTCTTCACCTATTTCTGATGGCATTGATCAGGGCAGTACGTAACGGCACAAATATCAGCGAACATCATTTCATTCAGATGTCCGATACGCTGATCGAAAACCCTGAGATGCACTATCAGGCTTCACAGGTTCTCAACCAGCTTAGAATGTTCATTGCTGAACACCAGCTACCGGTCACAGTCCTTGTCGCCCAACCGTCTCTTACGCAGAGCTGGGTAGGCCGCATTCTGACTGGACGTGGACTTCCGACCTGGACTAATTCTTCAACCCGTCAGTGCTCAACCGACTACAAAATCGCCCCCCTGCGCAAGGCCAAAGCTCGTTATCTAAAAAACGCCCCGGCATCCGTACGAAGCAGGGTATGCCTGATGCTGGGCTCCAGGGATGATGAAAGTGCCCGAAGGGCCGGAAATATCCTCAAAATGGGAGGGCAGGCGAGGAAAGTAACCCTGACTGAGCACGGTGGTGAACTCTATCCAGTAAAGGAGTGGCGCACTCAGGACATCTGGTCTTTTCTAATGGCCTGTGGTTCCGAATCCCGCTTCCCTTTACCAAGCTTTATGCCGGATAACTTCAGCCTGGCAACGCTTTATAAAGACGCCACCGGAGAGTGTATCTGGTCGCCGGAGAAACCCACGCGAACCTCAGCTTGTGGGGCTAGATATGGGTGCTCGCTTTGCACAGCCGTAGGGGTTGACCATTCAATGGAAACGCTCCTTCGCACTGACCCTGAGAAATATGGTTATCAGGCAGGCCTAAGTCGTCTTCAGCGATTTCTTTCTAAGATCCAGTACGACTGGAGCCTGCGGGATTATATCGGTCGTAAAGTGTTCGAAGGCGGGTATGTGCGTCTTCAACCCAATATCTTTTCTTCGTCCCTGACTGAACGTCTTTTTCATGTCTGTTGCAGCCTTGATTATGTTGAAGCCAGACGTGCGGCAAAGCATCGCAGAAAGCTACTTTCCGGCGAGGTGGACGATACGGCTTATAACCGTCGTATGGCTGAGCCACAATTTCGGCTTGTACATGAAGCAAACGTGATCCACGTTGATTTCCTCTGGTCGTTGCACTGTTTCAACCCTCGCCCGTTTCGGGCAATTGAGATCTATCGCAGAGTCTGGGAAGAGGCCGATCTGGACCTTCTTGAGGATGAGCCTGACATGCTGCCTGTGGCCCGTACACCAATGCCAGCTCCACTCTGGATGAAACTGCCCGGAGGCCGGTTCGGTACAGCTTATGATGGACTGACTGATACGTTGCCGCTGATGACCTATTTTGACGGGCAGGCTGACCCCAGGGCTTCACGTAGCCTAAAGACCGGAGAGAGCAGTTCTGTCGTCGTGGCATTCGAGGAAGAGGATGAGCTGACTGTTGAAGAAGATACGGCGTCCTGGATTATCTGGCATGAATACGACGGGTTACGCCAGAGCATCGCTGACGGTGAGTTTACTCCAACGACTGCTGCTCAGTATCTTCTTCGTTATGGCGCGGTCCGAATTTCAAAAGGGAAGGGCGCTGTCTATCATCGTCTCGCACAACGGGGACAAACCTTTTCCCGCCTGGGGATAGGCGAAAGAGTGTCGCTTCCAGAGCTGGTTGCCAGTCGGCGTTTTAAAATACTCAGCGATACTGCATACCGTCAGGTTGTAGCCCGGAAATTGCGTGGACAGATAAAAAAGTTCAGATTCTGGGCATGCGTAGCTGCCTGTGTACAGTTGCACGTACACAACAAGACGGCACTCGGAGAAAGAATCTTAACGTTACTCGAAGGTGAGAGGGAACAGCAACAAGGTGCGATCCAGGCGAAGCTGAAGGCGGGAATGATGGATGCAGTTCTAACTCTGTGTAACCAGCGACTCCGGGTGAAAGAAAATACTAACCAGCCAGAGGAGTTCCGCTATTACCGTGCCGTAAGAGCTCGTTTCATGCGCCATTTATCTGAATGCCTTAAGCCAGAAAATGGCGGCGTTATCCGTGACGTTATCTGGGAACTGAGGGTGCTGAGCAGTGCTCACGGTACGACCAAAACAGGTTTTTACTATGTCGATAGCAATCGCCCGACAGCGAAAGGACTGTTAAACCGCCTTCTGATGAGGATGGTCAGGCAGGTCGTATAAGCGTCTGAAACGCGAAACACACGAAAATGAAGGGGTTATACAAAAAAAACTTAGCTTTGATCGTGATGTAATGTGGACATCATGTCCAAGCGTTGCTGCATCCAGAAAAGTAACTTTAATCCTGTTGATACAGCCTTTGCATTACCTGTTTACGCATAGCCTGGAAACGTTCTAATTAAACCAGACAAATATAAATTTAAATTAATTCACTCACCCCCGGAATCGGGGAACTAAACAAAAGGATCATCAATGCAAAATCAAAATACCCCCGCTCAGGAAAAACACACCGTATACCTTTTTAATGCTGAACATGCTGACAAGACAGCCGCCAAGCAAGCCGGGAAACTCTTCACGCTGGACATTGAACACCCAATGACCCTCAACGATCTCTCGCTGCTGTGTGAGTCGGTCGCGGACGCTGTGGGAGCACCTGGCGGTATTAAATATGAAATCACAACAGAGCCTAATGGGGTTCAGGAGGAATACTGAATCAGTGTGGTGTGAGTCCATTTTAATTTGAGGTTTCATGAGTTCTATCGAGAGGCTGAAGTATGACTTTGAAAATGGGAAGTCCCCGGACTTCCAAGCCTGAGGGGCCATTTGTATTAATCACTTTTGAGGGGGACGAATTTCTTTTTGATGACAGACATAATGTCGTCAAGATAAATGGCAGGCCTAAAAAAATGGATGTAAAGCGAAATTATTTTGAGTCCGATCTGGGAGAAGGGAAAGCGAAATACTGGACTTTAAATATCGAAGAGGCTCATCGGTTCAATTCGATTGATGAAGCGACAGAACAACTTTGTAAACTGAATCGCCCTCATCTGATCAAAATTCGCAAAGTTGAGGGGGTATCTGAATGACCAAAGAGATGTTTTTACGCATTTTAAATGAGGCACAGGCTCGTGTGGATAACGATTCGCTTCCGCTTGATGTTCGTATCCGGTCACGCACCACGGTAAATGATTGCGTCATCCGGGCAGATAAAGAGGGGTGGCCTATTGAGTATAAACAGAAGGTCTGGGTAGAGGCAGTCAGTGGCTGTTAACTTCAGCGGTTACTTAAGCCAGCTCCTGTGCCCGTGAGATTAGTAAAGGCGGAAAATGATATGGTCAAGGTGATAAATATCAACGGGAATTTAGTTGAGTTACCTGAGCCCTCAGCAAAGTTATCCAAAGCGGAATCACCTGATGGTAGGTTCTCAAAACCTAAAAATAAGATCTCTAAAATACAGCGAGCTGAGCTGCGAATGAAATTTGGGGGGCGTTGTGCCTATTGTGGTTGCAAGCTTCCTGAAAAAGGGTGGCATGCCGATCATGTTGAGCCTGTTCGACGCGACTTTGAACTGGTGAGAGCCCCGGTCGGCAGCGGCGTAACTCATGTTGCCCGAAGTACGGGTAAGGTTATGCACCCTGAACTGCATGCAATAGAAAACTTATTTCCATCATGCGCTCCCTGCAACCTTTTTAAAGGAGCTTTTAGTGTTGAAGGAATGAGAAATGAAATTACCAAACAGGTTGAACGGGCTCGCGCATATAGCGTGAATTTCCGTACCGCAGAACGTTTTGGTTTGCTTCATATTGTAGTAAAACCGGTCGTCTTCTGGTTTGAGCAGTATAACGAACAGAAACAAAACGAATAATTTCTCAGAGACATAAAACAAGTCAATCAACAGTGGTTAACCAATTAAAAAAGTCTATTAACTATTTTGATGCTGCTGAGGATCTGCCAGTTATATCCATAAAAGGAGAAAATGATGTATCTGCATCTTGTGCCACGTATTCTTCACCATATGAAAAACAAGTGTACTCTCATGTCCGTGTCTGTCCCTGAATTGTCACTTGAGCTTAAAGCTGATTCGCTGGTGGCAATGAAACCCTATCCCAACAAGACCTACCACGTTGGCATGCTGAAGGGGCGACGAGCATTAAATGGCTTTCTGGTAAAGAGCCCACGAACTTTAGCTGAGTTCACAATGATAACGCTCTGGGAAATAGACGGCTTTGGGGAAATTAGTCATACCGTAAAAACGCTCGTTCAGGACAACGACTATGACCTGGTCTCCCACGATGTCCTTTTGGCACATGCATACCATCAGACGGAGGAGGGATTGGGGTACCGTGTTCATCCATCCTATGACAGTTTAGCCCCTGTCGATTTTGAGCCAACAATGCAATCCCGGTACATAAAGGAATCCGACCTTTCTCACGACGTATGGGAAACCTATTCATGGGGGGAATTTCTGCGTTCGCGTGAAGAGACATTTCTGGCGATGACCATTTCTTCTTCTCGTTTAAACCACCCTGCATTTATCAGAGGAAACCGGCTTCCTCAAACTGACCAGGCCATCATTATTAGTTCCTAACTCTGCCTGGAATAAAAGTCAGACGACGGGTCAGATTTCTAGCATCTAATTAAATGAATGCCCGGTAAGCCGGGCTTTGTCTATTCAGCAATCAGCTTCTAAAATATAGTTGCTAACCGAAATTCACTCCTCCAGCTTGTTAGCTAAAGTGCTTACTTATGTATAATAATTTACGTCTGGTTATAAATTTTTTTGAATCATTTAACACAACGTCTTAAGGATACATAATGTATAAGTTCACTCCCGTCCAAATTATTGCTGATTATATACTGAGGTTTCTTAAAAATAATGCGGATGCCAAGCTTTACGAGGCAATGCAGCGGCTTGAAACAAAAATCGGTCAGTTTATCGCTGATGGGGTTGATGAACATCAACTACGCTCTTCATTAAGCAAAGCCAGTCGATCTCGTTCCAGGGCGACTCTTATACAGGAGTGTGAGAAACTTATTTCGTAAAAAGAGCATCATCCGGGAAAGTTACTTTAACGATAAATGGCTCCCTTCTTATCGGTTTAAGTTGACGGCCATCCCTACTAAAGCCATCATAAAGCTTGATTAGCATTCGAGTGTAGCACAACTGATTTTCATAGAGTCTTTATCCATTCTCCAGTTCTCTAACTGTATAGGTTCTATTCATGCCCAATAGCTTCGATAAGCCGCAGACGCGCCCAGCACATAACTCTGATGCCGAACCCTTTTTTCCCAAAAACCTTGGTTCGTTTATAGAGCAGGTGTCCGGAAGAGATCTGGCAATGCTCACAGAATCCGAAAAAGAACAGCTTGCGCACCTAATCAAAATTGGACGGAGATATGGAGTTTCTGTAGCTATCGTTCCCGATACAGACTCTGCTGAGCTTCATGAATTACTGTCTAATGCCGGTTCCATTGAAAGGCAGTTTTCCATCTATGAACGCATCCAGACGAAGATTGCGTTCACACGGTGTCAGGAAGCATAAACAAAGTGAGAAATACAACTACGTGGTATGACGTTGTACATGTTGAAATCATTACAGGCGAGCGAGACGGCAGGATATGGGTGCTGAAGCTCTCCTGTGGCCATACAGTATTTCGTCGAATACCTCCTCTTCGTCTTCATAGCCTCACCGCTTTTTCTCTGCGGGAGCCCCCAGAAAAATGTCGGTGCTCCCTTTGTAATTCGAATCCAAAATAAAACCTTTTTAAGGCCCCAAACTGAATATCACTGGATAAATCAACCTCTACAGCGTTCAATCATAAACGCTAAATTTATATTTCATTCATTCTATTTTAAAAGCGATATAAAAGACGGAATCCGATTTAGTCTGTTTGATGCTTAAATCATCTTTAGTGCCCTTTATCTTTTACACAGCGACTTTAACATTAACCTGAGCAGAAAAGTTGTTTTCAAACAAAGTGCGAAAACTTTCTGCTCAGGTTATTAGCCGGGTAAGCCACTTTGTTATATTTGTTTCACATTAACAGAGGAGGCGATATGCAAATTGAAAAGGTGATGTCATTACTTGAAGTGCTTTCAAGCTGGCTTGAAGATAACATCAATATGGATTCTGAAATTATCTTTGATAATGACGAAGATAATACCAACTCAGAAATTCTGTATCCTGCTGTAGAAAAGGCTAATGCCGTTTTGCGCAAAATGGCATCTTTATCTTCAGATTCTGTTCATGCAATTCGACAGCGCTTGCAGCTTGCCGTAGAAGGCAAAGCTGAATTGTCCCTCAAGGATGTGGGAGAGCTTCTGCTGGCAACAAAGTATCTGATGTTGTCCACTGAAGAGGGAGAGTAAGCCTGTGACCACTCTCGTATTTGAAATGGCGGATATTAATAAACTGATCGAAGAAATTCGCACCGCAAAAACGTTTTCGGTCACCGCAGATCAGATCTATGACCCGGCATGCTATCCGGGGGGAGCCCTCCTTAACGCTGAGGGACAGACTGAAGAAGAGGCGCGTAAAGCTGGTAGGGTTTTCTTTCCCTCATCCTCAAAAATTGCCAGCACACATCTGGTGCCAAAAGTGCTTCTCGCGCACAGTCATGGTGTATACCTGATCACTAATGCTGAGCTTGAGGGCTCTCCCGCATCCCGCGATACTGTGGCTTACGCCCAGGGGATGAATCCAAAACTGGATGAGGACTGGGATTACGCTTGTGATGCCGCTTTGGGTGGGTCTGATTGTAGCTATACCATTCCCGTTGAGTGGCTGGAGTTAGCGGTAGAGCAGGGTTTTCAGGAGTTTCGACTTCGAATGAGTGAAACCAAGATCAAACTTGTCACTAAATAGTATGTCCTTGCTGTTGCCAGTCAAACATTGTCCGCCAGTCGAGCTGCTGGCGGATTGTTTTATATAAGGAGGGGAAGGTATGTCAGGTTTAAGCAGTTCCGCCCAGAAGCTTACAATGGCACAGATTTACGTGTTACGACGGATGGCATCCGGCACGGTCTATGATATCTCTGGCAATTTCAGACGGGCCAGAGAACGGCGTACGTTTATGGGGAATCCTGATGATGTGACGTGCAGGAGCTCTCCGGTCCTGTTCCGGCTCGGCCTCGTGGAGTTATGCCAGCCAGCAAGCCATCTGGAGCCAGGTTTATACTATCGGCTCAAGTTGAGCTCCTCAGGGCATGAGGCTCTCAAGGCGAACGCACACCTCTAACATTTGAGATAGTTCGTTCGCAGCCAGGAAAGTAACTTTCACCTCAAGTGTGACCCTTACTACCTCATTTATGAGTAAACCCCCCCTCTGATATGTCGAAAATGCTCATTTATACGAAAATAGTTTCTCTTCAGGTGTGATGTAATTACTGAGAATTCTCCCTGAATGGAAGGCAACCGATGAAAATGTTTTTTACCCCTTATGTTCGTATCGTTTTCTATTTTTGCGCATTGATTTTTATTGTTTACAGTTTCAGTGATTTTTTCCAGGGCGTCCCTGACAGCACCTTCTTCAGTGCGGTCATCATGCTACTTGTTATCGGAACCATTGTTGCCCGGCATCTGGATCGCAAAAAATCTCTCAAAAATACTTCACAGATTTAAGTTTCAACTCAGGCCACTCTCGGGTGGCTTTTATAATTTAATAAGGACCGGTTCATGCATAACCACGAAATTCAGACCATTGCTATATTTAGTGCCCAGTATAAAAACATCGAAGATGCTGAAAATGCAGGTGCTTTATATTCTGTAGATATTGAATATCCGATGACACTAAATGATTTATCGCGGCTTTGCGACTCTATTGCCGAAGCAGTAGGTGTGCCTGGCGGCGTCAAATACCAGTTCGTGTCCCAGCCGGAAGCGCATGAAACCAGCTTCTGATAACCAGTAACCAAACTGCCTAAAAGCAGGTGCAAAGCCATGAAACAAACAAAGTCTTCTATGTCACGTATTGTGCAGCTGTACGACGGGAGCCGATACGGAAACTGCGAGCAGGCTGATAACGAAGGAGAGCTTTTTACGGTGGTGTTGAATAAGCCTTCGCAGATCGATGACATCCGTAAAATCGTAGACACAACCGCCGAAGTACTTGGCAAAGCTTTGCCAGTACTCCTCTTATAAAGCTTACATCCGTGAAGGATAATTACGGTCTTACTACTTTCAGTTTTTCATTCCAGTGCCGTCCATTTTAATTTATCGATTTTAAGCGGTCGGCGCTATTTCATCGTTTCTTTTCCGACTGTAATTCCTTATATATAGGAATATTTCAAAGAATTTTTCTCAGGTTATTTGTGGCGGGATGCCAGTTGTTATAATGATTCCACATAATCTGGAGAGTTAATCATGATCACATCTCTAATGAATTTCCGCGATTTAACCGGAGAGGCAGTCATCCAGGCGCGGCAATGCGTTATTAATGCGGAGATCGAAGCGGCCCGGGAAAAGGTAATTCATGCTCGTTCGTTATTCGAAGCGGGTATACATAATGTTGTAAACGGTAGTTCTGGCATTAAGGCTGCGGCAGCACATTTTCTGGTGATAAAACGTTTACAGACTGACACTCGGTATCTGGATGCGGTTATCACTGATAACCTTTGCATGTTTTCTCCTGAGGGTTATCTGTATCTGTTTATGCAACAGCGTTATATGCGATAAAACAATGTGTTAGGGAAGTATCTTGCCATTAAAAATATTAAAAAGGTGACTTGATGAAACCATTTGGACTTGCCGGAAAACCCCGGCCCGAACCTTGCGGCTGCTGCTGGTATACCCGTGAGGACTGCCCTTACGTCAGCGCAAAATAGATCTATCGCCGCAGGCAGCGCAAGGCAGAACGCCAGCGTCAGCGCAGCACCATTGTGATGGCCGTTTCTGAATTTCGCTGACTTCTTCTGGAAATATCATTTTTTCTCCAGAAGAATTTTAAAATAAAGGGAAATCTCTTCACGGGTATCTGATGTTTATTGTTTATGGTAAATTGCGCCACATTAATTTTTGTGGCGCAGTTCGTGTTGGCTTAAGGATATAATATGAAAATCAGCCAGCTGGAATCCGGGATGCAGGTTTGGTCTGTAACCCGTACCAAAATGGGAAATACCACCATTACAACGGTCATTGTCCACCCCGTTGTCATTATAGAAATTCATGATAATCATGTGATTGCTCGCTGGAACGGCAATGCACCACGTCGTTTTGGAGAAACGGCTATCAGGGGCTGGAAGAAGGAGAAGCCCCTGCTTGTCCGTGAACCTTTCGGAAATGCTCGCCTGGCCACCCGGGCTGAAAAAGCCGCTATGCAGGAAAAAGAGTAATACCCCTTTTAGCATCCACAATTTCAACGTCCATCTGCCTTTAACCTTGCCTGTTAATAACGGAATCCTTTCTGACTGGCCGGATCCCACGCATAACCTGAACTGTTGGCTAACCGTCTTACAGCCAAATTCCCTCCTTTATCTGGCAGGAGTGCGTCCGTGAGCTCTGTATGATCTACGTGTTTGTTCAGTAGAGCACATAACAGGAGTGGGGTATGACTGAATTAAATAAAAGCCCGTCCGGTTTTTCCGGAGCTGATGTCAGTAAAGAACAGGCTGCCATAAGGGCACTTGTAGAAAGAGTAGTGACCAACTATCGCAGCCGGACAGCACCTGATCGGGTTCAAAAGGCTTCGGTAGCGTTTAATGGGGGATTAATCCTGACCCTGATGCTGGCCTTGTCGCTATTGGGCTACCTTGTGGCGGAATTGTTCAGGGGGTATGTTGCGGATAGTTCACCCTATGTGCCTGGTCTAAGTTATTCGCAATTTTCGATGCTGATGATCGTTGAGCTGTGTCTATGCTTTCTCGCATGGTTTTTGGTTGTCACAGGGGACTATCCCCGGCCGTGGATATTTCAGGTAGTCCCGATGGAGCAGTACTGGTTCTTTGACGAAGTGGATGACGACGATCTTGCCCGGCTTTCCTGTAACCCTTACATCAAGCGCTGGCTACTTGATGAAATGTCCGGTATTCATCGACTGACCTACACGAGGCTGCATGATCGACTGGAGCGCATCTGTAATATTCCATCCCATCTCGAATACAGCCGTATTCAGGCACATAAGCTTTCCCTAATCAACGGAACCAGTGCCTCCTGATCCTACCATTGCATCCGGAAATTAAACGGGCAGGAACTGCACTGTATGTTCCGACCAAGCAGCTGCCCGTTACCCTTTTCTTTAGTGTAAAAAGACTGTCTCCGACAACCGGAAGTGACTCATGTCAAATAAATTATAAATCAATGATTTATGCAGGCAGGGTGTTTGGCTGATCAGGGCAGAGTGATATAATGACGCTGGTGCTGGAGGCTTTTGCCCCAGCCAGCGGTAACACTGTTTGACTGTGGTAAAAGCAGAAAGCCCCGAGTAATTTTTCAATTAACCTGTACTGCACCCATTTTGTTGGACGATGAAATGGAATAGCCCCTGATATGTCAAAGCCAAAATACCCTTTTGAAAAGCGCCTTGAAGTCGTGAATCACTACTTCACTACTG